>NZ_VDDD01000003.1 GCF_006151785.1 Paracoccus marcusii
GGGGGTCGCGGGGGCGTTCACCGCCTTTGCGGCCGCGCTGCGCGATCACCGCGCCCGCACCGCCGCCCTGCCCGTCGGCGGCGTGATCGAGCTGCGCCAGACCGCCGAGGCCGTGAACGCCTATGTCGCCCAGGACCGCGCCGCGCTGGAGAACCGGGCCCTGGTCCTGTCGGGGGTCAGCCACGACCTGGGCACCCCCGCCACCCGCCTGCGCCTGCGCAGCGCGATGATCGAGGATGCCGCCCTGCGCGACCGCCTGGACCGCGACATCGACGAGATGACGACGATGATCGACGGCGTCCTGACCTATACCCGCGCCGAGATCGGGGCCGAACCGTTCCGCCAGCTGTCCCTGACATCCCTGGCCGATGCGGTCGTGGCCGATTACCAGGACGTGGGCCTGCCCGTGACGCTGCGCCAGTCGTCGCTGCCCCCTGCCCGCGCCGGCACGCTGTTTTCACGAACCACCAGCCGTCCGACGGTGGACAGCCACGCCCTGCTGATGCGCGGCCAGCCCACCGCGCTGCGCCGCGCGCTGTCCAACCTCATCGACAACGCGTTGAAATACGGGCGCGAGGCGCAGGTGCTGACCGGCGGCGACGCGGACGAGGCCTGGATCTCGGTCACCGACCGCGGATCGGTCCTGACCGAGGACGACCTGGCGCGCCTGACAGGGGCCTTTCAGCGCGGAGAGAATGCCGGCACCGCCAGCGGCGTCGGGCTGGGCCTGGCCATCGTGTCGACCATCGCCGCGCAGCATGGCGGACGGCTGGAATTCCACCGCGCGCCGCACGGTCTGGAGGCCCGCCTGGCACTGGCGCGCAGTTGGGCGTAAGAGGGGCCGACGGAACTCTTGCGAACAAAACCGCGTTTTGTTGGGGAATTCGCAAGAAAGGCTATCATCATGACCCGTGCAGACCGCATCACCCGCCTTGGCTACGCCGGCGTCGTGGCGCTGCTCAGCGTCACACCGGCATTGTCGGCCAGCCCCAACCAGCCGGTTCAGGGCTGGAGCGCGATGCAGGGCATCGAGCCTGCCGCCCTGCTGGAGGACATCCAGACCATGCCGGTTTCGGAAATGGCCGTCGACGACCAGCCGTATTGCGCCGATGATGCGGAAATCGCCGCGACGTTGGAACAGGATTTCGCGGAATATCCCGTCGACATGACCGGCGTGCAAGGCACGCAGCTGTGGGGGTCCGATCAGCTGGGGACATGGACGCTGGTCGCGCCGCGCGATGATCAGACCAGCTGCATCATCGCCAGCGGCATCGGCTTCAGCGATGACCGCAGCACGCAGGCCTATTTCCAGGTCGCAGGGCTGTAATCAGCCCACGCGACGCAGGAAGGCCCGTGTGCGGTCGTCCTGCGGATTGCCGAAGATCTGCGCAGGCGGCCCCTGTTCCACGATCCGCCCACCTTCCATGAAGACCACCCTGTCCGCGATTTCGCGGGCAAACTGCATTTCATGGGTCACAATCAGCATGGTCTGGCGTCCGTCAGCAATGCGGCGGATCAGGTCCAGGACCTCGCCCACCCATTCGGGATCCAACGCGCTGGTCGGTTCGTCGAACAGCATCAGGTCCGCGTCCAGGGCCATTGCGCGACCGATGCCGACGCGCTGCTGCTGACCGCCGGACATAGCCGCCGGATAGCTGTCGCCCCGATCCGCCAAGCCGATCTGGGCCAGAATGTCATCCGCCCGCGCCCGCGCCTTGTCGGCGGGCCAGCCGCGCACAGTGGTCAGCCCCTCGGTGATGTTCCCGCGGGCGGTCTTGTTGGCGAACAGCGCATAGTTTTGGAACACGAACCCCGTCCGCCGCCGCAGGCCCAGGATCTGCGCCTTGGTCGCGCGTGCGGCATCGACCGTCACGTCGCCCATGCGGATCGTGCCCTGATCGGGCGTGTCCAGCCAGTTCAGGCAACGCAGCAGGGTCGATTTCCCAGTTCCGGACGGCCCGATGATCGCCACGCGTTCGCCCGGCTCTAGGCACAGGTCGATGCCGTCCAGAACAGTGTTGTCGCCAAAGCGCTTGACGAGTCCGGTGATCTCGATCTGACAGCTCATCGCGCGACGGCCTTTCCAAGGCTGGATTCCAGCCGGCGCTGGCCGACCGACAGGGTTTCGACGATCACCCAATAGAACAGCGCGACCACCAGGAACGCCTCCAGGTACAGAAAGCTGCCTGCGGCCTCCTTCTGGGCGGCGCCCATCATCTCGGTCACCCCCAGGGTGAAGGCCAGCGAGGTGCTTTTGATCATGTCGATGAAATAGTTCATCAGCGTCGGCGCCGCGGTCCGCGCAGCCTGGGGCAGGATGATCCGGCGCAGAAGCTGTCCCTGGGTCATGCCGATAGAGGCTGCGGCCTCCCACTGGCTGCGGTCGACGCCCAGGATGGCGCCGCGGATGCTTTCGGCCATATAGGCCGAGAAATGCAGCGTCAGGCCGATGATCGCGGCGGTGACGCCGTCGATGCCGGTCATCGCCGGCACGATCTGGGGCAGGCCAAAATAGAACAGGAACAGCTGCACCAGCAGCGGCGTGCCGCGGAAGAAGCTGATGAACACCGCCACGATGCGGTCCAGGACCGGCACGCGCAGCACGCGCACGATGGCCAGCGCCGACCCCAGGGTCAGCGCCGCCACCATCGCGACGATCGCCATGAACAGCGTCAGCGGCACATAGCCCGCGATGACCGGGACGAGGTCCCACATGTAGGCGGTGTCCAGAGGCCGCATGTTACTGCGACACGGGCTGCGTCACGTCGGCATCCAGCCATTTCTGAGAGATCTCGCCCAGGGTGCCGTTCTCCTTCAGGGTGGTGATGGCCGCGTCAACGCGGTCGCGCAGCGCCTGACCGGCCTCGTCGTTGCGGAAGGGCAGGGCGTTCCTGATCTCCGAGAAGGGCTCTCCGGCCAGTTCCAGCGGCAGCGGGCTCTGCGCGATCACCTGGGCCGAGGACACGCGGTCCATGACGAAGGCATCGACCCGGCCCAGCGCCGTGTCCTGTTCGATGTTGCTTTCATAGGTGCGGATGTCGATCTGGTCGGCATTGGGCAGTTCGCGCAGCAGCTGTTCGAAGTTCGACCCCAGGTTCACCGCAACGGTCTTGCCGTCCAGGCTGTCCGGCCCCTCGATCGCGGCCGGGTTGCCCTCGCGCGTGACGATCTGGGCGCCGTCATAGACATAGGGCTGGGTAAAGGCGAATGCCGCCTCGCGTTCGGGGGTGATGGTGATCTGGTTGGCGATGGTGTCGATGCGGTTCGATTCCAGCGCGCCGATCAGGCCCGAAAAGGACATCGTGACGAATTCGACCTCGTCGCCGGTCTCTTCGGCGATGGCGTTCAGGAAATCCACCTCGAAGCCCTGCAGTTCATCCGCACGGGTGAAGGTGAAGGGGAAATAGCCGCCGGACATGCCGACGCGGATCGTGTCGGCCGCGGCGGGCAGGGCGGTGGTCAGGGCAAGGGCGGCGATCAGGACAAGCGTGCGCACGGGAAATCTCCATAGGTTCTTGGACGTTACCTGCGATCTGGCAATGCGATCCGCAAGCGGGGCGGCGGCAGAAAAGGACAAAGATGCGGCAGGCCGCAGCACCGCGGAACAAGCCCTGCTGGCGCAACGGCGGGCGGGGAACTTCGTTCCATGATGGGTCCGGGGACCGCGATCAAGCGCGCGAAGGCCGCGTCATCGCCTTGATCGTGGCGACATGGGCGGGGTCGGCGGCCAGGGCATCGGTGGCCAGGGCGCGCGCGGCGTCCATCAGGTCGGGCGCGGGCAGGATGCGGTCGACCAGGCCCCAGGCCAGCGCCTCGGGCGCGTCGATCCGGGCGCCGGCCATCAGGATCATCCGCGCCCGCGCGGGCCCCACCAGCGCCACCAGGCGCGCCGGGTCGCTTGGCTGCGGGAGAAAGCCCAGCCGCATCACCGGATAGAAGAACCTTGCATCGGGCACCGCCAGGCGGATGTCGCAGGCCAGCGCCATGCCGAAGGCGCCCCCGGCCAGCGACCCGTTCAGCGCGGCGACGGTCAGGCAGGGCAGGGCGGCCAGCGCGGCGGACAGATCCTCCCATTCGGGGGCCGTGGCCAGACCCGCGCGGGCCTGGTCCAGGTCCGCGCCGGCCGAAAAGACCCGGCCCGCCCCGGTCAGGATCAGCGCCCGCGCGCCGCTGTCCAGGGCCTGCGCCACACCCGCGCGCAGGTCGCGCAGCATGTCGGCGGTCAGGGCGTTCGCCTTGTCGGGGCGGTCGATCGTCAGCAGGGACAGGCCGTCCCGGTGGTGGCTGCGGATCACGACTTGTTCCCTTTCCCTTTCGGCGGCACTGTGTCAGGAATCCCCCCGATTTCAGGTTTGCGAAAGGTATCCGCCATGAACCGTCCCCTTGCAACCTCGGCGCTTGCGCTGATCCTGGGCGCGGGCCCGGCCCTTGCAGACGTCACCCCCGCCGAAGTCTGGCAGAGCCTGCAGGACAGCTATGAACAGATGGGCTATGCGGTCCAGGTCGGGTCCGAGGATGCCTCGGACGAGGCGATCACCCTGACCGACGTGGTCCTGACCGTCGACGGAGAGGCCGATGCCCCGGACATGGTCCTGACCCTGCCCGAAATCGTGCTGACCGCGGTCGGCGACGGCACCGTGCGGTCAGTCGTGGGCGGCCAGATGACGCTGGAGAGCAGCGCCGTGCCCGAGGGCGACGACGAGGCCGTGGGCTTTTCCATGACCATGGACGCCCCCGGCAACGAGACGATCAGCTCGGGCACGCCCGAGGCGCTGACCCATGACGTGACCATGCCCACGCTAACCATGTCGGGCCGCGCGCTGGACGACCGGAACGAGGTTCCGCTGACCGCCACGCTGACCGGCGTCACCGGCAGCCAGACCGTCACCACCGCCGCCGACGGCGCCAGCACCCAGACCTTCGAGGGTCGCGCCGATGCGCTGGAGGCGCAGATCACCGCCTCGGGGCCGTCGCTTGCCGCCACAGATGCGCCTGAAACCGAAACCGCGCCCGACGCCACCGACGCGCCGGAGGCATCCGAGGCGCCCGACGCCCCGGCGGCCACCGCAGAGACCGACGATTTCCAGGCCACGATCACCATCGCCGACCTGACCATGCAGGGCGACGGCACCAGCCCTGCGGGCGAGGTCAACTTTGGCAGCCAGCCCACGCAGGCGCTGCAGGCGGGCTTTGGCGGCAAGGGCAGCTTTGCGATGGGCGCGACCAGCGGCAGCTTCACTGCCAGCACCCTGACCGCGGATGGCAGCCGTAACGATTCCGAAGGCAGCTTCCAGGCGGCAAGCGGCACGCTGGCCGTCGGCATCTCCAAGGACGGCCTGTCCTATGAAGGCGGGCTGACCGACATGACGACCAACCTGACCGCCACGGACATGCCCTTCCCGATCGCCTATGGCGCGGCGGAGAACCGGTTCCGGCTGGCCATGCCGATCGTGGCATCCGATCAGGAGCAGCCCTTTGCGCTGACCTATGTCCTGGACGGGCTGACGCTGGACGACGCGATCTGGCAGGCGCTGGACCCCGAGGCGGCGCTGCCACGCGATCCGGCCAGCCTGACCATCGACCTGGAAGGGACGGCGCTGCTGACGCAGAACTTCATGGATCCCGACTTTCCGCAGCCGGTGGAGCCCGGTCCGGACGGCGCCGCGCCCATGCCCCTGCAGCCGCGCAGCCTGACCATCAAGGAACTGGCCCTGGACGCCGTAGGCGCCACCGCCGACCTGTCCGGTGCGCTGACCTTCGGCGAGGATCCCAGCCAGCCCCTGGGCAAGATCGAGGGCACGTTCGGCGGCATCAACGGCCTGCTGGATACGCTGGTCGCGATGGGCGTCGTGCCGCAGGAGCAGCTGATGGGTCCACGCATGATGATGGCGATGTTCGCCCGCCCGGTCGAGGGCAACCCCGACCAGTTGCAGACCGAGATCGAGTTCCGTGAGGGTGGCGCGATCTTTGCCAACGGCCAGCAGATCCAGTGATCCGCATCCCTTGACAGCGGGCCGGGGCATCCGTCCCGGCCTGATCCTTTCGCCTGTGAGGCCCGCATGACCGACGCCGCCGACCCCCTTCGCCTTCAGCGCCTGTCCGAGGCGCTGATCGATGCCGCGCGCCGTGCCGGGGCCGACCAGGCCGACGCGCTGGCCGTCGACGGGCGGTCCGTCAGCATCGACATGCGGGCCCGCGCGCTGGAACAGGCCGAACGCGCCGAAGGGCTGGAGATCGGGCTGCGCGTGCTGGTGGGCGGGCGCCAGGCGGCGGTGTCGTCGTCCGACCACCGCGACGCCGCCATCGTCGAGATGGCCGCCCGTGCCGTCGCCATGGCGCGCGAGGCGCCGGTGGACGATCATCTGGGCCTGGCCGATCCCGGCCAGCTGGCGCGCCATCGCGACGCCGCCGGCCTGGAACTGGCCGAGGACGCGCCCGAACCCGAACCCCAGCACCTGCAGGACCTGGCGCAGCGCGCCGAGGCCGCGGCGCTGGACGTGGCGGGGATCTCTCAGGTCGAGGCGGCCAATGCCAGCTACAGCCAGCGGCGCATGTGGCTGGCCGCGTCGAACGGGTTTTCGGGCGGCTATGCCCGAACCGGGCATTCGCTGTCGGTCGTGGCGATCACCGGCGAGGGGCTGCGGATGGAGCGCGATTATGCGGGCGAATCGCGCACCTTCGCCGCCGACCTGCCCACCCCCGAGGAGATCGGCGCCCTGGCCGCGGAACGCACGCTGGCCCGCGCAGGCGGGCGCAAGCCGCCGACGGGCGCCTATCCCATCCTTTATGACCGCCGCGTGTCGGCCTCGCTGATCGGCCATCTGCTGTCGGCGGTGAACGGGTCGTCCATCGCGCGCGGGGCCAGCTGGCTGCGGCGCGACCTGGGCCAACCCGTCCTGCCCGCCGGCATGGACCTGGCCGAGGATCCGCTGCGCCCGCGCTATCCCTCGTCGCGCCCCTTCGATGCCGAGGGACTGCCCACGCGGGCGCGGATGATCGTGGCCGACGGCGTGCTGCAGGGCTGGACGCTGGACCTGGCCACGGCGCGCAAGCTGGGGATGGACAGCACCGCATCGGCGGCGCGGGGGCTGGCCTCAAGCCCGTCCCCCAGCCACAGCAACGTCATCCTGACGCCGGGGCGCGTCAGCCGCCAGGACCTGATCGAACGGATGGGCACCGGCCTGATCGTGACGTCGATGCTGGGGGCGTCGGTGAATGGCACCACGGGCGATTATTCCCGCGGCGCGGCCGGGTTCTGGGTTCAGGACGGCCGCATCGCCTGGCCGGTGAACGAATGCACCATCGCGGGCAACCTGCGCGACATGCTGATGACGCTGGAGGCCGCCGACGACGCCCTGCCGTGGCGCGGAACCGAGGTGCCCAGCCTGCTGGTCCAGGGCATGACCGTTGCCGGGGGCTGAGGCCGACCTGGACCTGCTGACCGCCGCCGCGCGGGACGCGGGGCGGATCGCCCTGCGGTTCTGGCGGCGCGATCCGCAGGCCTGGGACAAGGGCGGCGGCGCGGGCCCGGTGACCGAGGCCGACCTGGCGGTCAACGACGCCCTGCACGCGACCCTGACCGCCGCGCGCCCCGATTACGGCTGGCTGTCCGAGGAATCCGAGGCCGACCCCGCCCGCCTTGACGCCGAACATTGCTTCATCATCGACCCGATCGACGGCACCCGCGCCTTCATCGACGGGCAGGACGGGTTTTCCCATTCGCTGGCCGTGGCACGGGGCGACCGGATCGTGGCCGCGGTCGTCCACCTGCCGGTGCTGGACCTGACCTATGCCGCCCATGTCGACGGCCCCGCCACGCTGAACGGCGCCCCCATCGCCCCGACCAATGCATCGATCGAGGGCGCACGGGTGCTGACCTATCGCGCGGTGGCCGATGCGCCGAACTGGCACAGCGGCATGCCCGGATTCCGGCGCGAGTTCCGGTCTTCGCTGGCGTGGCGGCTGTGCCTTGCGGCCGAGGGACGGTTCGACGCGGCGCTGTCGCTGCGCGCGGCGTGGGAATGGGACATCGCCGCCGGGGCGCTGATCGCGGAACGCGCGGGCGCGCGCGTGACCGACCGGCGGGGCCAGCCGATGCGGTTCAACAGCGAGGCCGCGCAGGTGGACGGGCTGATCGTGGCAGGCTCGCGCCTGCACGGCGCGCTGCTGGCCGCGCTGCGCTAGATCAGCCGTGATCCCGCGACCTGCAGCAGGCCCAGCCTGCGCAGGCTGTCCACCGGGTATCCGTCGCTGCCCATCAGGTCCAGGCTGAAATCCGGCTCCAGCCTGCGCAGGGCCAGGAGGGCGCGGACGGTGCCCTCCTCGTCGCGCTGCGCGTATCGCAGGGCGGCCAGAAAGCGCAGGGCAGGGCGGTTGTCGGGGGCAAAGCGGTGCACGGCCTCCAGGTGGCGGGTGGCGGCGGACAGATCGCCCGCGCGCATCATCGCCACCCCGATTCCCAAGTGCCAATTGGCGGGGTTCAGACTGGACAGCGCCTGGTCCAGCCCGGCCCGCGCCTGCGCCGCGGAATCGGCAAAGCGGTCTACACCGGCCAGCGCGCGGGAATGGGCCAGCCGCGCCAGGGGGTTGCCCGGATCGGCCAGCACGGCCTGGCGCGACAGGTCGAAGGCGATCTGATCGCGGTCCAGATAGGCCTCGACCACCGATTGCACGGCCAGGGCGGTGGCGTGGAAGGGCGCGGCCCGACGGGCGCGGGCGGCAAGCTCTGCCGCCTCGGCGATGGCCTGGCGGGGATCGGGGGTCAGGCGTTCAAAGGCATGGGTCGTGCGGATCCAAGCGCGCAGCGACAAGGTCACCGCCGGGGTGATGCTGTCGCCCAGCTGCGCCAGGACCTGATCGGCGCGCGCCAGACGGGACGCGGAAAAGCTGAACACGTCCGCGAACGAGATTCCCATCGCCGCCCCAAGCGCCCGCCCCTGGTCCAGCACCTGCAGCATCCCCAGGCAGCAGCGCGCGGCCAGGTCGTCCAACCGTCCGTCCAGGCCGGCCAGCGGCGCCGTCAGCCTCTGTGACCACATCACCCGGCCCGACGGCTGGTGGATCAGCCGCACCAGCAGGCTGAAGACGCCGCCCTGCACGTTCGCCATCGACGATACCCGCACATAGGCCCCCCGCGGCGCAGCCCCCGGCGAAAGGACCGCGATGGGCAGCAGGTCTGCGGCCCTGCCCGCGGCCTCGGACAGGATCATCGTGGCAAGCACCATCGCGTCCTGCCCGATGGACACCGGATCGGACAGCAGCAGGTCGGGCAGCGCATCCGCCGTGGCGACCTGGGGCATGCGGGCGGCCGCGGTCTGGCGCGCATCACGCAGCCAGTCCTCGAACTCCGGGTCGGGGATGTCCAGGTCGGCCGCGAATTCGGGCACCTGGCCGTCGGGACCGGGGCGGGCGGCCAGATCCACCTGCACCCGGTCGGGGTCCAGCCCGACCCAGCCCGGCCCCGTGACCAGCGCGTCGCGGGCGGGGCCAAGGCACTGACGGATCTCTCTCAGCAGCTGGCGCAGGCTGGCATTGCCGTGATCGGGGTCGCGGTCGCTGAACAGCAGGTCCTGCAGCCGCGCCCGCGTGACGCGCAGGCCCCGGGCCGTGCCCAGTACCGCCAGCACCCCCCGGGCCCGCATGCCCCGCGGCGTCAGACGGTGGTCGCCCGGGCCGGTCATCTCGACCGGACCGATCAGGTGCAGGGTCAGACGGTCCATGGCGTTGTCCCAAAGGGCGATTTGCAAAAGGTTATCCAATCACGGCTTCGTGTGATAGATTAATCGGGTCACCCGTTCCTGTTTTCCCTGGTGCATCATGTCCCTGTTCCACGCCAAACATGCCAAGCATGCCAAGTCCGACGACATGCCGGACGGCCAGGGGGCGCTTTTGTCCCTTGCCCTGATGCGCACGCGCGATGCGATCGCGGGGATCGAGGATCCGCAGGGCCGGGGTGGTTCCCCCGCCATGCTGGCGCCGGGTGCGCGGCTGGCGCGGCTGGACCCGGACCACCGCGCCGCAATCCTGCTGGCGGAACTGTCCGAGGATATGCCCCTGTCGGCCGATGACGGGATCGCCGGTGCATCATCCGCCAGCCTGCTGTGCCGCCAGGCGGACGGAACCTGCGCCTCGCTGGTGCGGATCGACCGGCCCGATCTGGTGCAGTTCCGCGAGGCTGCGGCGATGGTCGGGCATTACGCCGAACTGCGCCCCGACCGCGCCCCCGAGATCGAGGTCCAGACCCACGGCCTGATGCCGTTCTTTGCCGCGATCCGCCCCTTGGAGCCGTCGCGGAACCCCGCCACGCTGGAGATGCTGGCCCGCGCGATGGACCTGACCACCGCCGCAGTCATGCGTCTCAAGCTTGCGTTGGCCTGTCCGCGCCCCACGCAATTCAGCGACCTGATCCAGCCGATGATCGCCTGTCCCAGCCATCCTACCCTGCCCAGTGGCCATGCGACCCAGGCCTTTTGCCTGGCCACGCTGCTGACGCGGCTGGACGACCCACGGGCGCCGCTGCGGGCCGACGACCCGCTGTTCCGACTGGCCTGTCGAATCGCGGTGAACCGGACGGTGGCCGGAGTGCATTTCCCCGCCGACAGCGCCGCGGGGGCGGTGCTGGGGATGCAGCTGGCGCATTACATGCTGGCCCGCGCCGATCCGGCCGCGACCGCCCACGGTGCGCAGTTCGACGGGCGGCTTTATCACGACGGCGGGGCCGTGCGCGATTTCCACTATGGCATTCTGACCGAAATTCTGAACGACGCCGATCCCGCCACAAGGCTCAGGGGACCTGCACTGACCCCGCGCCCCGCACCGTTATGGGCCACGCTGGTCGCGCGCGCCCGGGACGAACGGGCAGACCAGTGGAGCTGACAGCCATATGGACCACCCCGGGTGCTGCCCCGGCGGGGCTGTCGCCCGCGCTGGTGGAGTGGTGCCGGCGACACCGAGTCCCCCCGCCCACATCCGCGCCCGACCTTCCCGCGCTGATGGCGCAGGCGTTCGGGCGGATGGATCGGTCCTGGTTCCTGCCATCCGCGGTCCTGCCCCCGGACGCGGTGAACCGTGACCTGGCCCCTGCGGGCGCCGGTCCGCTGATGGCTGCGGGCGCGCTGCCGGACCCGGACCGTGGCTGCATCATCGCCGTCATAGACGATGCCATTCCGTTCGCACATCAGCACCTGCGCCTGCCGGGGGCGCTGTCGCGGGTGGCGTCGCTGTGGGTCCAGGATGCCCGCGTCGATCCCGACGGTCCGGGCCGCGACCTGCCATGGGGAATCGAGCTGCGGGGCGACAGGATCGGCGGCTGGCTGGCGGGACTGGAATCGGGAGCGATCGCGGCCGAGGATGCGGTTTATCGCAGGGCCGGGGTCGTGGCGATGGACCGCCGCACGACGCACAGCGCGGCCTTTGCCGCGGGTCACGGCGCGGCGGTGGCGCTGTTGGCCGCGGGCTTTGCACCGGACGATCCGCTTGCCTGCGATCATCCGGTGATCGGCGTGACGCTGGCCCCCGGGGTGATCGCGGACACCTCGGCCACGCTGGCCCAGGACCCGCTGCTGGCCGCCATCGTCTTCGTCATCACCCGCGCCCGGATGCTGTGCCGCCAAGTCGAGGCCGCGCATGGCCTGCCTGTGGACAGCGTGCGCCTGCCCGTGGTGCTGAACCTCAGCCTGGGTCTGACAGCGGGGCCGCGCGACGGCACGGCCCTGCTGGAACGCTTTCTGGATGCGCTGGCGACCCATGCGTCCACCAGACTGGGGCCGGTGCATGCGGTGCTGCCCACCGGCAATCATCGCATGGCGCGCCTGCGCGCGACCCTGCGTCCCCAGGGCAGGATCGGATGGCAACTGCCGCCCGACGACGCGACCCAGACCCCGCTGGAGATCTGGGGGCCGGTCCGTCCCACGCGACCGGACTGGCCCATGCGGATCGGGCTGACGCCACCCGGCGGGACCGAGGCCCGGACCCGCTTTTGCGCCCCCGCCCAGTCCAGCACGCTGCGCGACGGGCGGGGGCGCGATCTGGGGCGGGCGTTCTATCGGGTGATGCCGCATCCCGACGGCTGGCGCGAATGCATGACGCTGATCATGGCGCCGACCTGCCCCGCGGCCGCGGGCGACAGCTGGGCGCCGCCCGGCCGATGGGGGCTGGCGCTGGTGCAGGGGGACGGCGATCACGCGGTGTCGGTCCAGCGTGACGACGTCCTGCGTGGCTTCCCGCGAGAGGCGCGGCAAAGCTGGCTGTCCCAGCCAGCCTATGCCGACATGGACGCCCGGGGGTTTCCCGTCCTGCTGGACCCGCGGGCCACTGGCCCCGCGCGGGTGCAGCGGGCGGACACGGTGAACGCCTATGCGACGGGGCGGCACAGCCTGCGGGTGGGCGCGGTGGACCGGAGCGGGCGGGGGCTGGCCTATGCGTCGTTGATCGGGGTGGCGCAGGGCGGTGATCTCTTGGCCTGCGTGGACCGGTCGCAGGCCTGGCCCGGCATGATCGTGCGCGGCCGCACCAGCGGCAGCTTTGCCGTGATGAGCGGCAGCTCGATGGCGGCCCCTCAGGCGACACGCTGGCTGGCCGGACACCTGGCCGACGGGGCGCGGCCCGACAGCCGCGCGGCGATCATCCGGCTGGTGCAGGGGGCGACAGACGTCCCCGTGCCGGTCCTGCCGACCGACCCGCCGCGGGACTGATCCTTTCACGCCGCTTTCACGGCGGCATGCGAATCACGATGCACAGGACGAACGGATCGTCCGCACGGGGGACAGGCGATGAAGGACAAGGACACCGCGGAATTCCAGGACATGCTGGCCGCCCTGCGGATGCTGGGCGCGGACCCGGCGCCCGGCGCGTCGGTCGGGCGGGCGATGGCGCGGATGCAGACCACCGGCACCGCCGACCGGCCCAGCTGGGCCGCGCTGCAGCGGCTGGAGCGCGAGAACGAGCTGTTGATCGATCACGCGGAGATGCTGGCCTGCGCGCTTGGCGCCTGTCCGAACTGTTGGGGCACGCTTGAGGATTGCGAGGAATGCGGCGGCGTCGGGCGGCCCGGCGCCTTCAACCCGGACCGCACCTGCTTTGACCATTTCGTGCTGCCGGTCATCATCCGGGTGCTGGGCCACGGGCCCACCGAGACATCCGGCGCCTGATCCGCGCCGGAAGGGATACCTGCAGGGCCGTCTGTCGTGAGCGGTGTGGTGGTATTGGTGCCCGTCCTGCGGGTGGATCGGCGGAAGGCCGTCTGGGGCGGCCTTCCGCCGATCTTTTTCAGAACAGCGGCGGCAGGTCGAACGGATCGGACGCGGCCGGACGCGTGGTGGCGATGGTCGCCCCCGGCCCCGACAGCGTCGCGATCTGCTGCGCCAGGATCGAGATCGCCTGGCTGGCCGCGGCCGCCGTCGCGGCCGGCCCCTGCGCGGTCATCGGAACGCGGATGTCAAAGCTGCGCGCGTGGTTCGTGCCGCCCCCCGAAAGGCCGTCGTCGGACACGAAATACCGCCCCGACAGGCGATAGGTGGTGTCGGCCTGCGCCAAGGCGCGTTCGACGCGCACCTCCAGGATGCGGGCGGGGGGCTGGGCCAGGGGCCAGGGCTCGCTGATGACGGTGGCGCCGGACACGTCGCTGATCGCGCGGGCCAGCGTCGTGGTGAAGGACCGGGCCGGGTCGTCCGCCCACAGGTTGTCCGAATTGGACCGCACCGCCCCGTCGCCGGTCTGGAACGCGACCTCCTGGTCGGCGGCGTATTCGGGCAGGGACACGTCCTTGAGTTCCGCGGTGCCAAGGCGGTTGGGCACCTGGACCCCGGCCACCGGGGGGTCGATCAGGAAACGCCCGGTCTTTTCCGGATTGGAACAGGCGCCCAGCAGGGACGCCCCGATCAGGGCGGCGATGGGCAGGGCAGGCAGGCGCAGGGCGCGGTGGGGCAGCATCATGTCTATCGTCCCAGAATGAAGGCGCGGGGGTTGCGTTCGATCAGCCGGGCGACCGAGCCGATGGAGGAGGTGGCACGCCGCAGCTCGCGCAGTGCCCCGATCAGTTCGTTGTTGAAGGCCGACCGGTCGCCATAGCTGGCGAACAGCGTGTCGGCCCGCGCCGCGGTGACCTGCAGGCGCTGCAGCAGGTCGGGCAGCTGCTGGACCGAGGCCGCGATCTGGTCGGCGGCCTGGCTGGCGCTGTCCAGCGCGCTGTTCAGGCTGCCTACGGCGTTGCCGTCGCGCAGGTCGTCCAGCAGGCCCGTGGCCGATTCCAGCACGTTGGACAGGTTGCGCGGCAGCTGTTCGGCATCTTCGCTGCCCAGCATGGCGCGCAGGTCGGCCAGGATTCCCTCGGCCTGCAGGCTGATCTCGGCAAAGCCGAACTCCTCGACCGAGGCTGCGGCGCTGTCGATCTGTTCGACCATCTCGGGGACGCCCACGGCGGCCTCGGACACGGCGGTGAAGGCGGCGGAGGCCTCGTCCAGCATCCGGGCCAGGGTCTGGCCGCTTTCGGCCTGCCGCAGATCGCCCGTGATGGCGCTGATGTCGGCCAAGGCAACGCTGCCCCCCTCGATCGCCTCGCGCAGCGCACCGGGGATCGCACGGGTATCCTGCGAGGTCGCAAGCGCGGTGATCCCGTCCAGCGTGTCGCGGGCCGAGGTCAGCAGCTCCTCGATGGGCAGGTTGCCGATGCGGTTGACCAGCCCCTGGGCGCTGGCGGTGAAATCGTCCAGATCGCCGGGCACCGACGGGATCAGCGGATTCGGACCCGTTTCCAGGTCGATCGTCGCCGTGGCCGCATCGGGCATGTCGACCAGTTCGACCATCAGGGTGGTGCCCAGGAACCCGGCGCTGGCCACACGCGCGCGCAGGCCGTCGCCGACCTCCTCGGTCAGCAGGGCCAGCGCGTCGTCGGCGGTCGATCCGTCCGGCAGGCCCATCCGCCGCGGAGAGATCACCATGCTGACCAGCTGGCGCGGCACAGTGTTGCCCTGCTCATCCTCGGTCAGGCTGACGGCCAGGTCGGTCACGCGACCGACGCGCAGGCCCTGGAACTGGACATCGGCGCCGGTGGACAGGCCCTCGACGCTGTCGTCGATCAGGATCCCCACGCGCAGCAGGCGGGTATCGTCATCCTCGAACCGGGCGGTGCGGGCCGTGCCCTCGTCCACCTGAACGGCGAATTCCTGTCCGGGTTCGATGGGCGCGCCGCCGCTGACGAAGGTCTCGAAGGCCACGCCGCCCTGCAGGAGCGACGACAGCGAATTGACGTTCAGCGCCACCCCCTGCGTCCCAAGCGAGACCGAGAAGCCGGACGTGTCCCAGAAGACGGTCGCGCTGGTCAGCCGCGCGTCATGGGGCGCCTCGACAAAGGCGTCCACGATGACGCGGTCGGTGCCGGAATCCACGCGGATGTTCTCCAGCCGACCAACTTGAACGCCACGGAACAGGACCGGGGCCCCTTCGGACAGGCCGTCGGCGGTCTCCATCGACAGGGTGACCCAGGTGCCGGGCTGATCGTTGCGGATCAGCGGCGGGCGGTCCAGTCCGGTGAAGCGTGCGGCCGGCTCGGACACCTCGGCGTCCCAGTAACCCTCGATGAAGGCGCCGCTGAGGACCGTGTCCAGACGGGTGACCCCCTGGGCGCTGACCTGCGGGCGGACGATCCAGAAGGACGCGTCGGCATCGATGAACTGCGCCACGTCGGTGTCCACGCGGACCGACACCACGACCCGCGACAGATCGTCGGTGAACTTGACCCCCTCGACCCCGCCCACGGTGATCTCGCGAAAGCGCAGGGTGGTCTCTCCGGGCGTGATGCCGGTGGCGTCCGCGAATTCGATCTCGATCACGCTGCCCCGGTCGCGGAACGCGTTCCAGGCGATGCCAAGCGTCACGATCAGCGCCACGATGGGCACGATCCAGATGACGTTGATACCGGCCTGGGCCGCGCGGGCGGCCGTCTTGCGCACCGGGCTGGCCGGCGTCAGGGGCGGGGGTGTGTCCGTCATGAGGTCGTGATCCTTGGGCGTTCGTACTGGAAATGCAGGTGGTCAGGGTTCGCGGCGGGTGCGCAAGGGCAGGCCGCGCCAGATCAATCGTGCGTCAAAGCTTTGCGCAGAAAGCATCGTGAAAGCAACCGACAGGGCAAAGGACACCGCGGCCGGTCCCGGCCGGATCGAGGCGACGAAGCCCAGCTGCACCAACGCCGACAGGATGGCCACGACAAAGACGTCGATCATCGACCAGCGACCGATAAATTCGACGACCTCATAGACCTTCAGCCGCGAATGGGCCTGGTCCACGCTGGCCGGGCGGCCCGCGACGACGGCCAGCCAGGCGATGGCCAGGAACTTGCCCACCGGCACGATGACCGAGGCCACGAAGACGATCAGCGCGATGTCGTAATTGCCGTAATGCATCAGCTCGACCACGCCGCCCAGGATCGTCGCCTCGGAGTTGCCGGCAAGGCCCGCGAAGGTCTGGGTGCTCATCATCGGGAAGACGTTGGCGGGGATATAGGCGATCAGCCCGGCCAGCCACCACGCCCAGACCTTCTGCAGGCCGCGCCGGTCGGGCGCGACCAGATGCGCGCCGCAGCGGTGACAGCGGGCCTGATCCTGGGGCCAGACCCGGCCGCAACGGTGGCACCCCGACAGACCGGCGCGATGCGCGGTCAGGACGGGGGCATCGGACTGTCCGGCAGGCGCGCTCATGCGTCGCCGGGGGCGGTCAGGGGGGCGGGGGTCTTGGCCTGATACTCGGTCTTCATACCGGTATCCTCGATCGCGTCCCAGATCGAGGTCTGGCACATGAAGGCGCGGCTGGCGAGGTTCACGAAGATCAGCGCGCAGAATGCCCAGAAGGCCGGGCCCAGATGGACGGTGGCAAGACCTGCGACCTTGATCAGCGCGACCGCGGTGCCGATGACAAAGATCTCGGCCATGGACCAGGGGCGCAGCAGCTCGGACCAGCGGAAGGCGATGGCCGCGTGGCGATGCGGAGGACGCCCCTGCGCCAGCGGGACCAGCGTATAGAGCAGCAGGAACGCCCGCAGGATCGGCAGGCCGATGATCATCGCCAGCACCGCCAAGACCAGCGGCAGCAGAACCCCGTCGGCAAAGGCCAAAGCCACGTCGAACAGCGAGCTGGCATTGCCGAAGCCCATCGCCGACACCTCGAGGAAGGGAAAGAACACCGCCCCCACCAGCAGCACCATCGAGGTGAAGGCCAGCGCGATCAGCTGCGCGAACGCGCCGTCGCGCGGCTTGGCCAGGACCGTGCCGCAACGGATGCAGCGCGCGGTCTCTCCGACGTCCAGATCCTCCTGGACATGCAGGGCGTCGCAGAGCGGGCAGGCGATCAGCCCTTCGCCGGTCGACAGATCATATGTTTGTTCCCGTTCCATGCGCCGAAGATAAGCCTGACGGCCTGCGGTGCAAGCATGGCGCGAGCGGGCCACGCAGAATTGCACGCAGGCGCGGCGCTAATGCCGCGATCCGGCCCGCGCCGCCGATGTCAGGACGACCTGTCGCGGGCTGTTACCGCCCGCGGAACCGGCCTGGCCAAGCCGGAAGGTCAGCGCCAGGCGATAGGCGCCGGGCTGGGAATCGGTGGTGACATCGCCTTCCAGCTGCATCGAGAACGCCTCGATCAGCTGGCTGCCCAAGCCGGTGCCGCCCGCGGCCTCGTCCGGGCCGGTGGAGTTCACCACCTCCAGAAGGCCCTGCCCCGGCGTGGGAGAGGTCAACGACACGCGCACCCACGGATCGCCGCCATCCGCCGGATTGCCCGCGTATTTTATGGCGTTGGTGAAGGCTTCGGTCGTCAGCAGGGTCAGCGGCACCGCCTGGTCGGGCAGCATCGTCAGCGGCTGGATGTCGGTCTGCACCTGCAGGTGACGGCCTGCGCTGGCCGATGCGGTGGTCAGCTGGGCGATGATGTCGGTGATCAACCGGTTGGCATAGACCTGATCCAGCTGTTCGGCTTGATACAGGTTTCGGTAGATCGTGGCCAACGCCGCCACCCGGTCCTGGACCGAGCGTAGCACGCGCTTGGCGTCCCGGTCGTCGATCAAGCGGCTTTGCATATTGATGATCGAGGCGATCAACTGAAGGTTGTTCTTGACCCGGTGATGGACCTCCTTGAGGAGGACGGTCTTTTCGGCGACGGCCTGCTCCATCGCCTCTTCGTCGCGGATCAGGATGCGGGCCATGTTGTGAAAGGTCTGGCTGACATCTGCGATCTCGGTCGGCGCATCGGCCAGGACCGGGGGCGGGCTGTCACGATTGCCGATGGCGAAACGACGCATCTGTCCGCGCAGGACGGTGATGTGGCGCAGGACCAGCCGGAACACCGCGAAATAGGCGACCGCCAGCGACACGACCCACAGCGCCACCGGCAGCATGACCGCGCCAAAGCGCGACAGCTGGAACAGCCCGACGCCGGCGATGCTGGGGCTCCAGCTGCCAAGGGCATAGACCAGGCCGGGGACCACCGGCACGACGGTGAAGACGCGCATCTCTCCGCTGTTGGCGCGGGTGCGAAAGGTCGCTTCTCCCTGTCCGGGCAAACTGACCAGGGGCACGTCGCGGGGCAGCAGCTGGGCCGGGTCGTCGCCTTGGCTGGTATCCGCGATCAGCACGCGGCCGGAATTGTTGAAGGTCAGGATACGCGCACCTTCGGTCCCGAAATCCATCGCATGGGTGGAACGCAGCAGCTCCTGCGTCAGGGACAGGGCGGTCAGGCCCAGGAATTCGCGGTCGCGATACAGGGGCTGCAGCACCACCACGACAGGTTCCCGGCTGACCGGCCCCTGGGCCATGGCGGTCACCGCGGTCATCGGGTTCCGCATGAAATCGCGGACCATGTCGCTGTTCGAAAGGTCCAGCTGCGGGTCGTCCGGCCCGGCGGAACTGCATTCGACGCGCCCGTCCACCGGCACGAAGGCCGCATGGCGATAGGTGCCGCTGCGCTGCACGAAATTGCGCAGCAGATCCGAACACATGCCGGGCTGGCCCGCGCTTTCCAGGATCGCGGGGCCCAGGGCGTCGGCGGCCCCCAATGCGCTTTGCAGCAAAGCCCGCTCTCCGGCGGCGGCCGATGCGGTCCGGCCCAGCAACGCGATTTCGGCGCTGCGTTCCGCCTCGCGCGACAGGTGCAGGTTCTGGACAAGGGAGATCAGGCCGATCGGAAGGATCGCGATGGACAACAGCGCCCCGAGCCGAAACCCGAGACGCCGCGTGAATTCCATCCGTTGGGTGATCCGCCTCAGCACACCGCCCGCCTCAGCGAGAACTGTAGTTGTTCTGCGCCATGACGGCCAGGGTCGCCTGGTCGGTCATGCTCAACTCCTCACCCTGTTCCAGGTGCAGCAGTTCAGCCAGCTTCCGGCGCCCGCGATTGGCGCGCGACTTGACCGTGCCGACGGCGACCTTGGTCATCTCGGCCGCTTCCTCGTAGGAAAAGCCCGATGCGCCGACCAGGATCAGTGCCTCGCGCTGTTCGTCGGGCAGCTTGTCGAAGGCCGCGCGGAAGTCGCGAAGGGCAAGGCGCCCGTCATGGTCGGGCCGCGTCGCCTGGCGGGCGGCATGGATGCCGTCGCTGTCGCTGACCTCACGCTTGGTCTTGCGGCGCGACGAATAGAACGTGTTGCGCAGGATGGTGAACAGCCAGGCGCGCAGGTTCGTTCCGGCCTGGAACTTGTCCATGTTCGTCCACGCCTTGACGATGGTGTCCTGCACCAGATCATCGGCCGACGCCCCCTCGCGGGTCAGCGACAGCGCAAAGGCCCGCAATGCGGGCAGGTGATCGACCAGCTGGTCGCGCGGATGAACCGAAGGGGAATTGGTCATGGAAATGAAACACCGGAAAGCTTGGGGATCGAGGAACGCCGGGCCGGGAAACGGATCATTCCTGTTCCTTCAACTTCTTCAGCAGTTCCAGAAACCGATCGGGGATCTGGTCAGTTGCATCCTGCTCATAGACGCGTTTCAGGTTCTCATCGATCTGTTTTTCCACAGCCGCTCTCCTGCGGTCGTCTCGCTTTGGTGTCATATTCGTGTCAGTCCCGACAAACTTGTGCGCACAGCATGCAACCGATAGGGGGTTCAGTTGGTTCCCTGCAATACGCGATTTAAGAGGACTGTGTAATGACTGTTGCCGATCTGGCCCAATCCATCGGGCGCGAGCTTCCGTTTCTGCGTCGCTACGCGCGCGCCCTGACCGGCAGCCAGCGCGCCGGCGACAATTATGCAGCCGCCACGCTGGAGGCGATCCTGACCGATCGCAGCGTTCTGGACGGCGAAGACGACCTGCGCATCGCGCTGTTCAAGACGTTCCACGTGATCTGGCAAAGCTCGGGCCAGCCGGTGGACGATGCCGAGATGTCCGAACGTGAACGCCGGGCCCAAGGCCATCTGCGCGGCCTGACGCCAAACTCGCGCGAGGCCCTGTTGCTGCGCACGATCGAGGAGCTGCGCGCCGACCAGATCGCCCGTGTGATGCAGATCGAGGCTGCCGAGGCGGAGGAACTGGTCCAGATCGCCCTGAACGAGATGGGCCAGGCGCTGCGCGGCAAGGTCATGGTCATCGAGGATGAGATGATCATCGCGATGGACCTGAAGGGCATCGTCCAGGCGATGGGCCACGACGTCACCGGCGTCGCCCGTACCCACACCGCCGCGATCGAACTGGCCGGCAAGTACCGTCCCGACCTGATCCTGGCCGACATCCAGCTGGCCGACGGATCGTCGGGCGTCGACGCCGTCAACGAGCTGCTGGGCAGCATGGGCGACATCCCTGTGATCTTCATCACCGCCTTCCCGGAACGCTTGCTGACGGGCGACCGACCGGAGCCGGCCTTCCTGATCTCCAAGCCCTACAGCGAGGAGCAGGTGCGTTCGGCGGTCAGCCAGGCGATGTTCTTCGCCTCGACCGAGGGCCTGAACGCCTGAGGATAAGGACAGGGGCGCCCCGGACCGGGCGCCCCTTTCACTTTGCCTTCTCTGCCAGCAGTTCGTCAAAGCCGCGCCGTGCCTCGCGTGCCGCCCGCATCCGGCGACGCCGCGCCAGTTCGACATTGATCAGCGCGCCTAGCAGCACCGAGAACCCCGCCAGATAGAACCACATCAGCAGCGCCACCACGGTCCCGATCGAGCCGTAGATGCGGTTATAGCTGTTGAAGCTGCCTAGATAGGCGGAAAACGCGATCGACCCCGCCGACCATAGCACGGCCGCGAACAGCGCCCCCCAGGTGAAGATCGGGGTGCGCGGCGTCTTGACGTTGGGACCGTAGCGATACAGCACCCCGATGGTCACGATCACCAGCAGGAACATCCCCGCCCAAGGCAGCACCGTCAGCAGCGATGCCCGCACGGGCGCAAAGACCAGGAAGTTCAGCAGCACCGGCACCACGACGATCGTCGCCAGCCCTGCAAGGGAGATCCCGACGATCACCAATGTCAGCGCATAGGCCAGCACGAAGCCGAAGATCGTCGAATGCGCCCGCACCCCATAGGCGGCGTTCAAGCCGCGGATCAGGGCGTCCACCCCCGCCCGCGCCGCGACGGTGGCGATCATGAACGACACGAACGACGTCCACCCGACCGATGTCTGGCCATTTTGCGTCAGCGTGGTCACCTGGTCGTCGACGATGTCGGACGCGCCGTCCGGCAGGAATTCATGCGCGACGTCCAGATAGGTCAGGACGACCATCGGGTCGAACCACAGGCTCCACAGCGCGATGATCGCGGCCAGTCCGGGAAACACCGCGAACATCGCATAGAACGCGACGCCCGCCGCGATCAGCGTCATGTGGGTCTTGTCCATCCGTTCGAAGATGGCACCCCAGAATGATCCCAGATCCCGCAGCCAGTCCAGCATCCCGCCCCGCATCCCTTTTCGTCAGCATGGTCCGCGAAACCGGCCCGCGCAAGACCGCCGTCAGGTCGTGGCGAAGCGCGCCCAGACCGAATCCTCGCCCAGCTTGGCCACGAATTGGGCATGGGCCTGCGCCTCGTCCGGGGTCAGGCGGGGCGGCAGGGGGCGGGGACGCGCGGCGCGCGGGCGCATCTGGCCATCGGGGCTACGGGCAGCGTCGTCCTGTGCACCGGGCTTGTCCAGGACCAGGTCAGGCTGGCGGCCACCGATCAGTTCCAGATAGACCTCGGCCAGCAGTTCGCTGTCCAGCAAGGCGCCGTGCAGCTCGCGACCCGAATTGTCCACGCCGAAGCGGCGGCACAGCGCATCCAGCGTCGCGGGCGATCCGGGAAACTTTTCGCGTGCCAGCATCAGCGTGTCCAGCGCCCGCGACCATGGCAGCGGCTTGTGCCCCGCGCGTTTCAGTTCGGCGTTCAGGAACTTCATGTCGAAGCTGGCATTGTGGATCACCAGCTTGGCGTCGTCGGCGATGAAGTCCATGAAATCACTGACGATCGCCGCGAATTTCGGCTTGTCGCGCAGAAAGTCGTCGCCTAGGCCGTGGACGTCGAACGCCTCCTTGGGCATCGACCGTTCGGGGTTGATGTAGACGTGGAAGGTGCGCCCGGTGGGCAGGTGGTTCATCAGCTCCAGCGCGCCGATCTCGACGATGCGGTCGGCACCCTCGGCATCGAAGCCGGTGGTTTCGGTGTCCAGGACGATCTCACGCATGGGGGGCAACCTCGTTCACGATGCGGGCGACGGCGGCACGGGCGCCATCCAGGCTGTCGGTCGGAATGATCCAGTCGGCGCGCGCACGCTTGTCCACGTCGGGCATCTGGCGCGCCAGGATCATGGCCAGCGTATCGCGCGTCATGCCCGGACGCGCAAGCACGCGGGCCGCCTGAGTGGCGGGATCGGTGGACACCACCGCGACCCCGTCCAGATCGGGGGGATGCGCGCTTTCGAACAGCAGGGGGATGTCCAGGACGACCAGGGGTGCGCCCACATGTCGCGCCAGGAAATCCTGCCTGTCCCGTGCGACCAGGGGGTGGACGATCCCCTCCAGCCGCGCCAGTGCGGCAGGGTCGGTGGCAAGCGCGGTCTTCAGCGCGCCCCGGTCGATTCCGTCTTGGCTTAGGGCTGCGGGAAAGGCGGCGGCGACCGGCGCCACGGCCAATCCGCCCGGGGCATACAGGCGATGGACGGCCTGATCCGCGTCCCAGACCGGGTGACCAAGATCGCGGAACATCTGTGCCGTGGTGGATTTGCCCATGCCGATGCTGCCGGTCAGGCCAAGACGAAAGGTCATTCCAGCGCGACCCGCCGCGCCTCGTCGTCGACATCGGGGCGCTGGCCGAACCAACGTTCAAAGCCTGGGGCCGCCTGGTGCAGCAGCATTCCCAGACCATCGACCACGCGGCATCCGCGGGCCTGCGCCTCGGTCAGGAAGGGGGTCATCAGCGGGGTATAGACCAGGTCTGTGACCAAGGCACCGGGCGACAGCGCGTCCAGCGGCACCCGCAGCGGCTGCTTTCCATCCATCCCAAGCGAGGTGGCGTTGACGACGGTGGATGCGCCTTCCAGCATGTTGCCGACCTGGGCCCAGTCATAGACGACCAGGCGCGCCCCGAACTCTGCCTTGATCTGTTCCGCCCGCAGCCGCGTCCGGTTGGCGATGCGCAACTCCTTGACGCCGCTGTCCAGCAGGGAGGCGACCACCGCCCGTGCCGCACCCCCCGCACCGATCACCGCGGCGGGGCCCAGATCGGGCTGCCAGTCGGGTTCGTTCTGCCGCAGGTTCGCGATGAAGCCATAGCCGTCGGTATTGTCGGCATGGATCTTGCCGTCGGGGCGAAAGATCAGCGTGTTGGCGGCACCGATCAGGGCCGCGCGATCCGTGACCGTGTCAGCCAGCGTCAGGACCGCCTCCTTGTGGGGAATGGTGACATTGGCACCGACGAAACCGGCACGCGGCAGGATGCGCAGAACCTCGGCCAGATGTTCGGGCATTACCGGGATCGGCACGTAATGGCCGGGCAGGCCATAGCGGGCCAACCAATGTCCGTGCAGGCGCGGAGAGCGCGAATGCGCGATGGGCATGCCGATCACGCCGGCCAGGGGCGCGTGGGTGATCTGGCTGGCGGGCGGGTCGTCTTGCATCGGCTTGATCATCACATGGCGTCTTTCAGTGCAGACTAGGCACACGGACGGCGTGACGAAAGCCCCTGTCGGCATCTGGCGGCATATCCGTGGCGGATCGGGGCAGGCACGCTGTGGACAAATCTTCGGAGGAATCGGCGCCGGGGTTGGTGGCAACCCGCGTCAATCCCCTGCCTGTCCTGATTTGCCCTTGGAACAAAGCAGAAACAGCAGGGCGTTTTCCACAGGGGGACGAATCGGGCGGCCCGATCGGGCGGCCTGTGGAGGAATCAGCGGCCAAATCATTATCCGCAAAGTTATCCACATATGATCGCTTTGTTTACAAACAGTTTTCAGGTCGGCTTGCCGCTTTCGCACATGCTTGTCCACAACGCCCGATTCTGAGGAAATCCCGGTGAACAGAGTCCAATTCCTGCTATCCACAGGCCCTACTTCAACAACATTCCTTTCTTTATCTTTCTTATTTAAGAGAAGACCGAAGAGAGGTTTCGCGATGATCGACGGACTGGCCCTGATTTATCCCTATGTGAAGGCGTTCCACGTCATGGCCGTCATTTCGTGGATGGCGGGCCTGTTCTACCTGCCCAGGCTGTTCGTCTATCACGCCGAACGCAGTAGGGAATCGGCCGAACCGGTCGCAAGCTTCATGATCATGGAACAGAAGCTGCTGCGGCTGATCATGAACCCGGCGATGATCGCCACGTGGATCAGCGGGTTGGCCCTGGTGATGACGCCGGGCATCGTCAGCTGGGACATGACCTGGCCGTGGGTCAAGGCGGCCTGCGTGATCGCGATGAGCGTGTTTCACATGTGGTGCGCGCACGAACGGCGGCATCTGTCGGCCGGAATGGCCCTTGCCGGGCGGTCCTATCGGATGATGAACGAGGTGCCGACCCTGCTGATGGTGGGGATCGTGACCGCCGTGATCGTCAAGTTCTGATCGAAAAGATTGACTCGTGACCGGCGCGGCCTTATTTGCGCCCCAACCCCGGCCGTCCGGTACGGGATTCCCTTGAACGCCTGTCTGCTCCGTCCGATACGTCGCGCGGCTGAAAGTTTGCATCAGAATGACCGAAGAACGCCTGAATCTGTCCGACCTCAAGGCAAAGAGCCCCGCCGACCTGCTGTCGATGGCCGAGGAGTGGGAGATCGAGAACGCCTCGACCATGCGCAAGGGCGAGATGATGTTCTCGATCCTCAAGGAGCATGCCGAGGAGGGCTGGGAGATCGGCGGCGAAGGCGTGCTGGAGGTCGTTCAGGACGGCTTCGGCTTTTTGCGGTCGACCGAGGCGAACTATCTGCCCGGACCGGACGACATCTATGTCAGCCCGGACATGATCCGTCAGCATTCGCTGCGTACGGGCGACACGGTGGACGGCGTCATCCGTGCGCCTGGTGACAACGAACGGTATTTTGCGCTGACGAAGGTCGAAAAGATCAACTTTGAAGAGCCGGAAAAGGCCCGCCACAAGGTCGCATTCGACAACCTGACGCCGCTTTACCCGGACGAACGCCTGAACATGGAGATCGAGGATCCCACTGTGAAGGATCGCAGTGCCCGGATCATCGATCTGGTGGCGCCGATCGGCAAGGGTCAGCGGTCGCTGATCGTGGCACCGCCGCGGACGGGCAAGACGGTTCTGCTGCAGAACATCGCCCATTCGATCGAGAAGAACCATCCGGAATGCTATCTGATCGTCCTGCTGATCGACGAGCGCCCCGAGGAAGTGACGGACATGCAGCGCAGCGTGCGCGGCGAGGTCGTGTCCTCGACCTTCGACGAACCGGCCAGCCGCCACGTTGCTGTGTCCGAGATGGTCATCGAAAAGGCAAAGCGTCTGGTCGAGCACAAGCGAGATGTTGTGATTCTTTTGGACTCTATCACAAGACTTGGTAGAGCGTTCAACACCGTTGTCCCCAGCTCGGGCAAGGTGCTGACCGGTGGTGTCGATGCGAATGCATTGCAGCGACCCAAGCGGTTCTTCGGCGCGGCACGCAATATCGAGGAAGGCGGAAGTCTGACGATCATCGCCACGGCGCTGATCGACACCGGATCGCGCATGGACGAAGTGATTTTCGAGGAGTTCAAGGGTACGGGCAACAGCGAGATCGTCCTGGACCGCAAGGTTGCAGACAAGCGCGTCTTCCCGGCCATGGACATCCTGAAATCCGGTACGCGGAAAGAGGAACTGCTGGTCGACAGCAAGGACCTTCAGAAGACTTATCTGCTGCGTCGCATCCTGAATCCGA
This sequence comes from Paracoccus marcusii, assembly GCF_006151785.1. Taxonomy (GTDB): domain Bacteria; phylum Pseudomonadota; class Alphaproteobacteria; order Rhodobacterales; family Rhodobacteraceae; genus Paracoccus; species Paracoccus marcusii. Next base: position 26,308 of record NZ_VDDD01000003.1, read on the forward strand.
TGGGCACGACTGACGCCGTTGAGTTCCTGATTTCCAAGATGAAACAGACCAAGAGCAACGCCGAGTTCTTCGACTCGATGAACGCCTGACGAGGCAGCCATGGACCTGATCTTTGCAGAAGCCACCCCGCTCGGGCGGGGGGGAGTTTCTGTCATCCGTCTGAGCGGCACGAATGCTCGGCTGACTGCCGAGCGTCTTGTCGGCCAAATGCCTGACGCGCGTCATGCGTATTTTCGGACCTTGAGGCACGACGACGAGCCGATCGACCAGGTTCTGGCAATGTGGTTCCCAGAGGGTCAGAGTTTTACCGGCGACGAAGTGGCAGAATTGCATCTGCATGGTGCACCTGTGATTTCACGACGGGTAGGGTCAGCGCTGCTGTCCATGGGTGCCAGACCAGCGGAAGCCGGCGAGTTCACACGGCGAGCCTTTCTGAACGGCCGGATGGATCTTGCCGAAATCGAGGGGCTGGGTGATCTCCTTGCAGCAGAGACCGAGGCTCAGCGTAAGTTGGCCTTGCGCACTGCGAGCGGCGAACTGGCCCAAAAGGCGTTGGATTGGCGGCAACTTCTGATCGAAGCTGGCGCCTTGGTCGAGGTCAGTGTTGATTTCGCGGACGAAGACGTTCCTGATGAGGTTCCCAATCGGGTTTTCGAAGCAATTGCAGAACTGCGCGAAGCGCTGCAGCGCGAGTTGGCAGGATTCTCATCGGCCGAACGGATCAGGATGGGGTTCGAAGTCGCTATCATCGGACCGCCAAATGCCGGAAAATCGAGTCTCCTGAACAGGTTGGCCCAGAGAGATGTAGCGATCGTATCTGATCGGGAGGGAACGACAAGAGATGTGATTGAACTCAAGTTCGATCTGAACGGGTTGCCCGTGACGTTTCTTGATACGGCAGGTTTGCGGGAATCCGAGGATGCTGTTGAGAGGATTGGGATAGACCGCGCATTGAATCGCGCGAAAAGTGCTGATCTGCGTATCCATCTTTCGCGTGACGGGGATATCGTACAGGAACTTTGGCACCCTGATGATGTCATTGCGGTCAGCCATGCGGACATCCATGAAAGTGACGCTGATCTGACACTATCCGCAGTGACCGGGCATGGTATTGACAAAATGCTTGGTATGATTGGTGAAATACTGAGAGACCGTGTTTCATCTGCAGGTCTGATCAGTCATGAGCGGCAGCGTTTAGAAATCATTACCGCACTTGAGGCAGTTGAAGGTGTAGGGGGAGTGCCCGCAGAACTTATTGCGGAGAAGCTTCGTCTATCTGCAGCATCGTTAGATCGTTTACTTGGAAGAATCGGTGCGGACGACTATCTTGATGTTATCTTTTCGTCGTTTTGCATCGGCAAGTAGGAGTTGTTTCACGTGAAACATTACGACGTCGCAGTCATCGGTGGGGGGCACGCAGGCTTGGAAGCAGCTACCGCTGCGGCGCGCCTCGGTGCAACCGTAGCCCTGATCACCATGCGCCGCGAGGACATCGGTACGTTATCCTGCAATCCTGCTATCGGTGGACTTGGTAAAGGTCATCTGGTCCGCGAAGTCGACGCGATGGACGGTGTGATGGGACGGCTGGCTGATCAAGCCGGCATTCAGTTTAGACTTCTGAATCGTCGAAAGGGGCCTGCAGTTCAAGGGCCTAGGGCTCAGATGGATAGAGATCTTTATCGCGCCGCCGCTTGGGAGCTTATCTCCAGCTACGTTGGCGTTGATATCGTGTTCGGCGAGGCTGTTGAATTTCTTGGCGATGCAAAAGTTGTCGAAGGTGTAAGCCTATCCGACGGAAGAGACGTGCGTTCTAAATCGGTTGTCTTGACAACAGGCACGTTCCTCAATGGCATGATACATATTGGCGACGTCAGCCGTCCTGCCGGTCGTTGGGGGGATAGGGCGGCAAGCAGGCTTGGTGAAAGCCTTGCCAAGTTTGCCCTGCCACTGGGTCGGCTGAAAACTGGAACGCCGCCGCGGATCAGAAAATCGTCAATCGATTGGGATATTCTTGAATCTCAACCAGGTGACGAAACGCCGGTCACCTTCTCTTATCTTCCTGCCGCGTCGTTAGTTCAGCAGATCGATTGCAAGATCACACATACAAATGCGACGACACATCGAATCATCAACGATAATATTCAGAAATCTGCGATGTATGGCGGTCACATCAGTGGTCGCGGACCCAGATATTGCCCCTCTATAGAGGATAAAATAATTCGCTTTGCCGACAAAGATTCCCACCAGGTATTTCTGGAGCCGGAGGGATTGGATAGCGATATCGTTTACCCGAACGGCATTTCAACTTCTCTGCCTGAGGATGTGCAGCTAGCTTATGTTCGGTCCATCCGGGGGATGGAGAACGCGGAGATCACTCAGCCAGGGTATGCGGTCGAGTATGATTATATCGACCCTACGTCCCTAGATACGACGCTCGCAGTCAGATCAGTTCGTGGCCTGTTCTTGGCAGGTCAAATTAACGGAACGACAGGATACGAGGAAGCAGCTGCCCAAGGACTCGTTGCTGGCTTGAATGCCGCGCTTAAGGCGGCGGACAAGGCACCTGTGACCTTTAGCCGGACAAACAGCTATATCGGTGTGATGATCGATGATCTGGTCACTAGAGGCGTGACAGAACCTTATCGCATGTTTACATCCCGCGCCGAGTTCAGATTGACCTTGCGGGCGGACAATGCAGATCAACGTCTTACCCCGATGGCAATAGAGATAGGGTGCATTTCGAATGAACGGTCTGTGTCGTTTCAGGCGCGTCAATCGAAATACACTTACGCACGCGATCGTCTTAGTTCTGTTTTCTTATCATCAAATGATCTGAACAATGCCGGATTCCACGTCTCAAGGGACGGCCAAAGAAGGACTGTCTTTAGCTTGCTCGGTCATAGCGATATCAATCCGGACAAACTCGCAGATATTGTTCCTGAACTGGCTGCTGTCTCCAGTGAAACATTGGTGCAGCTGCGGAACGATGCTTTGTATGAGCAATATACTGGTCGGCAAAACAAAGATGCTGAATTAATCAGAGCTAATGAGGCTACATCTCTCGACCCTGATATTGACTACAGCGGCTTGGGTGGTCTCTCGTCTGAATTGCGTGGAAAGCTTTCGGATCGTCGACCTAAGACGGTGTTCGAGGCTTCAAAGATTGAAGGAATGACGCCAGCAGCGTTGACGCTATTAATCGTCGCTTCGAAGACAAGCGTGCGTCGTACTGCATGATCGTTTCACGTGAAACACATGAGAGGCTTACCGCATACGAAGCTCTCGTACGGAAATGGAATGCGAAAATAAACTTGATTGCGCCTTCGACACTTCCGGAGTTCAACTCAAGGCATATTCAGGACAGCATTCAGATCTTCGATCACGTACAATTTCCGGAAGGGAATTGGGTAGACCTTGGAAGCGGCGCCGGGCTTCCTGGCATAGTTGTCTCTATATATGCTCAGAAGGCCCCGCTGACAGTGTCCTTAGTTGAAAGCGATCAGCGGAAGTCGGCGTTTTTGCGCACCGTCATTCGAGAGTTATCGTTGCAAAATGTATCGATCCTGACAGGTCGTATAGAAAATGTACCCCCACTCGCCGCAAACTTTGTTTCTGCCCGCGCGCTTGCACCATTGTCGGTCCTTCTTTCGATGGTCCGAAGGCATATGCACCAGGACGGCACCGCAATATTCCTGAAAGGCCGTTCGTGGAAAGCGGAATGCGACGAAGCAAGGAAGGAATGGCGATTTGACGTTACCAACTTTCCAAGTAAAACAGATCCAGACGCAGCCATCCTAAAAATTACCGGAGTCTCGCATGCCTGAACAGCATATTGTGGCAATCGCGAACCAGAAGGGCGGCGTTGGCAAGACGACGACCGCTGTTAATTTGGGTGCTGCTTTGGCGCAAGCAGGCTATCCGACGATACTTGTTGACCTGGACCCTCAAGGAAATGCGTCAACGGGACTGGGGATTGGGACCGAAGACCGTGATTTCACGGTCTATGACCTTTTGACCGGCGATGCGAATCTCATGACTGCAGCCGTCGACACTGCGGTTCCGAACCTGCGGGTTGTCCCATCGACATCCGATCTTGCGTCTGCCGATGTACAACTGTCCCAAGTTGCTGATCGCACGCGTCTTTTGGAACGCCAGCTATCTGATGCACCACATGGAACGATCGTGCTGATCGACTGTCCGCCGGCCTTGGGTCTGTTGACGGTTAATGCGATGGTTGCGGCGTCCAGTGTTCTTGTTCCGCTTCAGGCGGAATTCTATGCCTTGGAGGGTTTGTCGCAATTGCTGGGTACGGTGAAGCAGGTCCGCCAAGGCGCCAATCCCAAGCTCCGCATCAATGGCATTCTTCTCACGATGTCCGATTATCGGAACAACTTATCGCAGCAGGTGGAGGCAGACGCGCGCGAGACGCTTGGCGATCTTGTCTATCCCACGGTCATTCCCAGAAACGTCCGCGTGTCCGAGGCCCCGTCACATGCGCAGCCGGTGTTGATCTATGATCCGTCGTCAAAGGGCAGCCACGCCTATCGTCAATTCGCGACCGAATTCACGGCGCGCCTGAAACTGATCCCGGAGATTGCGTGATGTCGGACAGCAAAATTGCGAAACGTGGCCTTGGCCGGGGTCTGTCCGCATTGATGGCCGACATGGACCTTGGCGACAGCGCAGGTCCCGCGCAATCGCGAGACCGCATGATGCTCCCGATCGAGCAGATCACCGCTAATCCTGACCAGCCGCGTCGGACCTTCGATCCGGACGCGTTACAGGAGCTTGCCGCCTCCTTGCGGCAGCGCGGTGTGCTTCAGCCCCTTATCGTGCGTCCCCACCCACAGGACAAGGATCTCTATCAGATCGTCGCGGGCGAACGGCGCTGGCGTGCGGGCCAAATGGCGCAACTGCATGAGATGCCGGTCATCATCCGCGACATGTCGGATACCGAGGTTCTTGAAGTCGCCATTATCGAGAACATTCAGCGTGCCGACCTGAATGCGATCGAAGAAGCGGCATCGTTCCGGCAACTGATGGACCGTTTCGGTCATACGCAGGAAAAATTGGCCGAAGCGCTGAACAAGAGCCGCAGTCACATCGCAAACCTTCTTAGGCTGTTGTCATTACCCGATTCTGTCCAGGATATGGTCAAGGACGGCAAGCTCAGTGCGGGGCACGCCCGCGCCTTGATCACGGCTCCCAACGCCGCGCAGTTGGCCCGTAGAGTCAGTGAAAAAGGCCTGTCGGTCCGTGATACCGAAGAGATGGTGCGAAAGCTGTCGCAGGACGGCGGTGAAAAGCCGCGCAAGGCCTCGCGAAGCGCTGCAAAGGATGCCGATACCAAGGCGCTGGAGGCAGATCTGGGTGCTCATCTGAAGATGCGCGTGCAGATTTCACATGGCGGTGCAGACGGGGGGCAGTTGACGATCACCTATCGTGATCTGGACCAACTGGATCAGCTGTGCCAGCTTCTTGGAGGCAATCGCTGACCATATATAGTTTATGGTAAGAAAATTACTGCCAAATCCTGATTATTGGCTGGGCCGCGTTACAAGAAATAGCGCGACCAGCCCACAGATCGCCGCCTGAGTCGCGACAACCCAAGGCGGCATCCCCATCCACCACGAAATGCCGACCCCGGAGCTCATTGCGGTGATGGCCCAGATCTTGGCCAATCGCCCGACGACACCACGTTCCTGCCACGCACGCACGGGTGGTCCGTAGGTGGGGTGATCCAGGATCCGACGCTCCAATGTCGGAGAGGATCGTGCAAAGGCCCACGCGGCCACCAGAAGGAAGGGGACCGTGGGCACCACCGGCAAGGCGACACCGATGATCCCGCACAAGGCAAACAGCCACCCCAAGACCAGCCACATCCGCCGCCGCACCGGTCAGGCCGCCAGTTCGCGCAGAATCGCGTTCAGCACCGGCCGGCCCTGCGCAGTTGCCTGGATGCGCCCATCACGGCGGTCGATCATCCCCATATCGATCAATGACGTCACCGCATGCTCCTCCAGGGGCTTGCCGGACAGGGCTGCATAGCGCGCTTCCTCCAGGCCTTCGGTCAGGCGCAGGGACATCAACAGGTACTCGGTTGCCTGCTCATGCGCGGGAATGGCGTCGCGCGGCACCTCTCCGGTTCCGGTTGTTTCCACCGCCTGAATCCAGGCTCCGGGCATGCGATGCGCCTCGGTCGCCATGCGTCCGTTGGGCAGGGTCAGCCGACCATGCGCACCGGGCCCAACGGCCGCCCAGTCCCCCTGGCGCCAATAGACCAGATTGTGACGGCTCTGCGCGCCGGGGCGGGCGTGGTTCGAAATCTCATAGCATCCCATGCCGGCAGCCTCGCACAGGTCCTGGGTGTCGAAATACATGTCGGCCGACAGGTCGTCATCGGGCAGGTCGCGCAGCTTGCCCGCCTCGGCCCGTGCGCCAAACGCCGTGCCGGGCTCGATCGTCAGCTGATACAACGACAGATGATCTACGGCCATGGACAGCGCCTCGCGCAGTTCCGCCCGCCAAGCGGTGCTATCCTGGCCCTGTCTGGCATAGATCAGGTCGAAACTGACCCTGTCGAAGACGCTGCGCGCGACGTCGAATGCCGTGCGCGCCTCGGCCACGGAATGCATGCGGCCAAGCCGGTGCAGGTCGGTGTCGTTCAGTGCCTGTATCCCCATCGACAGGCGGTTCACACCCGCATCGGCAAATCCGCGAAAGCGGCCCTTTTCGACGCTGGTCGGATTGGCTTCCAGCGATATCTCGATATCGTTGGCAAAGCCCCACCCGGCCTGGGCGGCGCGGATCACCGCATCGACCGTCTCGGGCAGCATCAGCGATGGGGTACCGCCGCCAAAGAAGATGCTGCCCAGATGCCGGTCCGGCGTTTCGGCGGCAAGGCGCACGATCTCGGCGGACAGGGCGTCTGCCCATCGGCGCTGATCGACATGGGCCACGACATGGCTGTTGAAATCGCAATAGGGGCACTTGGCCGCGCAGAAGGGCCAATGCACATAAAGGCCGAACCCCCCGGCACGCCAATCCTCGCCCGCGACCGTCATCCGCGGAACGCCGTGACTTCGATCTCGACGCGCATCTCGGGCCGGATCAGGCCCGCGACCACCATCGTGGCCGCAGGCCGGATGTCGCCAAGCGCATCGGACAGGGCAGGGGCGATGACGTCGACCAGCGCAGCATCGGTGATCGTGTACTGCACCCGAACGATGTCGGCGGGCGCAAAACCCGCCTGCTTCAGCACCGAGAAGATCGTCGTGAAACAGTTGCGCGCCTGCTGGCAGGGATCCTCCGGCATGGTCATGTCGGCATAGTCGTAACCGGTGACGCCCGACACGAAGCACCAGTCGCCCTTGACCACGGCGCGGCTGTAGGCCAGCCGCGCTTCGAAGGGCGATCCGGTGGTCAGCCTATGCAAAGCAGGCCTCGATCATGCGCGACACGGCGCGGGCGCGATGGCTGAGGCTGTTTTTGGTCTTGGCGGGCATCTCTCCAAGGGTGACGGGGTGTCCGTCGGGCTGGAAGATCGGGTCATAGCCGTGACCCTCGGCCCCGCGCGGCGGCCAGACGACCTGGCCCGGCAGAACGCCCTCGAACACCTCCTCGTGGCCGTCGGGCCACATCAGCACCAGCGTGCAGCGGAACTGCGCACGACGCGGGGCAGGGGCGTCCACGGCCTCCAATTCGCGCCAGGTGCGCTCCATGGCCATGGCGAAATCGCGGCCCTGGGGCGTTTCGGCCCAGTCCGCGGTCTGGACGCCCGGCGCGCCGCCCAGGGCATCGACGCAGATGCCGCTGTCGTCCGACAGGACGGGCAGGCCGGTCGCCTGCATGGCGGCGCGTGCCTTGATGCGGGCATTGCCGACGAAGCTGTCCTCGGTTTCGGCGGGTTCGGCCAGACCCATCTGGGCCGCGCCGACCACCTCGACGCCATAGGGCGCCAGCAGGGCGCGCATCTCGTCGAGCTTGCCGGCGTTGTGCGTCGCGACCAGCAGCCGCTTGTCGGTGAACTGCCTCATGCCACGGCCGCCTTCTGCGCGGCGACCAGATCGGCCATCCCGGCCTCGGCCAGGTCCAGCAGACGTCCCATCTCGTCGCGCGAGAAGGTCGCGCCTTCGGCCGACATCTGCACCTCGATCAGGCGGCCCGCACCGGTCAGCACGAAGTTGCCGTCGGTCCCGGCCTCGCTGTCCTCGGCATAGTCCAGGTCCAGAAGCGGCTGACCCGCATAGATGCCGCAGCTGACGGCCGCCACGTGGTCCAGGATCGGGTCGCTGGAGATCGCGCCGGCCTTCAGCAGCTTGTTCACCGCCAGCCGCAGCGCCACCCAGCCCCCGGTGATGGACGCACAGCGCGTGCCGCCGTCCGCTTGGATCACGTCGCAGTCGATGCTGATCTGGCGTTCGCCCAGGACGCTGCGGTCGATGCCCGCGCGCAGGCTGCGGCCGATCAGGCGCTGGATCTCCTGCGTGCGGCCCGACTGCTTGCCCTGGGCTGCCTCACGGCGGTTGCGCGTGTTCGTGGCGCGTGGCAGCATGCCGTATTCGGCCGTGACCCAGCCCAGGCCGGTGCCTTTCAGGAAACGCGGCGGGTTGTCCTCGATGGTGGCGGTGCACAGGACATGCGTGTCGCCGCACCGGATCAGACAGGACCCCTCGGCGTGGCGCATCACCCCGGTTTCAATTGAAATCGGACGCATTTGGGCTAGATTCCGGCCGGACGGGCGCATGACTGTTCCTTTTCGTGAGGTTAGGATGCCCATACCGTCCGGGGGCACCATCACGCAACCCCACCGAGGGTCACAAGACGGGGCGCATGAACCAGGAATCGCTGCTGCACGAGATGAACGACCGGTCCCGCGAGGTGTTTCGCCGGGTCGTCGAATCCTATCTGGAGACCGGAGAGCCGGTGGGCTCTCGCACCCTGACCCGCGCGCTGTCCGAAAAGGTCAGCGCCGCGACCATCCGAAACGTGATGCAGGACCTGGAATTCATGGGCCTGCTAGACAGCCCGCATGCATCCGCAGGGCGCCTGCCGTCGCAGATGGGCCTGCGCCTGTTCGTCGACGGCATGATGGAGATCGATGCCGTCAATTCGACCGACCGTGCCGCCATCGACCAGACGCTTGGCAATGACGACCCCGAGACCGGGGTGCTGCTGGACCGTGTCAGCACGGCGCTGTCCTCGATCACGCGCGGCGCGTCGCTGGTCCTGATGCCCAAGCACGAAGCGCCGATCCGCCATATCGAATTCGTCAGCCTGGGTCCGGATCGGGCGCTGGTGGTTCTGGTCTTTGCCGACGGCCATGTCGAGAACCGCATCTTTACCCCCCCGCCCGGCCAGACCCCGTCATCGATGCGCGAGGCCGGCAATTTCCTGAACGCCATGGCCGAGGGCAAGACATTGGCCGAACTGCGCGGCCATCTGTCCCAGCAGATCAACGCCCGCAGGCGCGAACTGGACGTGCTGGCCGCAGAGCTGGTGGAATCGGGCATCGCGCTGTGGGGCGCCGAGGCCACCGACCCGCGCCTGATCGTGCGGGGACGCGCGAACCTGCTGGACCGCGAGGCCGCCGACCTGGACCGCATCCGCGTGCTGTTCGACGACCTGGAACGCAAGCGCGACATCGTCGAGTTCCTGGAACTGACCGAACGGGGCGAGGGTGTGCGCATTTTCATCGGCTCCGAGAATAAGCTTTTTTCACTTTCGGGTTCCGCTCTGGTGGTTTCACCCTATATGAATGCCGACCGGAAAATTGTGGGTGCGGTGGGTGTCATCGGGCCGACCCGGCTGAATTACGGCCGGATCGTGCCGATCGTCGATTATACCGCGCAGCTGGTCGGGCGGGTGCTGTCCGGCCGGAAAGGATGAAGTGAAATGACCGAGCAGAACGAACAGCCCATGGACGAATTCATGGATGACCCCCTGGCAGAGCCCGATGACGCGCTGGCCCAGCTGACCGCCGAGCGCGACGAGCTGCGCGACAAGTGGATGCGCGCGTTGGCCGATGCCGAAAACTCGCGCAAGCGGGCCGACAAGGACCGCCGCGACGCCGAGAATTACGGCGGATCGCGCCTGGCACGCGATCTGCTGCCCGTGCATGACGCCCTGACCCGCGCGCTGGACGCCGCGGGAGAGGAGCAGCGCACCGCCGCCGCCGCCCTGATCGAGGGGGTCGAACTGACCCTGCGCGAGCTGTCCAACGTGTTCACCAAGCACGGCGTGACCATCATCCGCCCCGAGGCCGGCGACAAGTTCGACCCCACCCACCACGAGGCGATGTTCGAGGCCGCGGTCCCCGGCACCGTCGCGGGCCACATTATCCAGGTGATGGATAACGGCTTCATGCTGCACGATCGCCTGCTGCGCCCGGCCAAGGTCGGCGTGTCCTCGACCCCCGCCAGCTGACCGATTCGCAGCCCGGTCCGCGGGCCGGGCTGCTACCTTCCGCTGACTTGCCGAATGTTCCCGATGGCGCGACGCTTGGTCACACCGGTCAGCCAGAGGAGGGGATGATGACCAGCACTCAGGGGGTGCATATCCACCCTGCCGTCGATCACGGCATCGCGAAAGGCAGCCCGGGCTTCTCGGGCGGGGTCCTGACGTGTAACTGCGCGACCAACCCGGTCAAGGTCCGGGTCAGCGCGCAGACCGCCCACAACCATGTCTGCGGCTGCACCAAGTGCTGGAAACCCGACGATGCGGTGTTCAGCCAGATCGCCGTGGTGTCCCGCGATTCCGTCGAAGTCCTGGAGGGCGCCGACAAACTGGAGGTCGTGGACGCTGGTGCCGCCATCCAGCGCCACCGCTGCCGCGAGTGCGGCGTGCACATGTACGGCCGGATCGAGAACAAGGACCATCCGTTCTATGGGCTGGACTTCGTGCATACCGAACTGTCGGGGGAGCAGGGTTGGTCGGCGCCGGAATTCGCGGCATTCGTCAGCTCCGTCATCGAATCGGGGGTCGAACCAAGCCGCATGGACGGCATTCGTTCGCGCCTGCGCGAACTGGGGCTGGAGCCCTATGACGCACTGTCCCCGCCGTTGATGGACGCGATCGCCACCAGCATCGCCAAGCGCTCCGGTGCGCTGCCCGCTTGACGGGGATGCGCATTAGACTGGAAGAACAGCCAAGGGGCCGCTTGTCGGCCCCTTAGACCTGACTGAAACGCCCGACCGACAAGCCCGTGAGGGAACAGGAGAATAGTCATGAGAACCCGTGCCGCCGTGGCCCTAGAGGCCGGCAAACCGCTGGAAGTGATGGAGGTCAACCTGGAAGGCCCCAAGGCCGGCGAGGTCATGATCGAAATCAAGGCCACCGGTATCTGCCATACCGACGAATTCACCCGTTCGGGCGACGACCCGGAAGGCATCTTCCCCGCCATCCTGGGCCATGAGGGCGCGGGCGTCGTGGTCGAGGTCGGCCCCGGCGTCACCTCGCTGAAGGTCGGCGATCACGTCATCCCGCTCTACACGCCGGAATGCCGCGAATGCGCGTCCTGCCTGTCGGGCAAGACGAACCTGTGCACCAAGATCCGCGCGACCCAGGGCAAGGGCCTGATGCCCGACGGCACGACCCGCTTCAGCATGCTGGATGGCACGCCGATCTATCACTACATGGGCTGCTCGACCTTCGCCAACCACACGGTCCTGCCCGAGATCGCGGTCGCCAAGGTCCGCGACGACGCGCCCTTTGACAAGATCTGCTATATCGGCTGCGGCGTGACCACCGGCATCGGCGCGGTCATCAACACTGCCAAGGTCGAGATCGGCGCCAAGGCGGTGGTCTTTGGCCTGGGCGGCATCGGCCTGAACGTCGTGCAGGGCCTGCGGCTGGCGGGCGCTGACATGATCATCGGCGTCGATCTGAACAACGACCGCCGCGAGATGGCCGAACGCTTCGGCATGACGCATTTCGTCAATCCCAAGGAAATCGACGGCGGCATCGTCCAGCACATCGTCGAGATGACCAAGACCCCCTTCGACCAGATCGGCGGCGCCGATTACAGCTTTGACGCGACCGGCAGCACCAAGGTGATGCGCGACGCGCTGGAATGCACCCATCGGGGCTGGGGCGTGTCGGTGATCATCGGCGTGGCCGCGGCGGGCGCCGAGATCAGCACCCGCCCGTTCCAGCTGGTCACCGGCCGGGTCTGGAAGGGCACGGCCTTCGGCGGCGCGCGCGGGCGGACCGACGTGCCCAAGATCGTCGACTGGTACATGGACGGCAAGATCGAGATCGACCCGATGATCACCCACACGATGCCGCTCGACGATATCAACAAGGGCTTCGATCTGATGCATCACGGTGAATCGATCCGCTCGGTCGTCCTTTACTGATCCTTCATGGCTGCTTAGGTAAAAGAACGGCAGGGCCCCGGCCCCGCCGTCGCCATGAGAGAGAACAAGGAGCAGGCCGATGCGTCACCAGTGGCTGGACGATGACGACGACGAACCGCAAGAAGACGACCGCCGCCACAAGGAAGAGGGCGGGCTGGGCCTGCCCGAAGGCGACAAGATCGGCAAGCTGTACTTCAAGTCGCGCACGGTGATCGTCGCCGGCGCCATCAACGACAAGCTGGCGCAGCGCACCGTGGCCCACCTTCTGGCCTTGGCCGAGGAAAGCGACAAGCCGATCAACATGCTGATCTCGTCCCCCGGCGGGCATGTGGAATCGGGCGACATGATCCACGACGTGGTCAAGTTCATCCGTCCCACCGTGCGCACCATCGGGTCGGGCTGGGTCGCCAGCGCCGGCGCGCTGATCTTCGTCGCGGCGAAGAAGGAAAACCGCTACTGCCTGCCCAACACCCGCTTCCTGATCCACCAGCCCTCGGGCGGGATCGGCGGCACGTCCTCGGACATGATGATCCAGGCGGAACAGGTGCGCCTGATGCGCGATCGCCTGAACCAGATCTTCGCCGAGGCGACCGGTCAGAAGGTCGAGCGGATCGAAAAGGACACGCAGCGCGATTTCTGGCTGAACACGCAGGAGGCGCTGGATTACGGCCTGCTGGGCCAGGTGATCCGCAGCGCGGACGACCTGAAATGACGGCAGGGGGCGGATTGACCATCCGCCCGGCCACCCCCGCCGATCACGATGCGATCTGGGCCATCCTGGAGCCCGTCTATCGTGCCGGTGAGACCTATTGCATCCCCCGCGACATCACCCGCCCCGAGGCGATCGCCGACTGGTTCGCGCATCCCTTCACGGCCTTCGTCGCGGTGCTGGACGGCCGCATCCTGGGGACCAGCCATGTGGGCGCGAACCGCCCCGCAGGCGGGTCGCATGTCGCCAACGCGTCCTTTGCGACCCATCCGGACGCGCGGGGCCGGGGCGTCGCCCGCGGGCTGGTCGAACATGCGAAATCATGGTCCGCCGCGCAGGGATTCGCCGCGATGCAGTTCAATTTCGTGGTGTCGACCAATGCCGATGCCGTCCATTTGTGGCAGAAGGCCGGATTTTCCATTGTCGGCCGGCTGCCGGAGGCGTTTCGTCATCCCCAGCTTGGACCGGTCGATGGGCTGGTCATGTTCCACACCCTGAAGGGAGAGCCCGATGAGCCTTGAGACCCTGTCCGAAACCCGCAGCTTCGGCGGCACCCAAGGCGTCTATCGCCACAAGTCGCAGGCCACCGGCACCGACATGACCTTTGCCGTCTACCTGCCGGAGATGGCGCTGCACGGGCGCGTACCGGTTCTGTGGTACCTGTCCGGCCTGACCTGCAACCACGAGAACGCGATGACCAAGGCCGCCGCCCAGCAGTGGTGCGACGAGGCCGGCATCGCGATCATCTTTCCCGACACCTCGCCCCGCGGCGAGGGTGTGGCCAACGACGAGGCCTATGACCTGGGCCAGGGCGCGGGCTTTTACGTGAACGCCACGCAGGACCCGTGGAAGCCACATTTCCAGATGTGGCACTACATCGTTCATGAACTGCCCGAACTGGTGTCCGACAATTTCGCCATCGACCGCGATGCGATGGGCATCACCGGCCATTCGATGGGCGGGCACGGCGCGCTGACCATCGCGATGACCCATCCAGACCGCTACAAGTCGGTGTCGGCCTTCTCTCCGATCGCGAACCCGACGGAATCGGACTGGGGTCGCAAGCAGTTCACGGCCTATCTGGGCGAGGATCGCGCCACGTGGCGGGCCCATGACGCGACGCTGCTGATGACCGAGAAGGGCTATCCCGGAGAGGTGCTGATCGACCAGGGCGCCAACGACCAGTTCCTGGACCTGCTGCGTCCCGAATCGTTGGCTCATGCGATGATGGCACGCCGCCAGCCCGGTCAGTTCCGCATGCATCCGGGCTATGACCACAGCTACTTCTTCGTCCAGAGCTTCATGGCCGACCATGTCTTCTGGCATGCCGAACGGCTGACCTGAACCGATTGCCGAACATTCCCGATGCCCCTGCCGTTTTCCCATAAGACTTTAGGGGCAAAGGGCAGGGGCCGCGATTGACGCAAGGGGGTGCCCGACCAACTACTTGGACATGGAATGCCGCGGGGGGAGGAAATCCGCGGCGCTTATCCAGGGAGCGGAGGAGCACTCGATGAAACATCTCTTGAACAGCGCGGCTGTCGCGCTGCTTTTGACCGGCGCATCGGCTTACGCGAATGAAAGCGTCCTGACCGAGACCGCCGAGGCCGGACAATGGGCCATCCAGACCGGCGACTATGCCAACACCCGGTATTCCGAACTGGACCAGATCACCCGTGAGAACGTCGGCGATCTGCGCGTCGCCTGGACCTTCTCGACCGGCGTGCTGCGCGGACACGAGGGCGGACCGCTGGTCGTGGACAACGTGATGTATGTCCACACGCCCTTTCCGAACAACATCTTCGCGCTGGACCTGAACGACAATGGCAAGATCCTGTGGCGCTATACGCCCCAGCAGGACCCCGAGGTCATCGCGGTCATGTGCTGCGACACCGTCTATCGCGGTCCGGCCTATGCAGACGGACTGATCCTGTCGCACCAGGCCGACACGACGCTGGTGGCGCTTGACGCCAAGACCGGCGAGGTCAAGTGGTCGGTCAAGACCGGCGATCCGGCCATCGGCGAGACGAACACCGCGACCGTGCTGCCCGTGGGCGACAAGGTGATCGTGGGCGTGTCGGGCGGCGAATACGGCGTGCGCGGCCGCGTCACCGCCTACAGCCTGGCCGACGGGTCCGAGGTCTGGAAGGCCTATTCGACCGGCCCCGACGAGGAGATGCTGGTCGATCCGGAAACCACCATGCACCTGGGCAAGCCCATCGGTGCCGACAGCTCGCTGAACAGCTGGGAAGGCGATCAGTGGAAGATCGGCGGCGGTTCGACCTGGGGCTGGTATTCCTATGACCCGGACCTGAACCTGATCTATTACGGCACCGGCAACCCGTCGACCTGGAACCCGTCGCAGCGTCCCGGCGACAACCGCTGGTCCATGACCATCATGGCCCGCGACGCCGATACCGGCATGGCCAAATGGTTCTACCAGAAGACGCCCCATGACGAATGGGACTATGACGGCGTGAACGAGAACATCCTGGTCGACAAGGAAATCGACGGCCAGATGCGCAAGCTGCTGGTGAACTTCGACCGCAACGGATTCGGCTACACGCTGGACCGCGAGACGGGCGAACTGCTGGTGGCCGAAAAGTTCGACCCGGCCGTCAACTGGGCGACCGAAGTCGACATGAACAAGGACTCCGAGACCTACGGCCGTCCGCTGGTCGTGTCGGAATACTCGACCGCCCAGAACGGCGAGGACACCAACACCACCGGCGTCTGCCCGGCGGCGCTGGGCTCCAAGGACCAGCAGCCGGCGTCCTATTCGCCGAAGACCGGCCTGTTCTATGTGCCGACCAACCACGTCTGCATGGACTATGAACCCTTCCGCGTCGCCTATACCGCGGGTCAGCCCTATGTCGGCGCGACGCTGTCGATGTATCCGGCCCCCGAAAGCCATGGCGGCATGGGCAACTTCATCGCTTGGGACGCCGTCGCGGGCGAGATCAAGTGGTCGCTGCCGGAGCAGTTCTCGGTCTGGTCGGGCGCCCTGGCGACCGCGGGCGACGTGGTCTTCTACGGCACGCTGGAAGGTTACCTGAAGGCTGTCGACGCCGAGACGGGCGAGGAGCTCTACAGCTTCAAGACGCCGTCGGGCATCATCGGCAACACCATGACCTACGAGAACAACGGCAAGCAGTATATCGCGGTTCTGTCGGGTGTCGGCGGATGGGCCGGCATCGGTCTGGCGGCCGGTCTGACCAACCCCAATGACGGTCTGGGTGCCGTGGGCGGCTATGCGGCTCTCAGCGACTATACCGAACTGGGCGGTCAGCTGACCGTGTTCGAACTGCCGGACTGATCTGCCGGCCGCGGGGCGTCTCATACTTTCGTTCCGCATACGCAAGCGTGACCTATGACGGCGCCGCCCCAGCATTAGACTGGGGCGGAACCGTCTGAGGAGACAGACGACTTTGGGAGGACTTCCGACATGAAAGCCATCACCAGCCTCACGGCGCTGGTCCTGGGCGCGTCCTTGGCCGGCATGGCCTGGGCGCAGACCGAAACGACGCCCCCGGCGGATGCGGGCGCTGGTGCGGCCGCCGCCGTGTCGGGTGATGCCGCGGCAGAGGCCCCCGCCGATGCCGCAGCCGCCGAACCTGCAGCCGACGCAGCCGCCGAAGGGACCGAGACCGCAGCGGCAGGCGCCCATGTCCTGCCCAACGGCCAGGACATGACCCCGGTCGAGGAGCTGGACGGCCGCTGGCGCAATGACGAGGGCATTCCGACCTTCAAGGTCGAGGATGGCGTCGTCGATTTCGCTACCTTCAATGGTTTCCGCCGCTATCACGCGGAATGCCATGTCTGCCACGGTCCCGACGGTGAGGGGTCGACCTATGCCCCCGCGCTGAAGGAATCTGTGCTGCGCATGGATTATTACGACTTCATGCAGGTCGTGGCGTCAGGCCGGCAGGGCACGAACTCGGTCATGCCCGCCTTTGGCACCAACAAGAACGTCTGGTGCTATATCGACGACATCTACGTCTATCTGGTGGCGCATGGTACCGGCGAGATCGGTCGCGGTCGTCCGGCGGAACGCGCCGACAAGTCCGAAGACTATACCGCGCAGGAAGATTCCTGCATGTCCAGTTGACGGCCCTTGGACGCCTTGCTGCGCTGGTGCTGGCGGCGGGGGTGCTGTCCACCCCGGCTGCGGCACAGGTGGCGGACCTGCGCTCCACCACCCAGTTCCGGGTCTGCGCCGACCCCGCGAACGCGCCGATGTCCAGCCGCGACGGTAGTGGGTTCGAGAACAAGCTGGCCGAGTTCTTCGGCCAGCAGCTTGGACTGCCGGTGACCTATTTCTGGTTCCCGTCGGGCATGGGGTTCGTGCAACGCACCCTGCGGGAGGGCAACTGCGACGTGGTGATCGGCTATGCCCAGGGGGACGAACTGGTCCAGAACACCAACCACTACTACACCTCGGTCTATGGCATCGTGACGCGCAAGGACGGTCCGCTGGCCAAGGTTGACCGCCTCAGCGACCCGGCGCTGAAGGAGGTCGGCATCGGCGTCGTGGCTGGAACGCCGCCTGCCACGCATCTGGCGCGGGCGGGTCTGGCGCCCAACATGCGCGGCGCGGACCTGTTCGTTGACCGCCGGGTCGAGGATCCGATGGGCGATCTGCTGGAGGATGTCCGCAGCGGTGCGACGGGCGCCGCCGTGCTGTGGGGCCCGTTGGCCGGACCGCGCGTCAAGGACGACCCCGACCTGCAGTTCACGCCCCTGCTGCACGAGGAGGCGTCGCCGCGCCTGTTCTTCCGCATCACCATGGGCGTGCGCCCCGAGGAGCAGGAATGGAAGCGCGAGCTGAACAGCTTGATCCGTCGCAATCAGGACGGCATCAACCAGATCCTGCACGATGCCGGAGTGCCGCTGGTCGACGACTATGGCAAGGAAGTGCTGCCGTGATCCGGCTGCTGGTGCTGGCGCTGCTGCTGGCACCCGCGGCGCGGGCCGAAACCGTGCCCGAGCCCGACACCTATCACGGCGAACCCTATCGCTCTCCGGTTCCTGCGACGCTGGCCGGGGCGCAGGTCATCGATGTGGGTCAGGCCATCGCCCTGCAGGGGCAGGCGGCGTTTCTGGACGTGCTGCCGCGGCCCAAGGCCAAGCCCGCGGGCCTTCCAGAAGGGACGATCTGGAACGAGCCGCCCCACCGCTCGATTCCCGGCGCCGAATGGTTGTGGGACACCGGGTACGAAGCCCTGTCCCCTGCCGAGGAGGCGCGCCTGCGCGACGGCCTGACCCGCGCCAAGGCCGGCGATCCCGATCGCCCCGTGGTGATCTTCTGCCGGTCCGACTGCTGGATGAGCTGGAACGCCGCGCGGCGGGCGGTCGAATGGGGCTTTGACCCGGTGATCTGGTTCCCCGGCGGTACGGATGCCTGGGAACAGGCCGGCCAGCCGCTGGTCACCGTGGAGCCTGTCGCCCCGTAAAGCTGCCGAAGGCGCGGGGACCTGATGGCATGTCGATGCTGTGCGTCACCACCAGCGTCTTGGCGTCCAGAATCGTAAGCGTGTCCGAATCCCAGTTCGCGACGGCGACGCCGCTGCCGTCGGGCAGGGTCGCGATTCCTTCGGGATAATCGCCCACGGTGACGGTCGCCACCGGGTCCAGCGTGGCCGCGTCGAACACGGTGACGGTGCCGTCATACTGATCGGTGACGAAACCCCGCCCCCCGGCAAAGGCGACGGCATAGGGATGGCTGCCGGTTGGCACCTGGCCCGTCAGCAGCCCCGCGACAGGATCGATGACCGACACCACATCCCCTTGTACATCGGCCGAAAACAGCTGTCCGTCATGGAAGGTCACGCCGAAGGGATGCGCCCCGGCCGTCGCCACGCGATGCAGCAGCGCCCCGGTTCCGGCGTCGAATATGCTGACCTGATCCGAATCACGATCGGCCGTCGCCACCAGGCCCATACCGTCGGTCGCCACGCCTGCCGGCGCGTCGCCGGTGGGCGCGCTCCAGACCGGCTGCAGGTCGGCATCCAGCCGGGTCAGCCGCGCACCGTACCAGTCGGTGACGAAGACCCCGCCATCGCCCGCCGCGGCCAATCCGAAGGCCCCGGCGCCCAGGTCCCGATGGGCCAGCGGTCGGGCGTCTTCGTCCAGCACGTGCAGGCGTCCGCTGTCGGCGGCAATGACATACACGCATCCGGCCTGCGGGTCATAGGCCACAGGCGCAGGGGCATCGGGAATGTCGGCCGTCGCAATGATCGCGCCCGTCCCCAGGTCGATCACCGACAACGCATCGGCGTTCTGCGAGGTCACGAACGCAAGATCCCCGGCCAAGACCGGGGACCCTGTCAGCAGCAGCGCCAAGAACGCGCCCCGCACCTATTCGACGCGGCCAAAGCGTTCCGCCAGGGCGTCCAGCCCGGCCTGATAGACGCCGTCGACCGCTGCGATGGCGGCATCGTCGTTCAGTTCGGCCGGGGGTTCGTTGTTCGGGAAACCGCGATAGAAGCCGCCCTTCCACAGGACCTCGGCCTTGCCGTCCTTGTCGCTGACCTGCAGCGTCGAGGAGTAGTTGGTCACCGGCAGGACCGCCGTGTCGACCTCGGTAATCATGTACTTGTACATCATCTTGTCGTTGTCGATGGCCATCAGCTGTTCGGTGATGGTGGGCGCCCCATCGCCGTTCAGTGTCAGCACGCGGGTCGATTCGTCGGGAACGTCCGCTGCCGCGCCCTCGGGCGTCATCGCGGTCGAGGCAACCACCGGATGCCAGCTCATGTCGTCGAAGCGGCCGATCACCTCCCATACCTCGGCGGGGGTGGCATCCAGCGTCACGGTCTTTTCCGTCTTCAGGCGCGACGGGCCATGCGCCCCCGCCATCCCCGTCAGGGCCAGCACCGCACCAAGCGCGCCCGCCAGAACTGTCGTCGTCCTCATTCCTTCCGTTCCTCCCGAAAGATCACATTTCTCAGCAGATAGCTGTAGCCGCGCCGAAACGCGTCATCGGTGTTGCCGCGGATCTCGACCGATCCGGCGCGCACGGTCTCTCCGGTTTCGGCATCGCGCAGGGTCAGATTGACCGACTGGATCAGGTTGGAGACCTTCTGCACCTCTCCGGCGATGGCATAGTCCGATCCCATCCCGCGGGCGATCCTGGTATCGGCGCCGTTCGACCGGACCGGGTTCAGGATGCCCGCCACCGCCTCGGCCGGGGGCGGGGTCAGGGCAAAGCCGCGTCTGGTCAGGTCTTCGGCGATGAAATCCTCGACCATGGCGATGCGCGCGGTCTCGTCCGCGCGGACGCCGTTGATGGCGCCCTCGGTCGAGGTGTCGATGTAATGCAGGCCGAACCAGGTCGCGGTCCCCGGGGGCGGTGCCGGCTGGGCAAGGGCGGCCATGGGGGCCAGCAGCAAGGTCGATATCAGGCCGAAACGGGTCATTCCCCGACCATGCGCCGGGGTCGGGCAGGCGTCCATTAAGACAAAAGGTGCAGCCGCCCCCGACTTTGGGTTGAGGGAAAAGTTCCCGGACGAAACGGGAACAATAACCGGCTTGCCGCATCCCGGATCACCCCCCACCATGCCTGCAGGGAGAGACGAAATGTTCAAAGGAATCATGGGACTTTTGGCTGGTGCCGTGGCACTGGCCCAGCCCGTCGCGGCCCAGACCCCGGACCCGGTGCAGATCCGCACGGCCGTGCTGCGGGTCGACGACCCTGGCCTGCCGCCGATCTCGCGGCTGGACCTGATGCCCGCCGATCTGGGTTTTGCGGGCGCGCGCCTGGCGATCGAGGACAACGACACCACCGGCCGCTTCATGGGCCAGGACTTCGAGGCCGAGGAGGTGGCTGCCACCCCCGAGACCGCCGAGGCCGAGATGGCACGCCTGCTGGACGAGGGGGTGCAGTTCATCGTGCTTCTGGCCGATGACGCGACGACCCTGGCCCTGGCCGATCAGGCGGGGGACCGGGCGATGGTCTTCAATGCGATGGCGCGCGGCGACAACCTGCGCGGGACCGATTGCCGGTTCAACACGATCCACGTCGCGCCAAGCCGCGCGATGCTGACCGACGCCATGACGCAGTTCCTGATGTGGAAGAACTGGCCCCGCTGGTTCCTGATCCACGGCAGCCATCCCGAGGACCAGGCCCTGGCCCAGGCCTGGCGCACCAGCGCCGCCAAGTTCGGCGCCCAGATCGTCGAGGAGCGTGAATACACCGATACCGGCGGCGCGCGCCGCACCGACAGCGGTCACGTGCAGGTCCAGGCGCAGATGCCCGTCTTTACGCAGCGCGCCGCGGACCATGACGTGGTCATCGCCGCGGACGAGGCGGACGTCTTCGCCGCCTATCTGCCCTATCTGACCTGGGACGCGCGCCCGGTGGCGGGATCCGCCGGGCTGGTGCCGCGCAGCTGGCACCCGGCGATGGAGGCCTGGGGCGGCACCCAGTTCCAGAACCGCTTCGAGAAGCTGGCCGCCCGCCCGATCCGCGAGGAGGATTACCAGACCTGGCTGTCGCTGCGCATCGTCGGAGAGGCGGCGACCCGCACCAATTCCGGCGACCCCGCCGCGCTGAAGGAGTTCATCCTGTCCCCCGATTTTGACGTCGCGGGATTCAAGGGCCAGGCCCTGACGGTGCGCGACTGGGACCACCAGGTGCGCCAACCCATCCTGCTGACCACCGGCGTGCTGACCACCTCGGTCAGCCCGCAGGACCAGTACCTGCATCAGACCAGCCAGCTGGACACGCTGGGCGTCGACCGCCCCGAAACCCAATGCCAATTCTGAGAGGCCGCATGCGACATCTTCTGAGTGCCACCACCGGGCTTGCGCTGATGCTTGCCGCCGGACCCGCCCTGGCGAACCGCGTCTTCGTCACCAACGAACGCAGCAACGACGTCACCGTCCTGGACGGAGAGACGTTCGAGGTCATCGGGACCTATCCCGTGGGCAACCGCCCCCGCGGCATCACCATCAGCCCCGACGGGACCGAGCTGTATGTCTGCGCGTCGGACGACAACCTGGTGCGCGTCTTCAACCCCGAGACGATGGAGGAGATGCACACCCTGCCGTCCGGTCCCGACCCGGAACTGTTCGTGCTGCACCCGTCGGGCAACCCGCTGTTCATCGCCAACGAGGACGACAACATCGTCACCGTGGTCGACACCAAGACCCACCAGATGCTGGCCGAGGTGCCGGTCGGCGTCGAGCCCGAGGGCATGGGCGTCAGCCCCGATGGCAAGGTCGTGATCAACACGTCGGAAACGACGAACATGGCGCATTTCATCGACACCGAGACGTTCCAGATCACCGCCAACGTGCTGGTCGACAGCCGCCCGCGCTTTGCCCAGTACACGGCCGACGGAACCAAGCTGTACGTGACGTCCGAGATCGGCGGCACGGTCAGCGTGATCGACCCGGCCACGCAGACGATCACCAAGAAGATCAGTTTCGACATCCCCGGCGTCCTGCCGGAGGCGATCCAGCCGGTCGGCGCGCGTGTGACGTCCGACGGGTCCAAGCTGTTCGTGGCCCTGGGGCCGGCCAACCGGGTCGCCGTGATCGACGCTGCCACCGACGAGGTGACCGATTACCTGCTGGTCGGGCAGCGGGTCTGGCAGCTGGCCTTCAGCCCGGACGAGAAATACCTCTATACCACCAACGGCAATTCCAACGACGTGTCGATCATCGACGTGGCCGCCAACGAGGTCGTCCGCTCGGTTCCCGTGGGGCAGCAGCCCTGGGGTGTCGTCGTCGCCCCGGACTGATCCGGCATCCCTGCATATCCTGAGGAGGAGAGATTCCATGACCACGCTGACGAAACTGATGTCCGGTGCCGCCTTGGCCCTGATCCTGGCGGTGCCCGCTACCGCCCAGGATGCCGCGGTCCCCGACGCCTCTGCTGAGCAGGCACCCGGCGGCGATGCCGTTGTGGGCGAACCCGCCGAGGCGGGCACCCAATCGGGCGAGGCCGTCGAGGCGGACGAGGATGATGACGACGAGGAGGAGGAAGAGGCCCCGTCCGAGGGGACCTATGACGCGACCGGCATGTTCGATTACGGCTTTTCTGGCCTTCTGGCGCGAGAGAACCGCACCGACCTGGCGCCCCTGACGCTGGCATCCGGCCAGCCCGTCGCGGGCGGCGAATACACGATCAAGTCGGGCGGTTACTATCGCATCAACATCGTGGCCGACGGCAGCCAGGAGCTGGCCCTGTCGGGCGGCGACTTCTTCCGCGCGATCTGGATCAACGAGATCGTCATCGGCGACACCGAGATCCGGCCGATGGGCGTGCACAGCATCGAATTCGATGCCGACGGCACGGCGGTCCTCAGCTTTGTCGCGGTGCTGCCCGGTCGATACACCTTGTCAGTGCCGGGTTCTTCGGGCGACAGTCTGCAAGCCGTCTTCAACATCCAGTAGGGTTCATTGACCGCCGCGTTGCAGATCGACCATGTCAGCCACAATTTCGGTGCCGTGCAGGCACTGGACGATGTGTCGCTGACGGTGCCGCGCGGCGGATTCACCGCCCTTCTGGGGGTGAATGGCGCGGGCAAGACCACGCTGTTCTCGCTTGTGACGCGGCTCTACAACAACCGGTCGGGGATGATCCGCGTGGCGGGCCACGACCTGCGGCGCGAACCGTCGCAGGCGCTGGCCCGTCTGGGCGTGGTCTTTCAAAGCCGCGCGATGGATGCCGACCTGACGATCCGCCAGAACCTGATCTATCACGCCAGCCTGCACGGGATACCCGGCAGGCTGGCGCGGCCACGCATCGACCAGGTGCTGGGCCAGGTCGATCTGGCCGACAAGGCCGACACCCGCGTCACCGCCCTGTCCGGCGGCCAGTCGCGCCGGGCCGAGATCGCGCGCGCCCTGATCCACAGCCCCGACCTGCTGCTGCTGGACGAGGCGACGGTGGGCCTGGACGTGAAGTCGCGGGCCGAGGTGCTGGCCCTGACCCGCCGCCTGATCGCCCGCGATGGCGTGTCCGCCCTGTGGGCCACCCATATCATGGACGAGATCGACCCCGCCGACGACCTGGTGATCCTGCATCGCGGCCGGGTGCTGCGGCAGGGTCGCGCCGCCGACATCGCCGGGCCGCACGGGCTGACGCGGGCCTTCCTGGACCTGACCGGAGTCGCGCCATGACCGCACCCACCGACCGCCCCCGCGGCTGGCTGACCGCCTTTCTGGGCATCGCGCGCCGCGAGACGCTGCGCTTCGTCAACCAGCGCGGGCGGTTCTTGGCGGCACTGGTGCGCCCGCTGGTCTGGCTGTTCATCTTTGCCGCCGGGTTCCGCGCCGTGCTGGGTCTGTCGATCACGCCGCCCTATCAGACCTATGTCCTGTACGAGGTCTACGTGACCCCCGGCCTGGTCGCGATGATCCAGCTGTTCAACGGCATGCAGTCGTCGTTGTCGATGGTCTACGACCGAGAGACCGGGGCCATGCGCACGCTGCTGGTCAGCCCGTTTCCGCGTTGGTACCTGCTGGGATCCAAGCTGATCGCGGGGGTGATCGTGTCGATCATCCAGGTCTTCACCTTCCTGGCCATCGCGTATTGGTGGGGCATCCGCCCGCCCGTCTGGGGCTATGTCACCGTGATCCCGGCGCTGATCCTGTCGGGGCTGATGCTGGGCGCGATGGGTCTGTTCCTGTCCAGCGCGATCCGCCAGCTGGAGAATTTCGCGGGTGTCATGAACTTCGTGATCTTCCCGATGTTCTTTGCCTCGTCCGCGCTGTACCCGCTGTGGCGCATGCGCGAAAGCAGCCCGCTGTTGCACGACATCTGCGCCGTCAATCCCTTCACCCACGCGGTCGAGCTGATCCGGTTTGCGCTGTACATGCAGGTGAACTGGACCGCCCTGGCGGTGGTCCTAGGATGTTTGGCGGGGTTCTTCGGCGCGGCGGTCTTCATGTATGATCCGCAAAAGGGCCTGTGGGCCCGGCGGAAAGGAGGTCCCGCATGATCCGCATCACCCTGGCCCTGGCGCTGCTGGCCGGTCCCGCCTTCGGCGCGGCGGGGACCGATCCCGACTGGCCCTGCATCCAGCGCAAGCAGCCGCATCTGTCGATGGGCCAGGTCTGGACCGGCCCCATCCCGGACGACGAGACGCTGGCCCTTGCCCGCGATCCCGACATCGCCCGCCTGGCCGAACGCCTGGAACAGCGCCGCCTGCCGATCGAGGAGGCCGAGACGGAGATCGCCGAATTCGGAGCCGAGGCCCCAGACACGCATCTGGTCGCACTGATGCAGGCGATCTTCGACCGGATCGACAGCGACCGCAGCGCGCTGATCGCGGGCATCGCGCGCTATGGCCGGTCGCAGGTGGACCTGTCAGAACGGATCGAGGAACGCCGCGCCCGCATGGCCGAAATGGAGGCCGCCGAGGCCCCCGATTTCGACGCCATCGACGCCGAGGAAAAGGCCCTGGACTGGGATCAGCGTATCTTCACCGAACGCCAGCAGTCGCTGACCTATGTGTGCGAGACGCCGGTGATCCTGGAACAGCGCATCTTCACGCTGGGCCGCGCCATCGCCGGCCAGCTGGACTAGGGCGCGTCGCTGCGCGACAGTCGCAGGATGTCGTCATGGCTGCGGTCCAGCCGTCCAGCCAGCCCGTCGCGCACTGCCTGATCCAGGATGGTCCGGAACAGGGCGGCGTCCGGTCCGTAATCCGCGGCCTTGCGCCGCCACTTGCACAGCAGCACCGGGACCAGCGGCCAGAACCACGGTCCCGCCGCTACCCGATAGGCCATCAGCGCATTGCGATACATGTAGAATACCTTCCACATCGGGCGCAGCACGACACCGCCCTGCGCCTGCAGGGCCGTGGTGTCGTGATCGAACCGCACCTGCGGCGCGAACCCGATGCGCAGTCCGGCACGGCGCATCTGCAGCGTGTACAGCTGGTCGTCGCCATAGATGAACAGGCGCGGGTCGGGTAGCCCGGCCCGCTGCAGCGCCGCGCGCGACAGGAACAGGCCGACGAAGCTGCTCATGTCCACCGGCAAGACCGGTGACCCGGTCCGGTAATCACCGTCGCCCAGATGGAACCCGGCACGGCCGCGGCCCAGTGGCATCCGCGCCAGGGTGCGCAGGAAGGCCCCCGGATTCCAGAACGGGTTGCGATAGGGGCGGTTCATCTCGCAGATGCGGCCGTCGGGGTGATGCACCGCGGCGCCGATCGCGTCCCATTCCGACAGATCCATTGCCCGGAAGGCGTCGATGGCGCCGGGCGCGGGGCGACCGTCATCGTCCGTGACCAAGGTCCAGTCGGCCTGCGCCTCGTCTCGCGCAAGCTGCATGCCGACGGAAAACCCGCCCGCCCCGCCTTGGTTCGTGGCGCTGCGATGGACGCGCAGGCGCGGGTCGTTCAGCGCCGAAAGCCAATCGGCGGTCCCATCGGTCGAGGCATTGTCGACCACGATCACGTGATCGACCGGCTGGTCCAGCAGGCGCGCGACCGTGACGGTCAGCTTGTCCAGCCGGTTGTGCGTGACCACCACGGCGGCGATCGAGGGTCGGGTATGGGCCATGGCGTGCCGATCATGTCATCTGCCGGCAGGCTGCGGCCGGGTTCGACCGCGCGATACCACGAAGGGCATTTGTGCAGCAACCGCCACCCATGCTGGTTTTCCGTGCCGGACGGGGCTGACAAGGCGCGTCGATGCCCCTAGACATCGTGCAGGACAACCGCCCGAGGCAAAGATGCAGATCGAAACAACCCCGCTGCCCGGAGTGCTGCTGCTGACGCCGGCCCGTCATGGCGATGCGCGCGGCTTCTTCTCGGAAAGCTGGAATCGCAGGACGCTGGCCGATTCCGGGGTCGTGCTGCCCGAGTTCGTGCAGGACAACCATTCAATGTCCGCGCAGACCGGCACGCTGCGGGGTCTGCATTATCAGTCGCCCCCCTTCGCGCAGGGCAAGCTGGTGCGCTGCGGGCGTGGCCGGCTGTTCGACGTGGCGGTGGACGTCCGCGTGGGCAGCCCGACCTATGGCCAATGGTTCGGGACCGAGCTGAGCTTCGAGAACGGCCGCCAGCTGTGGATTCCTGCAGGCTTCCTTCACGGCTTCGTCACCCGCGAACCCGATACCGAGATCGTCTACAAATGCACGGCCCATTACGACCGCGCGTCGGACGGGGCGGTGGCTTGGGACAGCGTCGGCATTGACTGGGACGTCGCCGATCCGTTGCTGTCCGACAAGGATCGGGATGCGCAGCCGCTGGCAGAGTTGAAATCGCCCTTCGTCTTTGAGGAGCAGGCATGAAGATCCTGATCACCGGCGGCGCCGGATTCATCGGCTCTGCCGTCGTTCGCCTGGCGATCGCACGTGGGCATCATGTCGTGAACCTGGACGCGCTGACCTATGCCGCGAACCTGGAGAACGTGGCCGAGGCCGCCCGGTCCGACCGCTACGCGTTCGAGCAGGCCGACATCCGCGACCGCGCGGCGCAGGACCGCATCCTGGCGCAGCACCGCCCCGACGCGATCATGCACCTGGCCGCGGAGAGCCATGTGGACCGGTCCATCGACGGCCCTGCGGCCTTCGTGGAGACGAACGTGATCGGCACGTTCAACATGCTGGAGGCCGCCCGCGCCTACTGGACGGCCCAAGGGCGCCCCGACAGCTTTCGCTTTCACCACATCTCGACCGACGAGGTCTTTGGATCCTTGGGCGAGACGGGGCAGTTCACCGAAACTACGCCCTATGACCCGCGCAGCCCCTATTCGGCCAGCAAGGCGGGGTCCGACCACCTGGTCCGCGCGTGGGCCGAAACCTATGGCCTGCCCGTCGTGCTGACGAACTGTTCGAACAATTACGGCCCCTATCATTTCCCCGAAAAACTGGTGCCTGTGGTGATCCTCAAGGCGCTGTCGGGCCAGCCGATCCCGGTCTATGGCGACGGTGGCAACATCCGCGACTGGCTCTATGTCGAGGATCACGCCGATGCGCTGCTGCTGGTCCTGGAAAAGGGCCAGTTGAACCGCAGCTACAATATCGGCGGAGAGAACGAGGCCACCAACATCGACCTGGTCCGAACCATCTGCGCCCATATGGACAAGCTGCACCCGACGGGCGCGCCGCATGCGGACCTGATCACCTTCGTGACCGACCGTCCGGGCCATGACCGCCGCTATGCAATCGACCCGACCCGCATCCGCACCGAACTGGGCTGGCGCCCGTCCGTGACGGTCGAGGAGGGGCTGCGCCGCACCGTCGAATGGTATCTGGCCAATCGCGACTGGTGGCAGCCGCTGCTGGACCGCGACGGCGTGGGCAAGCGCCTGGGAACTGCGTGATGCAGGGATTGCTGGTCTTTGGCCGCACCGGCCAGGTCGCACGGGAACTGGCCGCGCTGGCGCCAGAGGCGACATTCCTGGGCCGCGACCGGGCCGATCTGACCGACCCCGCCGCCTGCGCCGCCCTGATCCGCGCGGCGCGTCCGCGTGCGGTCATCAACGCCGCCGCCTACACCGCCGTGGACCGGGCCGAGACGGACCCGGACACCGCCCGCCTGGTCAATGCCGACGCGCCTGCCGCGATGGGGCAAGCCTGCGCGGATCTGGGCATCCCGTTCCTGCACATCTCGACCGACTATGTCTTTGACGGATCGGGCGACCAGCCGCGGGCCGAGGATGCACCAACCGCGCCCCTGGGCGTCTATGGCGCGACCAAGCTGGCCGGAGAGCAGGGCGTGTCCGCCGCGGGCGGAGCCTGGGCCGTGATGCGGACCTCCTGGGTGTTCTCCGCCCATGGCGCGAATTTCGTCAAGACGATGCTGCGCCTTGGCGCGGAACGCGACCGCCTGACCGTGGTGGCCGACCAGATCGGCGGGCCGACGCCTGCCGCCGACATCGCCGCCGCCTGCCTGCGGATGATCCGCGTGATGCGCGACAGGCCCGACACCACGGGCGGGATCTATCACTTCGCAGGCACGCCCGACGCCTCCTGGGCCGATTTCGCGCGCCAGATCATGGCGCAGGCGGGCTTGGCTGCGCAGGTGGCGGACATCCCGTCATCCGACTATCCGACGCCCGCCGCGCGGCCGCTGAACTCGCGGCTGGATTGCGGACGCATCGCGCGGGATTTCGGGATCGCGCGTCCCGACTGGCGGGCCGGGCTGACCCGCGTTCTGGATCAACTGAAGGACAAGGCATGACACAGCGCAAGGGCATCATTCTGGCCGGCGGATCGGGCACCCGGCTGTATCCGATCACCATGGGCGTGTCCAAGCAGCTGCTGCCGCTATACGACAAGCCGATGATCTTCTATCCGATCAGCGTCCTGATGCTGGCCGGCATCCGCGAGATCGCGATCATCACCACCCCCGAGGATCAGGACCAGTTCCGCCGCCTGCTGGACGACGGCAGCCAGTGGGGAATCAGCTTCACCTATATCGTGCAGCCCAGCCCCGACGGCCTGGCGCAGGCCTATATCCTGGCCGAGGATTTCCTGGCGGGCGCACCGTCCGCGATGGTGCTGGGCGACAACATCTTCTTCGGGCACGGTCTGCCGGAACTGCTGGCATCCGCAGATGCGCGCGACGGGGGCGGCACGGTCTTCGGCTATCGCGTGTCGGACCCCGAACGCTATGGCGTCGTCGATTTCGACGACCAGATGCGGGCCCGCGCCATCGTCGAAAAGCCCCTCGTGCCGCCGTCGGATTATGCCGTGACGGGGCTCTATTTCCTGGACGGCACCGCGCCGGAACGGGCCCGCGCCGTCCAGCCCTCCGATCGCGGAGAGCTGGAGATCACGACCCTTCTGGAAAGCTATCTGCATGACGGGTCGCTGACCGTCGAACGCATGGGCCGCGGCTTTGCCTGGCTGGACACCGGCACCCATGCCAGCCTGCTGGATGCAGGCAACTTCGTGCGCACGTTGGAGAACCGCCAGGGTCTGCAGACCGGCTGCCCCGAGGAGATCGCCTTCGAGGCCGGCTGGATCTCGCCTGACCAGCTGCGCGCGCGTGCGGCAAAGTTTGCCAAGAACGATTATGGGGCCTATCTGCTGCGTCTGATCGACTGACCCTTCCTCCCGACAGACGGATTGACCTCGCCCATGTCCGACCTTGCCTCGCACACGCCCGCAGATCCTGCGCTGGTGGCCCATCTGACCGCCGGCATCGCCGAGGCCCGTGCGATCTATGAGCTGCTGTTTCCCACGCAGCAGCTGTTCTTCGTCCTGTCGCAGGGCAACAATCCGATCTGGGCCGCCCCCGAGGTGGTCGAGGGTACGCACAATCCGCGTCCCCAGGACCTGGGTGCGGATTATCTGGGCACCCTTACCCGGCCGGGTGCCTATGACGGCGCGCAGCAGGTGACCATCCGCCTGGCCATCCCGCGCCTGCCTCTGCCCGGAGAGATCAAGCAGATCGATGCGCCCTGGAGGCCCATGCGCGGCCTGGGCGCGCTGTTCCGCGCCAGCCCGCTGTGGTACGAACAGGTGCGCTATGGTGCCGAGATGGCCCGCAAGCGGCAGGCCGACCGACGCACGGACCAGACGGCCATGCCCCTGGGCGACGGCTCGGCCCTGTTGCCCGTGCCCGTGGCGCCCGACAGCGACAAACGTCCCGCCATCCTGATCGGCATGCACTGGCTGGAGATGGGCGGCGCCGAGAAGCTGGGCTTCGACACCATGCGCTGGGCGCTGGCGGCCGGGCTGCGTGTGTTCGTCGTGGCGTCGGTTCCGGCCGTGCAGCGGCTGGCGGACAAGCTGCCCGACCATCCGGACCTGACCTTCATCCGGCTGGATCGCTATCTGCCGCACCACCTGTGGCCGCGCTATGTCCAGCGGCTGGCGATGGCGGAAAACATCCGCGCCGTGCACATCCACCATTGCACGCCGCTGTACGAAAGCCTGACCATGCTGCGCATGCACCTGCCGTGGGTGCAGACGATCGACAGCACGCATATCGTCGAACACGCGAATGGCGGCTATCCGAGGATCTCGGGCGTGTGGTCCAACTATCTGGACATGCAGCATGTCATCAGCGGAGAACTGGTCCGCTATTTCCGCGACCGATTCCATGCCCCTGCTGGCAAGGTCGTCCTGGGCCGCATGCTGGACCGCGAGAACAACGATGCGCTGCCGCCGCTGCGCCTGCAGGCGGGACAGAAAACGCTGCATGCCTGCTTCATCGGGCGGCTGTTCTATCAGAAGCGTCCGGTCGTGGTGGTCGAGGCCCTGCGCGCGCTGAATGCCTGGGCCGGGCGGAACGGCGTCACGTTGACCGCAACCATCGTCGGCGAAGGTCCCTATGACGGCACGCTGACGCGTCTTCTGCGCAAGCACGGTCTGTCGTCCAAGGTCGACCTGCTGCCCGGCAATACTGACATTCCGGCCCTGCTGGAACGGTCCGACATCCTGCTTCTTCCCTCGAACAACGAGGGTCTGGCGCTGGTCTGCTACGAGGCCGTGGCCCATGGCTGCATCCCCATCTCGACCCGCGTCGGATCCCAGGACGAGGTGCTGCCCGACGGCCTGCTGGTGCCGCTGGCGCCGCGTGCGGCCGTGGCGGGCACCGTGGCCGCAGTCGACGCGATGTGGCGCGATGCAGGCACCCTGGCGCGCCACAAGGACGCCCTGCAGGCTGCGTGGACGCGTCTGACCGCCGATCCGACCGCCGAGGAGGTGCTGATGCCCGTCTATCGCCGTCTGGCCCAAGGGGACGCGGCATGAGCGTCCTGAACAAGACGGCTGCGGTCATCGTCACCTTCAACCGCTCGGGCAAGCTGATGGCGGTGCTGGACGCGCTGGCGGCGCAGACCATGCGCCCCGACATCGTGCTGGTCGTGGACAATGCCTCGACCGACGACACCGCAGCGCTGGTGCAGGCGCGGGCCGACGCCGACCCGACCATCCGCCACCTGCGGCTGCCGGCGAATGTCGGCGGGGCGGGGGGGTTTCATGCCGGGATCAAGGCCGCCTACCAGATGGGCGCGCAGTATTTCTGGGTGTCGGACGACGATGCCTATCCCCGACCGGACGCCCTGCAATCCCTGCATCGGGCCCTGACGGGTTTCCAGGCCGATAACGGCTGGCGCCCCAGCTTTGCCTGTTCGCGGGTCGAGTGGATCGACGGATCGCTGTGCGAGATGAACTGTCCTCGCACGGTGTGGGACTGGGCACGCTTCGTGCGGCCGGGCAGTGCCTGGGCGCTGGTGGACAGCGCGTCCTTCGTGTCTGTGATGATCCCGCGCTGGGCCGTCAGCGAACACGGACTGCCGATCGCGGATTACTTCATCTGGTTCGACGATGCCGAATACACCCGCCGCATCGCGCGCAGCTATCCGGGCATCTTCGTGCCCGAAAGCGTCGTGGTCCATGACACGCCCGACAACCGGGGCGTCAACTTCGGCCTGGTCGACGACAAGAGCCTGTGGAAGTTCAAGTACGGAGCCCGCAACGAAACCTCATGGCGCCGGCGCGAGATGGGCCTGATGGGCGTGCTGGCCTATGCCTATGGGGTCCGGGGGCAGATGCGCCGCGGCGACGTGCCCTCATCCCTGCGCCGCCAGATCTATGGCGCGATCATCAAAGGCTTGGGGTTTCGCCCGGCCATTGAGCGCGTTTGACGGACAAGGTGATGCTGACGCGGCATGCGCGTCAGCACTGATTTTTAATGGGTCAACCGAGTGGTCAACACATCTGCAATCTTCTGTTGATCGAACGGTTCTTGCAGCATGTCGAACAGCGGCTTGATTGCATTTGGATCCTGTGAAAATCTTTCATAGGACATCATGATAGAACATTCTTTGTGTCGATCGTGATACTCCGAAAACCTCTGATCCATGTCGCGCACAAGCTTCTCAACATCTTGTAACTTCCAATCTTTCCACCAAGCAGATTTTGCGACATCTTCAATGTTGCGCGTATTGAATATGAAAATCGGATCTTTGAAATGAAAGCGCATAAAGTCGAGTAAGTCGGGAAATCTATCGCCAAGTGCGTTGTATCGGATTTCCTTGAATCCAAAATATTTTGCGTTCCGTGGTGGGGTGATTACGTTGTCGATCATAGAATCGATCATGCCAGCAGCAAATAGCGCAGGACGAATATTTTCTGCGCCAAACCACGGATGATTCGACTTTCGTTCTTCGTTCCCCCAAGTGCCTCGCGTCATTCGCGCCCTCATGGCAGCATTCCAAATTGTTTCAATAACGTTATGGTTCTCACCCCGGATTGTGCAGTCCGGCAGCGTTTGTACAAGACTTTGAAGAAGGGTTGATCCGGTTCGGCCATAGGTGACAATAAAGATATTGCGTTTTAACGCAGGAAACCGCGCATTGAGCCTATGAGTATTGGATATCGTCATCCCTGTATTCCCAGTGTTTGATTGAGAAATCGCAGCGGTTGCCGCATTGCCGCCAGCGTCTGATCTGGCCGCCATCGCTTTTGCTTTTATGTTTGCGAGATCTGATAGAGGAAATTTTGGAAGGGCGGCGTCACATATCTGTTGGGCACATGCAAATTTTTTTCTTTTTATCGCGTGATTTGCCATTACACGATGATATTGAACGGCAGCTTTACGGTTTCGTGCAAGAATCTGAAATTCGCTTTTATCGAGCGACATTTCGATCATTTTCTGGGTTGTTAGCTTTAGCAGCCCCATTTGAGAGAGGAGAGGAGAAACCCCATGACCACCACCAGGAAGGTTGAGGTGCGTTGTTTTCGCCGGGTTACCAAATCGACGTGCGTGCCGCCTATCCGGTCGATCAAGTCCATCATACACTACGTAACAGTGCCTAGCATAAGCAACTCCTTCAGCGGCTTCACTGTAAGGCAAGCTCCAATCCTGGGCCTTCCCTTCGGAATATCGCCACTCCCACGGAACTTTTTTTGCATCTAATGTGCTCTGCGGACTGAACGCAATAACAAGAGAATTAGGCGCAAGAGGTGCAAATGCTGCTGCAGCAAAACCACCCATTGATCC
Organism: Paracoccus marcusii; assembly: GCF_006151785.1. Classification (GTDB taxonomy): domain Bacteria; phylum Pseudomonadota; class Alphaproteobacteria; order Rhodobacterales; family Rhodobacteraceae; genus Paracoccus; species Paracoccus marcusii. Next base: position 60,297 of record NZ_VDDD01000003.1, read on the forward strand.
TCCGCTCATGATCACCCTGTCAAATGATGCGAAAAACCCGCCATCTCGGAGCGACTCTAACGCTTCTATTATCTTCAGATCTCTATACCAAATAGCGCGACGAGCTATAACACCAAGGATGGAAAAGCCTTCGCTGCGATAAAACTTGTCTCCCCATGTCGGTCGACCAATATACGGCTCTTGCGCTGGACGTGCGGCGTTGTCGAAACTTACGATTAGAGTTTCATTTCCTGGTTCAAACTGAAGCCTATGATCGCCAAGCTCCCGAACGAAGGCTTCTTGTGGTCTGGGCGTGCTCTTTGCCTTGCGTTGAAAAAGATGCCTAAACATTTATAGGGGCTCTGCAGCAAAAGCCGGCATATCAGCGGCGTGGTTTGTGAACTTCTTTGCCGTGTCAAGCGCCTCTCTGATCGTCACGTCCATGTCCAGATAGCGATACGTGCCGAGGCGGCCCACGAAGGTCACGCCGGGGGTGTCGTGGGCCAGGTCGACATACTGCTCCAGCAGGGATTTCTCCTCGACCAGGCGGATCGGGTAATAGGGCGTGTCGCCCGGCTCTGCCGCGCGGGAGTATTCGCGATAACAGACGGACCCCTGGTGGCTCTCCCATGGACTGAAGTGCTTGTGCTCGGTGATGCGGGTATAGGGCACGTCGCGGTCGCCGTAGTTCATCACCGCACAGCCCTGATAGTCGCCGTCATGGCTGAAGCGTTCGAAATCCAGCGTCCGATAGCCAAGGCGGCCAAGGCGATAGTCGAAGTATCCGTCCAGCGGCCCCGACCAGAAGACGTGATCGGCCTCTGCCGCCATCTCGGCGCTGTATTCGGTGCCCAGTTCGACCGTGATCCGCGGATGGTCCAGGATGGCCGCGACCATTGCGGTGTAGCCGTCCTGCGGCATCCCCTGGAAACGGTGGAAGAAATAGTTGTCGTCATAGTTGAACCGCACCGGCAGCCGCTTGAGGATCGACGCCGGCAGTTCGGTCGGCGAACAGCCCCACTGCTTTTCGGTGTAGCCCTTGAAGAAGGCCTCGTAGAGTTCCGGGCCCACGAACCGCAGGGCCTGCTCCTCGAAGCTCTGCGGATCGGTGATGGTCGTGTCGGCCTTGGATTCGATGAAGGCGCGCGCCTCCTCGGGGCGCAGGGTGGTGCCGAAGAACTGGTTGATCGTCAGCAGGTTCACCGGCAGCGAATAGACCCGGCCCTGCGCGGTCGTCTTGACCCGGTTCTGGAACGGCATGAAGCGCGCGAAGCGGTTGACGTAATCCCACACGCCCTCGTCGTCGGTATGGAAGATGTGCGGGCCATAGACATGCATCATGACGCCGGTGTCAGCATCGCGTTCGGTATGGCAATTGCCGGCGATATGGGGGCGCGCGTCGATGATGCGGCAGTCATGCCCGGCCTCGGCCAGCTCCCGCCCGATCACGGCACCGGACAGTCCCGCACCCACCAGAAGAATTCTCATTGCCCCGCCCCGCCTTTGTGCATGGTCGACAGTCCGTCATGCTTTGGCCGATGCTATAGCGTGCCGGGAAGGGCAGGCCAACAGGCCGCCGCCTAGGCGACGGCTGAAACCTGCTGCTGCTGACAGATCCAGTCCCAGCTGTCGCGCATGCCCTGCTCCAGCGGGATGGTGGGGTTCCATCCGACCGCCTTTCGAATGCGCGCGATGTCCAGGATGATCCTGGGCACGTCGAAGCCGCGGCCGGGTCGATAGAGCGGCGACAGATCCCGCCCGGTGATCTGTGCCGTCAGCTCGACGATGCGCTTGACCGACGCGCCTTCGCCCGAACCGGCATTGAAGCAACCGTTGATCGGCGATTCCAGGGCGATCGCCGACAGCGCCGCAAGGTCGCGGACGTCGATGAAGTCGCGGATGACGCTGCCGTCGCCCCATACCTCGATCTGTTCGCCGCGGGCTATCTTCCACAGATAGGTGCCGATGATGCCCTGCAGGCCGGCATGACCCTGGCGCGGGCCATAGGGATTCGAGGCCCGCAAGGCGACGAAATCCAGCCCATGCAGCTTGCGCTCCATGTGCAGATAGTTCTCGATGGCGACCTTGACGATCCCGTAGGAACTGATCGGCTGCAGGGGGTGGCTTTCGGGCACCTCCTCGCACTGGGGCACGCCATAGACGGTGCCGCCCGACGACAGGAACACCAGCTTGTGAATGTTGCGGGCCCGCATCGCGTGCAGCAGCCGGACGGTCGCAATCAGGTTGCCCTCGATGTCGGCGCACGGGTTCAGGTTGGAAGTCGCGGGCACCGTCGTGCTGGCGCTGTGGATCACTGAATCGACATCGCGCAGGGCAACCTTCAGGACATCCTCGGATGAGAAGCTGCCCTTGACGTATTCCACCCCGGGCAGGGGGGGGGCGGAAGGCTTCGGGTTTCATGTCCAGCACGCGGACGTTGTGTCCGCGGGCGACAAGCGCGTCGACGATATGAGATCCGATGAAGCCGCAGCCGCCGATCACTAGGGTTCGGTTCATGAATGATAATCCGTAATTGTCGCGGTATTCCGTCGAAACGCGGGCTGATCGTGACTGACATGCGCGGCGCAACGTGGCCTTGGCACGATCACCCATACCGGAAACATGCTGCATTGCAAACAACTGCAGGGCTGGCCATAAGCCCTGTACGGTCACCGCAATCCGGGTCTTTGGACAGCACCGCGTCGGCGGAACAGGTCACCCCGAGGGAGCAGGCACAGTGTTGATCCTACACGCGAAGGCAAGCCAGCAGGCACAGGCATTGTCTGCCGAGCTTTTGAAAGAAAACGACTTCCTTGTGCTTGCCGGGCCGGTGGGGGCATTCGATGCCACCGCCTTGCACCCCGGGCCGGGTCGGGTCGGCGGGACCGTTCTGCGCTTTACCCACCTGACCCCCCGGCCATCTGCCTTTCAGGTGTTGGCCGACTGCGCCTGCCTCTGTCAGCGGCTTCTTGCCGAACATCTGTGCGCCCTGCGCTATCGTCAACCGCAGGACGAACAGACTGCCTTTTCCGGCGATGCCCCCGTCGCCTGGTCGGCGCAGGCGGACGGAACCGTGACCGCATTCCGCCTTGCGCCGATCATCGCCAGCAGTCCGCTGCTGATGTCGCTGTCACGCGATCTCTGTGGCCGGTCGATGTCGGACGACCGGCGCTTTGCCTTTCTTGCCGCCGCCTTTGCAGGAGCCTGAATGCCACAACTGAACGACATCTGGATGGCCATTGCCAGTCGCGCCGGGATCGCGGACCGACGCCCTGATTTTCGCTTCGACCCGGCATTCTACGCCCGCACCTATCCCGAGATCGACGGTGACGATGCCGCGCTGCTGCGCCATTTCGTCGACTGCGGAAAGGCCGAAGGCCGCAACGGTACATATTACAGTCTCCTGCGCCGACAGGCGCCCCATATCGACGGTGCCCTGGACAGGCTGGTCACGGACCCGGGCATTCGCGCGGCGATCGACGCCGGGCATCCCGAGGCGCTGCACTTGGCGTTCGAGGCGATCCTGCTGGGCGCTCCGGTCGATGCGGCCATCTCGGACTTTTCGATGTCGGCCTATCTGGAATGGTATCCCGACATCGAGGCGGCGGGGATGAACCCGTTGATGCATTATCTGCGCTTCGGATCGGTCGAGGGTGGGCGCCGCACCCTTGCGGATCTGCGCAAGGGGCTGCACCGGGGCCAGCAGGTGTTCCGGCCCGAACTGCCCACCGTCCTGATCTGCGTCCACGAGATGTCGCGCACCGGCGCGCCCGTCGTCGGACGCGATCTTGTCCGCGAGGCAAGCCGGACCCACAACGTCGCGGTGGCCGCCCTGCGCGGCGGGGACCTGCTGGACCAGTTCCTGCCCCACTGCTGCGGCGCGCTGGTGACCCAGAACCCGCTGCGCGAGATGCCCTACCTGAACGCCGACGTGTTCCGCCGGATCGACCATGCGATACTTAATTCCGTCGAATGCGCGCCGTTCATCCATCCGCTGGTCGCACAGCAGGTGCCGTTCGCAGCCTATATCCATGAATATTCGGACTATACGTTCCCGTCATGGAAGTCCCTGTACATGGCGGCCTTTGCGGATCTGCTGATCTTCTCCTCCGAACATGTCCGCGACAGCTGGCAGGGGCGCCTTGCGGATGTCGACTTCGACACCGCGACTGACAGCACCATCATTCCCCAGCACCCGCTGATCGACGGGCAGGTCACCGAACGGCGCCGGGTCGAGGCGCGGCGCAGGATTTCCGCGGCCCTGGGCCGTGATCTGGCAGATGCGCGCATCGTCTGCGGCGCGGGCCACGTCCAGTGGCGCAAGGGCACCGACATCTTCGTGCAGGCGGCGCAGATCTGCGCCGATGCGGACCCCGACACCGTGTTCGTCTGGATCGGCGACGGCCGGAACCACCAGGACATGGGGTTCGGCGTCTGGTTCGACTATCACCTCCGCCAGGTCGGCGCGAACCGGCCGGACGGCAACCTGTTCATGCTGCCGGCGGGGCCGCTGTATCTAGACGTGATGGACGCCGCGGATTCGATGTTCCTGTCCTCGCGGTTGGACCCGCTGCCGAACGTGGTCTTCGACGCGTTGCGGCGCGGCCAGACGATGGTCTGCTTCGACGGAGCCACGGGCTTTGCCGACGACCGGTATCGCGGATCCGACCGGATCACGCGCACCCCCTATGCCGACCCGGCCGCCGCGGTCCGGGCCCTGCTGGCGCTGCCCCGCAAGACGGGAACGCCGGACCAGGACCTGCCCGCCGCCGATGACGATGGGCCGCGACTGTTCCACCGCATGCGCAGCGCCCTGCACGACCGCCTGGTGCAGCAGCGCAACTTCGTCCTCGGCGAAAGCCGGATCGACATCCCGCTGCTGTTCACCAAGTCCGAGGCCGACCGCCCCCTGCGCCGGCAGGAACGCGAGAAGCTGTTCCGCTATGGCCGCCGGTTGCTGTGGCGCGACGTGGACGACGCGCGCACGACCGTCGCCGCATCCGACAACTGGGTGCACCGCCGCCTGCGCCTGGAGGAGTATCGGGCCATCGCGCCGGACGACGCCGGGGTGACGGACTTTGCCATCCACGTCCATGCGTTTTACATCGACGATCTGGACGACGACCTGCGCGATCAGGCGGCCTTCGCACGGGCCTCGCGCATCGTCGTGACCACCGATACCGAGGCCAAGGCCGACCGGATCCGCCAGATGGGCGCCGACCGCGGCCTGACCATCCAGACGCAGCTGGTGCCCAACCAGGGCCGGGACATCCTGCCCTTCCTGCGGCTGTTCGGGCGCGACGGCCTGGCGGGCGACGATCGCATCTGGTGCCACCTGCATCAGAAGAAGTCGGTCCAGACGACCTCGCACGGCGATGTCTGGCGGCGTTTCCTGCATCGCATCCTGCTGGGCGACCAGAACATGCTGTCCTGGGCCGTCCGCCGGATCGCCGACCCCGACGTGGGCCTGGTCGCGCCGTTCGAGCCGCATTTCGTGCCCTGGGACGATTCGCGGCGTCTGCTGGCGGGCATCGCGGACCGCTTTCCGGGACCGATGCCGCAGAACCCGCTGCTGTTCCCGGTGGGCAACATGTTCTGGACCAAAGCCGATGTCGCCCGGCAGATGCTGGACCTGTTCGGAGAGGACCACCCCTGGCCCAATGAACCGATCCCGACCGACGGCACCGAGTACCACCTGATCGAGCGCCTGTGGCCCGCCATCGCCGCGCGGATGGGGCTGGATTCGGTGTTCCTGCATAAGGATGATGAGGATCGGGTCTGACCCGGCGCCGCGCCTTCGTTCAAACGAATATGTGTGTGGGATCTGCGGACAAGCCTTGGACCACACTTAAGCAGGAGACGTCATGGTCAAGCTGATCGTTCATATTGGTCACGGCAAAACTGGGTCCAGTTCCATCCAAGAGACCCTTCTTTCAGGGCGCGATATTCTTGCTGATCAGGGAATAGCCTATCTTGGACTTATGCTGGAGCATGGTGGAGGGTTGAACCGTCATGATTGGCAGAAGCGGTCTGGCTCTGACATCTTCTTCGCCAATGCCCGCGATCCTCTCACCGCTAACGGCGAGATGTTCGCCGCTTTGTCGGAGGCGCTGTCACAATGCGATCGTGACGGCGTCACCAAGGCGATTTGGAGCAACGAATGGCTGGCACCCCGCTCGGGGATGGTGCTCCCGGCGTTGCAGAAGATCGCCGAGAGTGGGCACGAGATCGAAATACAATGCTACGTCCGCCGTCACGACAAGTGGGCGATCAGCGCCTATTCGCAGTGGGGCCTAAAGCATAAGTCATACGACGGCAGGGTTCGTGATTTCGAGAGCTGGATGCCGGTTTTCGGAGGACGATCGATACGGTTTGCTGACGACATAAAGCCGTGGCACGATGCTTTTTCCGACAAGGTGAAGGTGTTCAACTTCGACGCCATAGGCGATGTTGTCGAACATTTTCTGGTTAATAATCAAATCGCAGGGGTACGGCCTATTAATGAGAACGTATCTCCGTCTGCAGTAGAGATTGCGGCGCAGGCTGTTTTCAACAGCAAGCATCCCATTTCAATGCGCCCCTCAGAGTACGACAAGGTGGCTAATCTTCTTCGGCGTGATGCTGGGACTGAACAACCTTTGTCGACCATCGACAAGTTGTTTCCCAGTCAGGATGCATTGAAGACGCTTTTGGATGATCGCAGAGATGATATCGCAACCTTGAACGAGCATCTCGCACGAAACGGGCAGCCAGAACTGGACTTCACTACGCCTCCCCGGCCAGTTGAGCATCCCACGCCTTGGGCAATGGACCAATATCTTTTGCGTCTTGTCTTCGGCCTGAATGATGAACTGATAGCGCTACGCGCTCGGGTTGCGACGCTTGAGGCTTCACACAAGGCCAAGGGGAAGTAACTTTCTCTTGAACGCTTTGCAGGCATTTGCGATGGGCAGGAGACCGTCACGCAGACAGTCGGTCCCTGCCCGCCAGGCAGACCGACCCCCTTTGGGAGGAGGGGCGCGCTGCCTCTGACCCCGACCGGAGACGCATCAGATGACCTCGACCAGCCCGCAGACCGACCTGACCGTGCCGCCGGTCAGAACCGCCCTGATCGTGCTGGGCATGCACAGGTCGGGAACCTCGGCGTTGGCGGGTGTGCTGGGGCATCTGGGTGCGGCGCTGCCGCAGGACCTGATGGCGCCCTCGGACATGAACGCCAAGGGGTTCTTCGAATCGAACCGCATCACTGGGCTGAACGACCGTCTGCTGGCGCAGGCTGGCTTCACCTGGTGGGACCCGCGCCGCTTTCCCGCCGCATGGTTCGACACCCCCGAGGCGGCCATCCTGCTGGACGAGGCCGTCGAGGTGCTGCGGGCGGATTACGGCGATGCGGCGCTGTTCGTCATGAAAGACCCGCGGATCTGCCGCCTGCTGCCGTTCTGGACTGCCGCGTTGGACCGCTTCGGTGCGCAGGTCCGGATCGTGCACACGCACCGTGCCGCGTGGGACGTCGCCGCGTCGCTGGCCCGGTGGGCGGAGTACGAGCCCGAGTTCGGGCTGGTGCTGTGGTCGCGCCACGTCCTGGACGCCGAGGCCGACAGCCGCGCACTGCCGCGCTGCTTCACCAGCTTCGAGGCGCTGATGGACGACTGGCGCGCCGTGGCCCGCCATATCGCCGACGCGCTGGACCTGGACTGGCCGCGGGGTCCGGATCAGGCCGGCGCCGCGGTGGACGATTTCCTCAGCCGTGACCTGCAGCATTTCCGCGGCGCCTCGGCGACCGGTCCCGACGGCCAGCCCCTGCCGCCGGTGGCGGCAGAGCTGCAGCAGGTCCTGGGCGCATGGGTCGATGAGGGAGAATCGTCGCAGGATCACGATCGCCTTGATCGCCTGCGGTCGGCGCTGGATGCCAGCGGGCCGCTGTTCGACGGATTGGCCCTGCGGACCGTGCATCGTGCCCGTCAGGTGGCACATCTGTCGGGCCGGGTCGAAAGCCTGACGGCGGACCTGACCCAGGCGCGCCGGGAGCTGAGCCGTGCCGGGCAGGAGGCCGACCGCCGTGACGCCCAGATCGCCGAACAGGCAGAGCGTCTTGAGGTCATGGAGCGGCGCCAGCACGTCGCGTCGGTCCAGTTGCGACAGCTGACCGAACAGCGCGAACGCGAGATGCAGGAGCGCCTGCGGCTGGCCATCGCACTGGACGACCCGAACGCCATGGCGGACCGGCTGGACGACCTTGCCGAACGCGTGGAGCGTGTCACGGCCGAACGCCGCAGGGAGCGCGACCGCCTGAACGCCGAAGCCGAGGCGATGGCCGCCGAAGGCGCGCGGCTGCGCGAGGACCTGGCCACGGCCCGTGCCGAACGCGATGCCGCGCAGCGCTGGGGTGCGACCCGCGAGGCGGAGCTGCTGGCCAGCACCTCGTGGCGC
>NZ_VDDD01000040.1 GCF_006151785.1 Paracoccus marcusii
CGGCGGCCGCCTGACCGCCAGCGCGGTCGAGGGCGCGATGCGCCAGGCCCGCGCGGCCATCGGCCTGCCGGCCAGCGCGACGCCCCATGCCCTGCGCCACAGCTTTGCCACGCATCTTCTGTCCGCGGGTGGCGATCTGCGCACCATCCAGGAACTTTTGGGCCATGCCAGCCTGTCGACCACCCAGGTCTATACCGGGGTGGACGACGCGCGGCTGATGGCCGTCTATCGCGCCGCGCACCCGCGCGGTTGAACCCCGGCGCGCCCGCAGGCGTTTGCCCCATCATCCACCAACGAGGCCCCGATGACCGATCACGCCATCTTTCACCGCCCCCTGGGGGCCACCCCGCCCGCCGGCTATGACCAGGCGATCTTCGGCATGGGCTGCTATTGGGGGGTGGAGCGGCTGTTCTGGAAGCAGAACGGCGTCTGGCTGACCGAGGTCGGCTTTGCCGGCGGCGACGTCCAGAACCCCACCTATGACCAGGTCAAGCGCGGCGACACCGGCCATGCCGAGGTCGTGCGCGTGATCTATGACAGCTCGCTGATCAGCTATGATCACCTGCTGCAGCTGTTCTGGGAAAACCACGACCCCACGCAGGGGGACCGGCAGGGCAACGACGTGGGCAACCAGTATCGCAGCCTGATCATGACCTTCACAGACCTGCAGGAATCGGCGGCCGAGGCGTCCAAGATCGACTATGACAATCGTCTGGCCGTGCAGGGCATGGACAAGATCACCACGCAGATCGTCCCCGCCGGCCCCTTCTGGCCCGCGCACGAGGCGCATCAGCAATATCTGGAAAAGAACCCCGACGGTTATTGCGGCCTGAAGGGCACCGGCGTACAGGCCAGCATCCCCAACCCGGATCCGATCTGATGGCCACCTATACCGCGCTGACCCACCTGCCCGGCCGCGAAGCCGCCGAAGACCTGGCGCTTGCCTGCGAGGACCTGACCCCCGAACCCGTCGGCACCGGCGTCTTCGAGATCGAGGACGGCAGCGAACGGTGGGAGGTGGGCGCCTATTTCACCGAAGCCCCTGACGAGATCGCGCTGGCGATCCTGGCGGCCGCCTATGGCGCGCAGCCCTTTGCGGTGTCCGAACTGCCCGATGTCGATTGGGTCGCCCATGTCAAACGCGAACTGACCCCCGTCCGCGCGGGCCGGTTCTTCGTGCATGGCAGCCACGATGTCGACCAGATCCCTGAAGGTGTCGAAGCGCTGTGGATCGAGGCCGCGATGGCCTTCGGCACCGGGCACCACAACACCACCAAGGGCTGCCTTGAGGCGCTTGACCGCCTGGCCACCGACGGGTTCAAGGCGACGCGCATTGCCGATATCGGCTGCGGCACGGCGGTCTTGGCGATGGCCGCGGCACGGCTGTGGCACGTCACGCTCTTGGCCAGCGACATCGACCCGGTTGCCGTCGACACCGCCGCCGCCAACGTGATCGCCAACGGCCTAGACGGTCGTGTGGAATGCGTCGAGGCGGCGGGGTTCGACCACCCGATGCTGGAACGTGCGGCGCCCTATGACCTGGTGCTGGCCAACATCCTCAAGCAGCCGCTCATCGATCTGGCGCCCGACATGGCGCGCCATGTCGCCAAGGACGGCCGCATCGTGATGTCGGGCATTTTGACCACCCAGGCGGATGAGGTCACCGCCGCGTATCAGGTCGTGGGCTTTGCCCCCGACCGGCGCGACGACATGGGCGACTGGACCACGCTGGTGATGATCCGGGGCTGACCCCACGCCACCATCCGGACATGAAAAAACCCCCGCGAGCATTCCGCTTTCGGGGGTTCGTTCGTCAATTGTGGCAGCAAGCCTTAGAAGCCGCGCGCAACCCGCTCGATGTCGCCGCGGCACAGACCGATATCGTCCAGCTCGCGGTCCGACAGGCGGCCCAGTTCGCGACGCGTCATGCGGGTTTCCCGCCAGGACGCGATCAGCGACGTGATTTGCGCCACGACGTTGCCCACGCCTCCGACAGCCACGCTGCGGTTCGTTTCGATCGTCGACATCAGTTCACCTGTTTTCACTTTGCCCGGTCAGCGGGCACATTTCGGATAGACAGGAGATAGTTTCGGCAGCCCACGAACGGTAGCCGCAAAACCGGCAACCCCGCTATGCGCTTTTCGCAACAGGTGGGCGTGTTTCTGTCGCAAAAAGGTCACGAAGGGACGCAAATCGAACCCTTTCGTCTGCCTGTTGGTTAACGCCAGTCGCCCAGGGCCGATTGCCACAGCGCCAGCGCGGCCACCGCCGCCGTGTCGGCGCGCAGGATTCGCGGCCCCAGGCTGACCGGCGTGACGAAGGGCAGGCGCGCCAGCCGCGCGCGTTCGGTGGCGGAAAACCCGCCCTCGGGGCCGATCAGGATGGCCCAAGGGCCCTGCGGCAGCCCGGCCAGCGTCGCGGCCGGCCCGGCGCGGGATTCGTCCGCCCACAGGATGCGCCGCGCCGGGTCCCACCCGTCCAGCACGCGCGACAGCGGGGCCAGGTCGGCCACCGGGGGCACGAAGGTGCCGCCGCATTGTTCCGCGGCCTCGATCGCGTGCGCCTGCAGGCGATCCTGGCGGATGCGGTCGGAATTGGTGTGGTCGGTCTGCACGGGCATGATGCGCGCCGCGCCCATCTCGGCCGCCTTCTCGACGATGAAGTCGGTGCGGGCCTTCTTGATGGGCGCGAAGATCAGCCACAGGTCCGGCGGGTCCTGTTGGATCGCGGTCTGCGCGACCACCGACAGGCTGCCGCCGCGCTTGCCGGCATCCAGCAGGGTCGCCTGCCATTCGCCGTCGCGCCCGTTGAAGACCGACACCGCGTCGCCCTGCCGCAGGCGCATGACGCCCGACAGGTAATGCGCCTGCGCGCCGTCCACGGGAACGGGTTGTCCTGCAACCAACGGGTGATCTATGAACAGTCTGATCTTAGCCATGATGGGCGCGACGCTATGCAAAGCCGGACAGAAAGGCCAGACGCCGTCTTTGACGCGCCCCCGGACAACTGGGTGGACCGCTTTGCGCCGGTGCGCACGCGGCCCTGGCTGCGGCTCAGCCGGGCGGACCGCCCCATCGGGACATGGCTGCTGCTGCTGCCCTGCTGGTGGGGGATCGGGCTTGCGATGATGGCGGACGGGCCGCGGCTTTTCGATCTGTGGATCGCGCTGGCCTGCGCCATCGGCGCCTTCGTCATGCGCGGCGCGGGCTGCACCTGGAACGACATCACCGACCGCGACATCGATGCGCAGGTGGCGCGGACCCGGTCGCGGCCCCTGCCCTCGGGGCAGGTCAGCCTGCGCGGCGCCTATCTGTGGCTGGGGGCGCAGGGGTTGGTCGGACTGGTGATCCTGCTGACGCTGGGACGGGCGGCGGTGTGGATGGGGGTCGCGTCGCTGGCGCTGGTGGCGATCTATCCCTTTGCCAAGCGTTTCACCTGGTGGCCGCAGCTGTTCCTGGGCTTTGCCTTCAACTGGGGCGTCATGCTGGCCTATGCCGCGCATATGGGCCGGGTCGATCCGGCGCCGGTGGTGGCCTGGCTGGGCGCGATCGCCTGGACGATCTTCTATGACACCATCTATGCCCATCAGGATGCCGATGACGACGCGCTGATCGGGGTGAAATCCACAGCCCGGCTGTTCGGTGACCGCAGCCCCGCGATTCTGGCAGGCTTTGCGCTGGTGACGGTGGCGGTTCTGGCCGTGGCCGTCGCACTGACGGGTCGCAATCTGTTGATGGGTTGGGCCGGAGTGCTGGCCTTGGGGCTGCACCTGACGTGGCAGCTGCGGAATTTCCAGCCGGATCAGGGCGCTGTCTGCCTGCGTCTGTTCCGGTCGAACCGCGATGCGGGGCTGATTCTTGCGCTGTTTCTTGCCATTGCGGGGCTGGCATGATTGCGCCACCGCCCCCCCGTCGCTAGACGTTGCACGCTTGCAACAGCACAAGGTTTTTCCGATGGCCCGACGCCGCCGCCTTTCGACATCCCTGGCCACCATCATCGTGTTGGCCGGCGCGGGCGGATTGTCCTGGATGGGGGCCGAGGCCGCAGCGACCTTCGTCGAAGATCGCGCCGCGCGCGACGTGACGCAGGCGCTGCAGGCCGCGGGCCATGACTGGGCGCAGGTGGCGACCGACGGGCTGCGCGTTCGCCTGACCGGCACCGCCCCGTCCGAGGTCGAGCGGTTCCGTGCGGTGACTCAGGCCGGCACCGCCGTCGACGCCACGCGCATCCTGGACGAGATGACCGTCGCCTCGGTCGAGGCGATGACCCCCCCCGATTTCAAGGTCGAGCTGCTGAAGGGCGAACAGGGGCTGTCGCTGATCGGGCTGGTTCCCGCCGCCACCGACCGCGACGCGATCCTGCGCGGACTGCGCCCGGCGGGCCAGCAGGTGACCGACCTGCTGGAAGCCGCAGACCACCCCGTCCCCGACGGCTGGACCGAGGCGCTGCGCTTCGGGCTGCAGGCCGCCCAGATGACCGCGCAGGCCAAGATCTCGATCGCGCCGGGACAGGTGCAGGTGGCGGCGTTGGCCGCCGACCGCGAGGATCAGGGTCGGCTGGAACAGGCGCTGCGCCGGGCCGCACCGCCGCAGGTCGCGCTGGACCTGCAGATCACCGCGCCGCGTCCGGTGATCGCGCCCTTCACGCTGCGGTTCGTGATGGATGATGGCGGCGGCCGCTTCGACGCCTGCGCGGCCAGCGACGATGCGGGCCGCGACCGGATCGTGCAGGCGGCACGCGATGCCGGCATGCAGCGGGTGCCGACCTGCACCCTGGGCCTGGGTGCCCCGTCCGACGACTGGGCCGAGGCCGCCGCCGCCGCCATCGCCGCCGTGGGGCAACTGGGCCAGGGCCAGGTGACGCTGTCGGATGCGGACGTGGCGCTGGTGGTGCCTGCATCGGTGACGCGCCAGCGGTTCGACCAGGTCGCCGGCCGCCTGGAACAGGCGCTGCCCCCAACCTATCGGCTGCAGGCCCAGCATGAAAAGGCGGCCGCCCAGGCCGCGCCCATCGAATTCCAGGCCACGTTGCCGCCCTCGGGCAGCCTGTCGATGCGCGGACGCATCGCGGATGCGCAGATGCAGCAGGCCGTGGACAGCTTTGCGCGGTCACGCTTTGACGTGGCGCAAAGCGGTCTGCGGACCGATCCGTCGGTTCCCGGCGGCTGGACCGTCCGCGTGATCGCGGGACTGGAGGCGATGGGCGCGCTGCACGCGGGCCAGGTCCGCGTGACCCCCGACATGATCGAGCTGACGGGCGTGTCGGGCGATCCGCGCGCCAGCGACCGGGCCGCGGCGCTGCTGTCGGAACGGCTTGGCCCGGGCGCGCGCTATCGCCTGGCGATCAGCTATGACCGCCGCATGGACGAGGCCCTGGGCCTGCCCGACGGAGAGGAATGCGTCGCGCGCCTGAACATCATCATGTCCGAGAGCGAGATCGGCTTTGAACCCAGCCGCTCGTCTATCGCCGGCGATCCGGTGCCGACGATGGAGCGGTTCGTCCGCGCCATGGCCGATTGCAGCGATTTTCAGATCGAGGCCGGCGGCCATACCGACTCTCAGGGTTCGGAGGCGTTCAACGCCGAACTGTCGCGGTCGCGCGCGCAGGCCGTCGTCTCGGCGATGGCCGATGCCGGGATCAGCGTGGCGAACATGTCGGCCCGCGGCTATGGCGAAAGCCGCCCCGTCGCCACCAACCAGACCGAGGAAGGCCGCGAGATCAACCGCCGGATCGAGTTCCGCCTGCTGTCGCCGCACCCTCTGGATGCCGACACCATCCCCGCCCCGGTCACCATCGCCGGCGTCACCGGCGCCGAGGTCGACCCGGACCCCGCCGAGGATCTGACCCAAGGCCCGCGCCTGCCGCCGATGCAGGGGCCGCAGCTGCCCGACCAGGCGGCGCAGATGCAGGGCCCGCAACTGCCCCACAGCCGTGCCGCGTCCGGGATGGTGCCGATGACCGTGGGCGTCGCGGAACAGTTCCAGACGCTGGACGAACGCGAGGAAAACCTTAGGGTGCCCGTGCTGACGCCCGATGACGACACCCCCCGCCCCGGCCCGCGTCCCGACAGCGTCGCAGAGCAGGCAGGCGCGCAAGACGAAGCGACAGACGAATGAACAGATCCGAATTCATAGCCGTGACCGCCCTGATTCTGTTCGGGGCCTTCGTGCTGGGCTGGATCGCCAGCTGGCTGGTCCATCGCGTCGCCCGCCCTGCCCGTGCCGACATGTCCGAGCTGGACCGCATGGCCCAGCAGCTGCACGAGGTCGAGGAGGAGCGCGACGAGGCCGTGGCCGCCCTGGCCGAACGCGAGGCGGCGCTGACCACCCGCCTGGCGGGCACGCAGGCCGAATTGCGCGATGCGATGGACGGCCTGCGCGACAGCCGCAACGAGGTCGAGGACCTGCGCGACTACATCGAGCAGGCACTGGCGCGTCGCTGACGCGCCAGTCCGCCTGGATCAGATGCCGGCGTCGATGATGGCGCGGGCCAGGACCGGCACCGTGTCGCGGTTCAGACCCGCGATGTTCAGGCGCGAATCGCCCACCATGTAGATGGCCGCATCGGTCTTCAGGCGCTGCACCTGTTCGGGCGTCGCGCCAAGGCGCGAGAACATGCCGCGGTGATGGCGGATGAAGTCGAACCGGTCGCTGCCCGACAGATCGCGCAGTTCGGCCGCCAGCTGGTCGCGCAGGCCCAGCATGGTGTTGCGGACCTCCTCCAGTTCCGCCGCCCAATCGGCGCGCAGCGCGTCGTCCATCAGGATGGTGCTGACGATGCGCGCGCCATGATCCGGCGGGAACGAGAAGTTCTGGCGGTTCAGGAAGGCCATTGACCCCTGCGCCAGATCGCGGCCCTTGGTGGTGTCGGCCAGCGCGATCAGGATGCCGGTGCGTTCCCGGTAGATGCCGAAGTTCTTGGAACACGACGCCGCGATCAGCACCTCTGGCAGGCTGCGGGCGACAAGGCGCGTGGCCTCGGCATCCGCGTCCAGCCCGTCACCAAAGCCCTGATAGGCCAGGTCGATCAGCGGGATCGCGCCCGATTTCTGCAGGATCGCCACGACCTCGGACCATTGCTCCAGGGTCAGGTTCGCCCCGGTCGGATTGTGGCAGCAGCCGTGCAGCAGGACGACGTCGCCCTTGCCCGCCTGCGCGATGTCGGCCTTCATGCCCTCGAAATCGACACCACGGGTTTCCGCGTCGAAATAGCGGTATTCGGTATAGGGCAGGCCCATGAACGCCATGATCGACAGGTGGTTCGGCCAGGTCGGGTTCGACACGAACACGCGCACACCCGGATTGGCCAGCCGCGCCAGTTCCAGCGCCTGACGGATGGCACCCGTGCCGCCCACGGAGGCGACCGAGGCCAGACGGTCGGCGGGCAGATCGCCCAGCACCATCGTGGCCAGCGCGTTGCGATAATCGGGTTCGCCCGCCAGTCCGGTATAGGCCTTGGTGGTCTGCGTCTCCCAGATGCGCTGTTCGGCCGCCTTCACGGCGCGCATGACCGGGGTGACGCCCTGCGGGTCCTTGTAGACGCCCACGCCCAGGTCGATCTTGCCCTGTCGGGTGTCGGCCTTGAACTCCTCGATCAGCATCAGGATCTTGTCGGGGCTTTGGGCTTTCAGGTCGGTCAGCATCAGGCGTCTCCGGTTGCGATGTTCAGGTCGGCGAAGCTGCCCCATTCGGTCCAGCTGCCGTCGTAAAGCGAATGGTCGCGATGGCCCGCCCGCTCCAGCGCGAAGGACAGCACCGCCGCCGTCACGCCGCTGCCGCAGGTGGTGATGACCGGCTTGGACAGGTCGATGCCCGCCTCGGCAAAGGCCGCGCGGATCGCGTCGGGCGCGATCATCGTGCCGTCGGCGTTGAACAGGCGACCGAAGGGCAGGTTGCGCGAGCCCGGGATATGGCCCGCGCGCAGGCCCGCGCGGGGTTCGGGCTGATCGCCGCGAAAGCGTTCGGGGCTGCGCGCATCGACGATCTGCGGGTCGCCCAGCTTGCTGGCCGCGGCCACCTGGGTCACGTCGCGCACCAGGCCCGCCTGGCGCTGGACGGTGATGTGGCGGTCGCGCATGACGGGGGGCATGTCCTCCAGCGGGCGGCCCTCGGCGCGCCATTTCGGCAGGCCGCCGTCCAGCACGGCCACGTCGGTCTTGCCCATCAGGCGGAAGGTCCACCAGACGCGAAAGGCGCTGCGCACGTCGGAATTGTCATAGATGACCACCTGATGCCCGTCGCCCACGCCCATCGCGCGCAGGCGGCTGATGAACATCTCGGGCGGGGGGGCCATGTGCGGCAGGGCGGAGCGCTTGTCGCTGATCGCGTCGATGTCGAAGAAGCGCGCGGCAGGGATGTGGCCCGCCTCGTATTCGGCCCGTGCGTCGCGGCCCGTGGCGGGCATGTGCCAGCTGGCGTCGATGATGCGCAGGTCGGGATCGGACAGATGCGCCGCCAGCCAGTCGGTCGAGACCAGTGTCTTCGGATCGTCCATCGCCGTCCCCCTTGGCTTGTGCCGCCCCGATCTACAGGCCGGGGGCCAGGGCTGCAATGGCCTATCCCTGCTTCAGCAGGCGCGCTTTTTGACGATTCCAGTCGCGGGCGGCGCTGGTTTCGCGCTTGTCGTGGTTCTTCTTGCCCTTGGCGACGGCGATCTTCAGCTTCACGATGCCGCGGTGGTTGAAATACATCACCAGCGGAACCAGCGTCATCCCCTCGCGCGCGGTGGCCTGCCACAGGCGGGCCAGCTCGCGCGATTTCACAAGCAGCTTGCGGCGGCGCCGCTCCTCGTGGCCGAAGACGCCGGCCCGCGACAGGGCCGCGATATAGCCGTTGATCAGCCACAGCTCTCCGCCCTCGACCGAGGCATAGCTTTCGGCGATGTTCGACTGGCCCACGCGCAGGGACTTGACCTCGGACCCGGTCAGCATGATCCCCACCTCGAGATCGCTCTCGATGGCATAGTCGTACCGGGCCCGCCGGTTCTCGGCGATCACCTTGTAGTTCTTGCTGTCGTCATCCTTGGCCATGGCAGGTCAGATAGGCGCGGCGGGTGCATCTGTAAAGGCATGCGTTGCGCGATGGCCGTGCCCTGCGCTAGGTCTGTCGCGGGGGGGACATGCTGGGTCAGATCGCGTTCGGATCGGTGCTGATGGTGATCAGCGTTCTGATGGCCGCCTTGGCCATCTGGGCGCTGGAGACGGCATTCTCCCGCAACGCCCGCTGGCTGGCCCGCGCGCCCCATCGGCCCAAGCTGGCTTTGGTGATCGTCGCGACCAGCCTGGCGGTGCTGGCGATGGTCACGGCGTCGGTCTGGCTGTGGGCGGTGGCGTTCCACCAGATGGGCGTCTTCGCCACCTTCGAGGAGGCGATGTACTTCACCTTGGTCACCTTCACGACACTTGGCTATGGCGATGTGCTGATGCCCCAGGACTGGCGCATCCTGGGCGGGCTGGCGGCGGCCAACGGGCTGTTGCACTTTGGCCTGATGACGGCATTCATGGTCGAGGCGTTGCGCCATGTCCGCGTGCGCCAGATCGAATTCACGGAAGGGTAGCCGATGCGGCATGGCGGTCAGATCTTGGTGCAGGCGCTGCGCGCCAACGGCGTCACGCGGGTGTTCTCGGTTCCGGGCGAAAGCTTCCTGGCGGCCCTGGACGGGCTGGTGGACAGCGGCATCCGCAACATCGTCTGCCGCCACGAAGGCGGCGCGGCCATGATGGCCGAGGCCACCGGCAAGCTGACCGGCAGGCCCGGCGTGGCCTTCGTCACCCGCGGACCGGGGGCCACGAACGCCAGCGCCGGCGTGCATGTCGCCCGCCAGGACAGCACCCCCATGATCCTGTTCGTGGGCCAGATCGCGCGCGGCGACCAGGACCGCGAGGCCTTTCAGGAGGTCGATTACCGCGCCATGTTCGCGCCCTTGGCGAAATGGGTGGCCCAGATCGACGCGACCGACCGCATCGCCGAATACGCGGCCCGCGCCTTTCACGTGGCGATGTCGGGCCGACCCGGTCCCGTGGTCCTGGCCCTGCCAGAGGACATGCTGTCCGCCCAGGCCGACATTCCCGACCTGGCCCCCGCCCCGGCCCCGCTGTCTTATGTCGCGCCGCAATCGGTAGAGGCCGTGGCCGACGCCCTGGCGACGGCACGGCGTCCGCTTGTCGTCGCTGGCGGCAGCCAGTGGTCGCAGGACGCGGCCGAGGACCTGGCCCGCTTTGCCGCGGCCTGGGATCTGCCTGTGGCCGTGCCCTTCCGCCGCCAGGACCGCATGGACAACCGTCTGCCCCATTACGTGGGCGACCTGGGCGTCGGCATGAACCCCGCGCTGGCCGCGGCGCTGCGCGAGGCGGACGTGATCCTGTCGCTTGGCTCGCGCCTGGGGGACACGCTGACCGGGGGCTACAGCGCGATGGACCCGGTGCGTCCCCATGCCCGCGTGATCATGGTCCATCCCGACCCCGACCAGTTGGGCACGCTGTGGCGGGCCGATCCGGGCCTGGTCGCCGATCCACGCCGCGTGGTGGCCGCGCTGGCCGACCTGCCCGCCCCCACGACGCGCTGGTCCGATTGGCGGGCCCGGCTGCGCGCGTCCTATGACGACTGGCAGACCCCGCGCCCCACGCCCGGCGCGCTGCGGCTGGAACAGGTGGTGGGCTGGCTGGCGCAGAACCTTCCGGCTAACGCGATCGTCACCAACGGCGCGGGGAACTATGCCAGCTTCCTGCACCGCTATTACCGCTGGCGCTGCCACGGCACGCAGCTGGCGCCCACGTCGGGGTCGATGGGATACGGCCTGCCCGCGGCCATCGCCGCCAGCCTGACCCATCCCGACCGGACCGTCGTCTGCCTGGCTGGGGACGGCTGCCTGCAGATGACCGTGAACGAGCTGTCGACCGCTGCCCAGTACGGCGCAACGCCCATCGTCATCGTGGCCAACAACGGCCGCTATGGCACGATCCGGATGCATCAGGAGCGCCACTATCCGGGACGCGTGTCGGGCACCGACCTGTTCAATCCCGACCTGCCCGACGTGGTCCGCGCCTATGGCGGCCATGGCGAGCTGGTCGAGCGGGACGAGGATTTCGCCCCCGCCTTTGAACGCGCCCGCCTGTCTGGCCGCCTGTCCGTGATCGAATTGCGGCTGGACCCCGAGGCGCTGACCCCCGGCGCGACCCTGACCCAGACGCGCGACGCGGCGCTCAGGGCGCGGGCATGATCCCCGGCCCGCGCAACCGGATCACCGACGTGGCCGGGCTGCGCGTGGGCCATGCCCAGGACGACGCCCTGCGGTCCGGTGTCACCGTGCTGACCGCAGAT
Source organism: Paracoccus marcusii (assembly GCF_006151785.1). Lineage (GTDB taxonomy): Bacteria > Pseudomonadota > Alphaproteobacteria > Rhodobacterales > Rhodobacteraceae > Paracoccus > Paracoccus marcusii. The sequence continues at coordinate 11,319 of NZ_VDDD01000040.1, forward strand.
GCGCCATTTGCGGCCAGTGTCCACGTGATGGGCGGCGCGCCCGGGACGCGGGAAACCGACCTGCTGGCGCCCGACAAGCTGGTGAGCGGGGTCGATGCGCTGGTGCTGGCAGGCGGGTCGGCCTTCGGCCTTGCGGCCTGCGACGGGGTGATGGCGGCGCTGCACCGGGCGGGGCGCGGCTTTGCCGTGGGCCCCGCGCGGGTGCCGATCGTGCCGGGTGCGATCGTGTTCGACCTGCTGAACGGCGGCGACAAGGGGTGGGACGCCAACCCCTATCCCGCGCTTGGCGCCGCGGCCTGGACCGCGGCGGGGGCGGACTGCGCGATGGGGTCGGTGGGCGCGGGCACCGGTGCGCTGACCGGTACGCTGAAGGGCGGGGTCGGGTCGGCATCCGCGGTGCTGCAGGGTGGGGCCACCGTCGGCGCGCTGGTCGTGGTGAACGCGCTTGGGCAGGCGACCGTGGGCGACAGCCGCCACTTCTGGGCAGCCCCGTGGGAGCTGGAGGCCGAATTCGGTGGCCTGGGCCTGCCCGCGCGCTTTCCCGCCGCCCATGAACCCGCCCCGGCCAAGCGCCTTGGCGAGGCCACGACCATCGCCATCGTCGCGACCGATGCCGTGCTGGACAAGGCCGGGCTTCAGCGCATGGCGACCGCCGCGCATGACGGCCTGGCCCGCGCCCTGGTGCCCAGCCACACGCCGCTGGACGGCGATCTGGTCTTTGCAGTGTCCACGGGCGCACGACCCCTGGCGGACGCCGTCGGCGATGCGTTCGTCCTGGGCCATGCGGGGGCCTGCGTGCTGGCGCGTGCCGTGGCGCATGGCGTGCACAGCGCCAGGGCGCAGCCGGGTGACCTGCAACCCAGCTGGCAACAGCGGTTCGGATAGGAAAAGGGCGGCGCGACCAGCGCACCGCCCCCGAGAGATCGCCAAGAGGGACAGCTTAGCGATTGCAGGCCGAACGCCGAACCCCGCCCCCGGTTGCGACGCCCGCTTCACGTTTCCGTCATCGTCGGCACCGACCGGCCCCGCGGCGGCTTTGACTTTGCCGCGCCGGGCATGTTCACATGCCGCAACCGAAATGCACCCCGAGGACGCCATGACCAAGCCGACCGATCTGAAAAGCCTTCTTCGCGACCCCTCGCTGTTGGAAACCCGTGCGTTCGTGGGCGGCGAATGGGTCGACGCCGATGACGGCGCCACGTTCGAGGTCACCAACCCCGCCCGCGGCGACGTCATCGCCCATGTGGCCGATCTGGGCCGGGCCGAGACCGCCCGCGCCATCGACGCCGCCGCGGCGGCGATGAAGGACTGGGCCGCGCGCACGGCCAAGGACCGCGCCCAGGTCATGCGCAAGTGGTTCGACCTGATGATGGCCAACCAGGACGACCTGGGCACCATCCTGACCGCCGAACAGGGCAAGCCCCTGGCCGAGGCCAAGGGCGAGATCGCCTATGGCGCCAGCTTCATCGAATGGTTCGGAGAGGAGGCCAAGCGCGTCTATGGCGAGACCATCCCCGGCCACCAGGCCGACAAGCGCATCAGCGTCATCCGCCAGCCCATCGGGGTCGTCGGCTCGATCACGCCCTGGAACTTTCCGAACGCGATGATCGCGCGCAAGGCGGGGCCCGCGCTGGCCGTCGGCTGCGGCTTCGTCGCGCGGCCCGCAGCCGAGACGCCCCTGTCGGCGCTGGCCATGGCAGTGCTGGGCGAACGGGCGGGCCTGCCCAAGGGCATCCTGTCGGTCGTCCCTTCGTCGCGCGCCAGCGACATCGGCAGGGAGTTCTGCGAGAACCACCTGGTCCGTAAGCTGACATTCACCGGTTCGACCGAGGTGGGTCGCGTGCTGCTGCGCCAGGCCGCCGACCAGGTGATGAAATGCAGCATGGAGCTGGGCGGCAACGCGCCCTTCATCGTTTTCGACGATGCCGATCTGGACGCCGCGGTCGAGGGTGCCATGGCGTCCAAGTTCCGCAACAACGGCCAGACCTGCGTCTGTGCCAACCGCATCTATGTCCAGGCCGGGGTCTATGACGCCTTTGCCGACAAGCTGAAGGCCGCGGTCGAGAAGCTGCGCGTGGGCGATGGGCTGACTGAGGGGACCACCACCGGCCCGCTGATCAATCAGAAGGCCGTCGACAAGGTCGAGGAGCATATCCGTGACATCACCCAGGGCGGAGGCCAGGTCCTGACCGGCGGCAAGCGCAAGGACGGCCTGTTCTTCGAGCCGACCATCGTCACCGGTGTCACCCGCGACATGAAGGTCGCGACCGAGGAGACCTTCGGCCCGCTGGCGCCGCTGTTCCGCTTCGACACCGAGGATCAGGCGGTTGCCGCCGCCAACGATACCATCTTCGGTCTGGCCGCCTATTTCTATGCCCGCGACATCGGCCGCGTCACCCGCGTCCAGGAGTCGCTGGAATACGGTATTGTCGGCGTGAACACCGGCATCATCTCGACCGAGGTGGCACCCTTCGGTGGCGTCAAGCAGTCCGGCCTGGGCCGCGAGGGCAGCCATCACGGATTGGAGGACTATCTGGAGATGAAGTATATCTGCCTCTCGGTCTGACATTTTCGAAGACGTCTTGGAACCGGGGGCCGGAGGCCACGTTGCGCTCACAGAAGGCGCCGACCGTCAGGGTCGGCCGGGACAATCAAGGAGAATGGCATGGGCTGGCTTGCAGCTATCATCGTCGGGGGCATTGCCGGTTGGCTTGCTGAAAAGTTCATGAAGTCCAACATGGGCCTCCTGATGAACATCATCCTGGGCATCGTGGGCGCGGTGCTGTTCAACTTCATCTTCGGCTCGCTTCTGGGCCTCTATGCGGCCGGTGCAAGCTTCAGCTTCGCCTATCTGCTGGCAGGCTTCGTGGGTGCATGTATCCTGATCGCCATCGCACGTGCGGTGCGCGGCCGCGCCTGACACTCAGGCGTTTGCAGAAAGGGCCGTGTCGGGGAAACCCGGCGCGGCCTTTTTCATGCGATCGTTGTTGCGGGCGGGCAGCTGCGTGTCCATCCCAAGACAAAAGGCCGGGCGATTGCCCGGCCTTTTTCATCCTCTGCGGTACCAATCAGCGGCGCGACTTGCCGTGATCGTCCTCGTCGTCACCCTCGTCATCCGTGTCGGGCAGGTTGAAGAACGTGTCCTTGTCCAGCTCCCGCTCGGGCTTGTCCTCGTCGCGCGACAGGCTGAAGTTCTCCAGCCCGGCGATCGCGCTGGGCAGGCGCGGCTCCTCGGACATGGACAGCGATGTCTCGGTGCTGACCAGCTTGCGACGCTCGTCGTCGGTCATCACGCCACCTTCGGCGGCCTTCTTCTTGGCGGCCTTCTGGACAGCCGCGTCCAGTTCGGTCTGCCGGCACAGGCCCAGGGCGACCGGGTCGATCGGCTGGATGTTCTGGCTGTTCCAGTGCGTCCGCTCGCGGATCGACGCGATCGTGGGCTTGGTCGTGCCGACCAGCTTGGCGATCTGCGCATCGGCCAGTTCCGGGTGGAACTTGACCAGCCACAGGATCGCCGCGGGACGGTCCTGCCGCTTGGACAGCGGCGTATAGCGCGGCCCGCGGCGCTTTTCCTCGCCGTCGGCGGCGGGGTTGTGCTTCAGGCGCATGCGATAGATCGGGCTCGCCTCGGCGCGCTTGATCTCCTCGGGGTCCAGCTGGTTCGAGGCGACGGGGTCATAGCCCTTGACGCCCGCGGCCACGTCGCCATCGGCGATGCCCTGAACCTCAAGCTCGTGCAGACCGCAGAAATCGCCGATCTGCTTGAAGCTGAGCGTCGTGTTGTCGACCAGCCAGACGGCGGTGGCCTTGGCCATCAGCGGCTTGCTCATGTCAGTCTCCTTCGCGTGTCTCTTGGTCCCGAACATGGGGGCGAGGGCCGGAAAAACGGCTTCGGCTTGCGCCATTCCTCGTTTTCGGGGGGAATTGGCAGGTCATATACCGATTCCGGATGCCGGGGAAAAGAGGATTCGCACGTTTGCCGGTGCATGCCGGCGCGGGCGTCGCTATTGTCGCAGGATGCGCATCCTGTTCCTGACCCTCGCGGTCCTGCTGCCCCCCCTGCCCCTTGCCGCCCGCGACGTCGCGGGGCGGTTCGATTATTACGTGCTGGCGCTGTCCTGGCAGCCGACCTGGTGCAGCACGACGGGCGACGACCGCGACGCCCCCGAATGCCGCGACGGCACGGCACGCGATTTTTCGGTCCACGGACTGTGGCCGCAATACGAACGCGGCTGGCCGCAGGACTGCACGACGCCCGAACGCGACCCGTCGCGCCGCGAAAGCGCCGCGATGGCCGACGTGATGGGGTCCGGCGGGCTGGCGTGGTATCAGTGGAAAAAGCACGGCCGCTGCAGCGGGCTGTCTGCCGCGGGCTATTACGATGCGACCCGGCAGGCGGCAGAGGGCATCGTCATCCCGCCGGTGCTGGATGATCTGGCCCGCGACGTCGCGGCCCCGCCCGCGGTGATCGAGGAAGCCTTCCTGGAGGCCAATCCCGACCTGGATGCCGACGGCGTCACCATCGCCTGCCGCGACGGCGCCCTGACCGAGGTGCGGATCTGCCTGACCCGGGACCTGGAACCCCGGACCTGTGCGCCCGACGCGCGCCGCGACTGCGACGCGCCCCGCCTGCTGATCGAGGCCGTGCGCTAGCCCGCGACCTTCAGGACGATCTTGCCGATATGGTCGCTGCTTTCCATCCGGCGATGGGCATCGGCCGCGTCGGCCAGCGCGAACTCGCTGTCGATAGTGACGGCGACCGACCCGGCGGCGATCATCGGCCACAGCCGCTTGCGGATCTGGTCGGCGATCTCGGCCTTTGCGACGTCGGATTGCGGGCGCAGGGTGGACCCGGTGATGGTCAGGCGGTTCACCATGATCTGGGCAAAGTTCAGCTCGACCTTGGGGCCTTCCAGAAAGGCGATCATCACCAGCCGCCCGTCCTGTGCCAGCGTCTTGATGTTGCGGGGGATGTAGCTGCCCCCGACCATGTCCAGGATCAGGTCCGCACCACCCGCCTCGGCCAGCACCTTGGTGAAATCCTGGCTGCGATAATTGATGGCGGTGGCGCCAAGCGCGGTGATGGCCGCGCATTTGTCGTCGCTGCCTGCGGTGGCAAAGACGCGCGCGCCCAGGGCGTGGGCGATCTGGATGGCCATCATGCCGATGCCGGAGGTTCCGCCATGGACCAGAAAGCGGTCGCCCCCGGTCAGCCCACCGCGCTGGACGACATTCGACCAGACGGTGAAGGCGGTTTCGGGCAGGCATGCCCCGTCGCGCAACGACAGTCCCTTGGGAATGCGCAGCGCGTGATCGGCGTGGCACACCGCGTATTCCGCATATCCGCCGCCGGGCAGCAGCGCGCAGACCTGTTCGCCCTTGCGCCAGCGCGTGACACCCGCGCCAAGGCCCACGATCTCTCCCGAGGCCTCCAGCCCGGGCAGGTCGGACGCGCCCGGCGGCGGGGCATAGCTGCCCGATCGCTGCAGCACGTCGGGGCGGTTCACGCCGGCATAGGCGATCTTGATCAGGATCTGGTCATGGCAGGGCACCGGCACGGGCCGGGTCGTGGCGCGCAGCTGATCGGCGGCGCCGGGGCCTGCGATCTCGATGGCGGTCATCTGGTCGGGAAACATGCGGTCGTCCTTATCGGGTCTTGCCGGGCAGCGCCCGGTCGCGGGGCGCGCGGATCCAGCCCAGGGCGGCGTCGGCCAGCTTGGACGCGCCGGGCAGGCTGCGCAGGCGCGCCTTGACCGTCTCGACCGACATCACGCCGTCGATGCGGCGGTCGATGAAGGCGCGGGTGTCGGCGCGACCTTCGGACTCGTCGCCCAGCCAGAACAGCACCGTGGCCGAGATCACCGCCGTCAGCGTCGCGCGTTTCGAATACCAGTTCACGTCCTGCGACCGGTCGCCCAAGGCGGTCCAGATCACGTCCGAGGTCTCCCAGACCAGCCGCGCGGCAAGACCCGCGTTCTGCGGCAGGGCCAGCGTCGCGGCACCGGCGCGCACCAGTTCGGGGTCCGACAGTTCCAGCCGCCGCCACACGGCCTGGGCCACGCGGTCGCGGAACCGTCCCTCAAGCGGGGTGGCGGCCAGCGTCTCGCGCAGCGTCCGGTCGGCGCGGCGGTGATAGGCGGCGGCCAGCCCGGCACCGCCCTGCGGGAAATGCACCCGGATCAGGGCCGCATCCATGCCGATGTCGCGTGCGCCGGCGGCCAGCGCCCGTTCGTTCATCCCCTCGAAGGGGACATGGATCAGTGCGGCATCCAGCAGCGCGTCTCGGTCGGTGTTGGTCATGCATACCTCGTCTGGACATTTGCGCCCGCCCCTGTTAGGGGGACGCTTCCTGCAATCTATCAACTCTAACCTAGGAAGGTGGTGACAACCACATGCAGGTCAATGTTCGCGACAACAACGTCGAACAGGCGCTCCGTGCTCTGAAGAAGAAACTTCAGCGCGAAGGTGTCTTCCGCGAAATGAAGCTCAAGCAGCATTTCGAGAAGCCGTCGGTCAAGAAAGCCCGTGAAAAGGCCGAGGCCGTTCGCCGCGCCCGCAAGCTGGCCCGTAAAAAGGCACAGCGCGAAGGCGCGCTGTAAGACGACGCGATCTTGTGTCATTTGAAAACCCCCGCGGCGCCATGCCGCGGGGGTTTTCTTTCGTGCTGGGTCGATCCGGGATGCGATCAGCCGTTGCTGTCCGAGCCGCCATCCGAACCGCCGTCTGATCCACCATCGGAACCGCTGTCCGATCCGCCGTCGGAACCACCGTCCGAACCGCCATCCGAATCACCGCCGTCGGATCCACCGTCCGTGCCGCCATCAGACGTGCCGCCATCAGACGCGCCGCCGTCGGATGCGCCGCCGTCGGCGCCATTGTCCGAACCGCCATCCGCGGCACCGTCATCACCGGTCCCGCCACCCATGCCGTCATCACCGGTACCATCATCTGTGGCGCCATCTTCGGTCGATCCGTCATCGGTCGCGCCGCCGTCCACGGCGCCTGCCGTGCCGACGGGCGCCGCGCCGGAATCATCGCCTGCCGAGGATGTCTCGGGGTCGGCACGCGTCTCTACACCGTTCACCGAGACGAGCCGCCCGTTGGCGGTGCTGTAGACCAGTTCGGTCGGCACGCCGGCGCGCTGTGCGGTCACCGTCAGGATGGGTCCCTCGCGCTGGATGTAGATGTCGGAATAGCCCTGGTCGGACAGGGTGTCGGCGATGGCCTCATAATTCTCCAGGCTTTCCAGCCGCGGATAGTCGCTTTCCGAGACGAAGCCACCGGACGGCGATTCCTCTAGCGCGTCATCGGGGACGATGACGGTCGATTCGGGGGTCTCGATCACGGTGGTCTGTGCGATCGCGGTCGTGGCCATCAGGCTGGCTGCGGCGATCTGGCCGCCGACCAGCAGGGCCTTGAACGGAGTCTTCAGCATCGTGCGTCTCCTGTTGTCTGTCTGGCGGCATAACGCGCATCCGGGCCCGCAGGGTTCCCTGACCGCCGATCAGACGGGAATCGCAGTCGTCCGGAACACCGTGCGCAGGGCAAAGCTGGAATGCATCTGGGCAACTCCCGGCAGGCGCGACAGGTGCTGACGATGGATGCGGGCGAAGTCGTCCGTATCCTCGACCACGATCTTCAGCAGATAGTCGGCCGTGCCTGCCATCAGGTGGCATTCCAGCACGTCCGGGATGGTGCGCACGCCGCGTTCGAAGGCGTCCAGGACCTCGTCCGCCTGACCCGACAGGGTGATCTCGACGAAGACCGTCGTCTGGCGGCGCAGGGCGCGCGCATCCAGAAGCGCGACATAGCCCGAGATGACACCGGCCTCCTCCAGCCGCTGAACGCGCCTGTGGCAGGCCGACGGGGACAGATGCACCCGCAGCGCCAGCTCGGCATTGCTGATTCGTCCCTCGGTCTGAAGCAGGGACAGGATTCGTCGGTCTATTGCGTCAAGATCGGCCATGCCGGCAGAATCTTCCAAGACCAGTCCCGATGCCAGCGGTTTCTTCGCCGATCATCCGCCTGTCGGGGGAATGTTCGCAGCACCTTGCGGGCCGGACGGGGCATCATCGGACCACAGCTCTGGGAGGAGAGACCATGAAGATCGGATGCCCCACCGAAATCAAGCCGCAGGAATTCCGCGTCGGCCTGACCCCCGCCGCCGCCGCCGAGGCCGCGCTGCGCGGCCATGACGTGCTGGTCCAGTCCGGCGCGGGCCTGGGCGCGGGGTTCGCGGACCAGGACTACGTCGATGCCGGCGCCACGATCGCCCCCGACGCGGCAACGGTGTTCGCCGATGCCGAACTGATCATCAAGGTCAAGGAGCCGCAGGCCGCCGAACGCAAGATGCTGGCCCGTGGCCAGATCCTGTTCACCTATCTCCACCTGGCGCCCGATCCGGACCAGACCCGCGACCTGCTGGACAGCGGCGTGACCGCCATCGCCTACGAGACGGTGACCGACGCGCGCGGCGGCCTGCCCCTGCTGGCCCCGATGTCCGAGGTCGCCGGTCGCCTGGCCCCGCAGGTCGGCGCATGGGCGCTGCAAAAGGCCAATGGCGGCCGCGGCATGCTGATGGGCGGCGTGCCCGGCGTGCGGCCTGCGAATGTCGTGGTGATCGGCGGCGGCGTGGTGGGCACCGCGGCGGCGCGCGTGGCGGTCGGCATGGGGGCCAACGTGACGGTCATGGACCGGTCGGTGCCGCGCCTGTCCTATCTGGACGACATCTTCATGGGCCGCCTGACCACCCAGTTCGCCAGCGCCGCGGCCACGGCCGAGGCGATCCGCACGGCCGACATGGTGATCGGCGCGATCCTGATCCCCGGCGCCGCCGCGCCCAAGCTGATCAGCCGCGACCAGCTGTCGACCATGCCGCAGGGCGCGGTTCTGGTCGACGTGGCGATCGATCAGGGCGGTTGCTTCGAGACGTCGCGCGCCACCACGCACCAGGACCCCATCTATGACGTCGACGGAATCGTGCATTACTGCGTGGCGAACATGCCGGGCGCGGTGGCCCGCACCAGCACGCAGGCGCTTGGCAACGTGACCATGCCGCATCTGCTGGCCCTGGCCGACAAGGGCTGGCGCCGCGCGCTGACCGATGACGCGCATCTGCGCGCCGGGCTGTCGGTCCACGAGGGCCAGCTGACCTCGCCCCCGGTGGGCGAGGCCCTGGGCCTGGATGCCGTCACCCCGGCATCGGTGCTGGGGCTGTAGGCGTCAGGCGGGGCTGGCGCGGTCGGCCAGCAGGTCGCGGATCTGCGCCAGCAGCTCTTCCTGGGTGGGGCCGGCCGGGGGGGTCTCCTTGGCCTCCTCCTTGCGCATCGCGGCGCGCTGCAGGCGGTTCACGCCCTTGACCAGCAGGAACACCGCCCAGGCCACGATCAGGAAGTTCAACACCGCCATCGCGAAGGCGCCATAGGCAAAGATCGCCGCCCCGGAATCGCGGGCGGCGGCCAGACTGGCCCCGTCGGCCACGTTACCGGACAGAACGACGTACTTGTCGGTGAAATCGATCCCGCCGGTCATCAACCCCAGGATCGGGTTGATCAGGTCGACGACCAGCGAATTGACGATGCCCGTGAAGGCCGCGCCGATGATGATGCCCACGGCAAGGTCGATGACGTTGCCGCGGGCAATGAAAGTCTTGAATTCCTGAATCATGACACACTGTCCCCGTGCTGCGCGTCAATTCCGCGCCCGCCGATCCTGCGACCATTCCGGGCGAAAATCAATCGCGCGCGTGCAAGACCCCGTCACGGGGCCCTGTAGGGCGATGCGTCACTCGGCCGGGGCGGCCTCGGCCAGCTTGGTGTCGATGATTTCCTTCATGCTGTCCCAGGGCTGGTTCGACACCTTCTCTCCGCCGATGATGAAGGTCGGGGTGGCCTCGACCTCGTCGGCGGTGGCGTTCGTCTGGAACGTGGCGATCAGCTGTTCGACCTTGGCGGTGTCCTCCCAGCAGGCGGTCATCTGTTCCTCGGTCATCCCGGCCTTCAGGCCGATGCGGCGCAGGTTCGTCGCGATCTCGTCGCCCGAACCGCCGGCCAGCCACTGTTCCTGTTCGTCGAACAGCATCCCGGACACGGGGAAGAACTTGTCGTCGCCACCGCAGCGCGCCAGGATTCCGGCCCACAGGCCCGGCTGGTCGAAGTAGACGTCGCGCTGCACGAAGCGGACCTTGCCGGTGTCGATGTATTCCGCCTTGAGCTGCGGATAGACGTTGGCGTGGAAATTCGCGCAATGCCCGCAGGTGAAGCTGGCGTATTCGACGATCGTCAGGGGCGCGTCCTCGGCGCCCTGGGCGATGTCGGGCAGGGTTTCGGGGGTCGCGGCGGCGTCCTGCGCAAAGGCGGGGGCGGCCAGGGTCATCGCGACGGCGGTTGCGGCAAATCGCAGAAACATGGAAAGTCCTTTCAGGTCGTGCATGTCATGTCAGGTCCGGCGGCTGGCGACGTTCATCGCCAGTTGCGCCATGGCCTGGGCAAGGGTCGGATCGGAAAACTGCTGCCCCACCCCCCGGGCCTGCGCCACGATCGCGGGATCGGGCGCGCGGTCCGGGCGGGGCGCATGGGAAAAGGCCGCCTGCCCTTCGGCAAAGCCGGTTGCGGCGGTCTGCGTCAGGGTGATGCGGCTGACGGCGTTATAGCCGTAGCAGGCGTTGACGCGGTCGCGCAGCCGGGGCAGCTGCATCTCGACCATGGGCGCCATGGGGCCGGTGGTCAGCAGCGTCAGTGTGGCGCCAAAGCCCGTGCGGGCGTGGCTGATGCGGACCGGACGGGTGACGGGGGCCAGCTGCGGGCCCGCGATCTCGGCCCAGTTGGTCAGCAGGCGGGTGACCGCGAATCCGCGCCCCTCGGCCGCCTTCTGGACGCGGTCGGCCAGCAGGGTGGCTGCCGCCTGAAAGCCGCGGCTGCGACGACGGATCCAGTTCTTTGGGGCGTCGGACGGGTGGGCCATGGGCGCCTTTGCTGCTATCACCCGGCCATTCTTAGCCAGCCATCCCCCCGGATGAAAGCGCGCCCTTTTGCAAAGGCCCACATAATTGCGTGAAAGCAAGGTGATCGCCCCCGACCTGCTGGATTGGTACGACCGCCATGCCCGCAGCCTGCCCTGGCGGGTGCCCCCCGGCGGCGGCCCTGCCGACCCCTATCGCGTCTGGCTGTCCGAGGTGATGCTGCAGCAGACCACCGTCGCGGCGGTCAAGGCGTATTTCCTGCGGTTCACCGCGCTGTGGCCGACGGTCCAGGACCTTGCGGCGGCCGATGACGCGCAGGTGATGGCCGAATGGGCGGGGTTGGGATACTACGCCCGCGCCCGAAACCTGCTGGCCTGCGCCCGTGCGGTGGCGGCGCGGGGCGGCTTTCCCGACATGCGCGACGGGTTGTCCGCGCTGCCGGGGATCGGGGCCTATACATCGGCCGCGATCGCCTCGATCGCCTTCGACCGGGTGGAAACCGTGGTGGACGGCAATGTCGAACGCGTGGTGTCGCGGCTGTTCGCGGTCCAGACACCCCTGCCCCGCGCGAAACCGGAACTGGTGGCGCTGGCCGACGGGCTGACACCGCAGTCCCGCCCGGGCGATTACGCGCAGGCGATGATGGACCTGGGCGCGACCATCTGCACGCCCCGCAGCCCCGCCTGCGTCATCTGCCCCGTCCAGGCCCAGTGCGACGCCCGCGCCCAGGGGATCGCGGCCGAACTGCCCCGCAAGACCCCCAAGGCCGCCAAGCCCACGCGTCAGGGCGTGGTCTGGCTGGCGCGCCAGGGCGATGCGCTTGTGCTGGAACACCGCCCGCCCAAGGGGCTGCTGGGCGGCACGCTGGCCTTTCCGTCGGCGCAGTGGGACGGGCGCGACATGCCCCCGCCTGGCCCCGCCGACTGGCGCGACCTGGGCGCCGTGCGCCATGTCTTCACGCATTTCACGCTGGATCTGACCGTGCTGCTGGGCGATCTGACCGGCAATCCCACGCGCGGGGAACTGGTCCCCCTGCGGCAGATCGACCGCGACGCCCTGCCGGGGCTGATGCGCAAGGCCTGGGATATGGCGCAGCCGCATCTTCAGGGGTAGCATCGCGGCATGAGCCATGCCCCCCTGCCCGCCGCGGCGCCCTTCTGGCTGTCCGTCGCCCTGATCCCCCTGGTCGCGCTGGCGGCCTGGGGGGGCGGGATGTGGTGGCTGATCGTGCCGGTCTATGCCTGGTACCTGACCACGGTACTGGACCGCGTGCTGGGCCTGAACGAGGCCAATCCCGACCCGGACATCGCCACCGACCAGCTGTTCTGGCATCGCGCCGTGACGCTGATCTGGTTTCCGCTGCAGGCGGCCACGATTCTGGCCTGCCTGTGGGTGGCCGGGCGCACGGACCACCTGTCGGGGTGGGAATCGCTTGGGCTGTTCTTTGCCATCGGTGTCATGTCGGGCAGCGTCGGCATCGTCTATGCGCATGAACTGCTGCACCAGAAGACGCCGGCTGAACGCTGGCTGGGGGACCTGCTGCTGGCGTCGGTCCTTTATTCGCATTTCCGCACCGAGCACCTGCTGGTGCATCACAGCTGGGTGTCGACCCCGCGCGACGCCGTCTCGGCCCGCTACAACGAAGGCTTTCACCGCTTCTTCGCCCGCGTCCTGATCGACGGCCCCCGCAGCGCGTGGCGGGCCGAGACGCGGTTCCTGGCCCGCGCTGGCCGCAGCCCTTGGGACCGCCGCAACCCCTTCTGGCGTTACGGCGTGCTGCAGGGGGCGATGCTGGGGCTGGCCATGGCCGTGGGGGGCTGGACCGGGCTGGGGCTGTTCCTGTTCCAGGCGCTGATCGCCGTCTGGCAGCTGGAGCTGACGAATTACGTCGAACATTACGGGTTGTCGCGCAAGCATCTGGGGGACGGCCGCTATGAACCCGTCCGCCCGCGCCACAGCTGGAACGCCAGCCACACCGCGACCAACTGGCTGCTGATCAACCTGCAGCGCCATTCCGACCATCACACAAAGCCCGACCGCCGCTTTCCGCTGCTGCAGACCTATGGCGCGAACGAGGCGCCGCAGCTGCCGATGGGCTATCCGGCGATGACGCTGCTGGCGATGGTCCCGCCGCTGTGGCGGCGGCGCATGAACCCCCGCGTGCGCGCCTGGCGGCGCCAGTTCTATCCAGAGATCACCGACTGGACCGACTATAACCGCGGCACCCTGCCCCTGCCCCGCAACGCGCTGTAGCGCGCCTGCCGCAGGGGCCGGCAAATATCGCTAAAAGGCTGCGCAGCTTATCCCGGGCACAACCTTGCATTGTGTGCACAAAATGGAAAAATGTCCCAAGGCGTAATAGGGACCGACCGGAATGAACGACGATTCGATGCTGATGCACAGCGATGCGCAGCCCTATCACTTCGCCGCGGGCGACAGTCTGGGTTATCTTCTGTACCGCAGCGTGGCCCGTCCCGGCATGCAACGCGACGACCTGGAACGCATCCTGCATCATGCGCGCGACCGCAACCGGGCGGCGGGGCTGACCGGATGCCTGCACCATGAGGACGGGCTGTTCTTCCAATGGGTCGAGGGGCCGCGCATTCGCCTGTTCCGGCTGATCGACGTGCTGCGCGAGGATGACCGCCACCTGAACTTCACGGTGCTGGACCAGGGACCGCTGCAACAGCGCCTGTTCAGTGACTGGGAGATGCGGTTTTCCGACCGCGAGGCCGCATCGCTGCTGGAATGGCTGGCCGAACGGCGCGACCGTGCCGGGTCCGATCAGGACGACGCCGAAAGCATCGCGGCCTTCATGCGGTCGATGAAGGGCTGACGGACGAAAAACCCCCGCCATGCGGACATGGCGGGGCAAGGTGGTTCCGGCCGTGCGCGATGCGCACGGGGGAACTGGCGAAGGGTGAAACTCAGTTGGGCCGGGGGGCGTCGCCTTCCATCTCGGCGCGGATCTGCTGGCGCAGGATGTCCAGGGGGATCATCTTGCCCTCGCGCCGGAAATGCCAATAGGTCCAGCCGTTGCAGCTGGGCGCGCCTTCCAGCGCGGCGCCGACCTGATGGATCGACCCCTTGACGTCGTTCCCGATCAGCGACCCGTCGGCACGGACCTTGGCCTTGTGACGGTTGCCGATCGAGAACAACTCCTCTCCGGGGCGCAGCATGCCGCGTTCGATGACCTGCCCGAAGGGGATGCGCACCTCGGCGCGCTTGGCGCGGGTGGTGGCGATGGCGTCGGCGTCCAGCCGGCGGACGCGCGACAGGCGGCGGCCCGCGACCTCGCGATAGGTCTCCTCGCGCTCGATCCCGATATAGTCGCGGCCCAGCATCTTGGCGACCGCACCGGTGGTGCCGGTGCCGAAGAACGGGTCCAGCACCACGTCGCCGGGATTAGTCGTGCCCAGGATCACCCGGTGCAGCAGCGATTCCGGCTTTTGCGTCGGATGGGCCTTGTCGCCGGCCGCGTCCTTCAGCCGCTCGCCGCCGTTGCAGATCGGCAGCACCCAGTCGCTGCGCATCTGGACGCCCTCGTTCAGCGACTTCAGCGCCTCGTAGTTGAACGTGTATTTCGAGCTTTCCGACTTTGCCGCCCAGATCAGCGTCTCATGCGCGTTGGTCAGGCGCTTGCCGCGAAAGTTCGGCATCGGGTTCGACTTGCGCCAGATCACGTCGTTCATGATCCAGAACTGCTGGTTCTGCAGTTCGGCGCCGACGCGGAAGATGTTGTGATAGCTGCCGATCACCCAGATCGCGCCGTTCGGCTTCAGCAGGCGGCGGGCTGCGGCCAGCCAGTCGCGGGTGAAGGCGTCATAGGTGGCAAAGCTGGAAAACTGGTCCCAATGATCGTCCACCGCATCGACCAGGCTGTTGTCGGGGCGATGCAAGTCGCCCTTCAGCTGCAAATTATAGGGCGGATCGGCAAAGATCAGGTCCACGCTGCCCGCGGGCAGGCTGTTCATGATCTCGATGCAATCCCCGCCCAGAATCTGGTTCAGCGGTAATGGCCGCGCGGAATCCGCGCGCTGGTCCTTGGTTTTCGTCATGCTCTGCCTTCGGGAAATGCCGGCTTTTGCCGGTCTGGTATGTCCCCAAAGATGATTCAGATGCGAATCGCCGTCAATTTCTTTTTCAAATCAGTCACTTACCAAAGGGGCTTTACACAAGATGTTGTGGACTGGCCTGAACGACCGCCTATGATGTGGGGTTATCCCCAGATCTAGCAGGGCGCGCTTGTGGCCTGGCGTGGGGTATCCGGCATTCACGTCCCAGCCATATCCGGGGTGCTGTTGCGCCAAATCCACCATGATGCGGTCGCGCAACACCTTGGCCACGATCGAGGCCGCGGCGATCGACAGGCAACGCGCATCGCCCTTGACCATCGCCTGCGCGGGCAGGGTCAGATCGCGGGGCAGCATGTTGCCATCGATCAGAACGTGGCAGGGCGGCTGGCGCAGCCCGGCCAGGGCGCGGCACATCGCGACATGGCTGGCGCGCAGGATGTTCAGGGCGTCGATTTCGACCGGATCGACATGGGCCACGGACCAGTCGCAATGCTCCATGATCCAAGCGGCCAGCGCGTCGCGCCGCGCGGCGGTCAGCTTCTTGCTGTCGTTCAGGCCGTCAGGGATGTTCTGCGGGTCCAATACCACGGCCGCCGCGGTGACGGGGCCGGCCAGCGGCCCGCGCCCGGCCTCGTCCACGCCCGCCACGCGACGCGCGCCCCC
>NZ_VDDD01000041.1 GCF_006151785.1 Paracoccus marcusii
CACCAGCCGCGCCCGCGCGGCGGGCAACGGGCGTCCGACCAGGTCGGGCGCCAGCCGCCGTTCAAGGAAATGCCCGGTGATGGCCAGCCCCTGGGCCAGGTCGCGGCCGCGATTGTCGCCCGCCCCGCCCATGACCGCCGGCAGTGGCAGCAGGCGGTCGGCCCAGTCCCCCGCCCCCTGCCGGCTGACCGCACGGCCTGATCTTGGGCTGACATAGGCCAGCCCCTCGGTCGCGCCGGTCACCGCGCAGCTGGCAAGGTCCAGGCCGAACCCCATCTCGTCCAGCAGAAGCATCTCCCACGCCAGATAGGCGGGCGGCCAGTCGGCACCCGCCTCGATCTGGTCCAGCAGCGCCTCGGTCCGCTGGACCAGCATCGGGTGCGGATCGCGTTCGGGCAGCGCAAAGACCAGCAGCGCGCAGACAGCGTTCAGGCCGGCAAGCGCGGTCGGATCGGCCATCAGCCCCGCCCGCATGCGCAGCGGCTCGGCGGCAAAGCTGCCCAGCTGGTCCGATTGGCGCGCGCGCCAGCGCAGGGTCAGCCGCGCGCCGGGCTGCAGCATGGCGGCGCGTTTCTGCGATGCCCCGCCGGGGACGACTCCGACATGGCGCCCGTGCTCAAGGGTCAGCACGTCGATGATGACGGCCGTCTCGCCATGGGGACGGCGGCCGATCACGGTGCCTTCTGCCTGCCATTCCATCACAGCCTCCGGGTCCGCCGACACAGCTTGCGCGATCCGGCCTGCGGGGGCCAGAGGGCGTCACGCGGGCCACGGTCGCGCGCCCCGCCGGCATGGGGTGCCTATTGCATGCGCCGGGCGGCCAGGTCGCGACGGTCGCGGCGTCTCTGGCCCGCCTGGCGGACCAGCGTCACCGAATAGATGACCAGCGCCGCCCAGATCATCGGAAACGCGATCAGGCGGGCCCCGTCGAAGGGTTCGCCGAACAGCACCACCGCGCACAGAAAGATCATCGTCGGCGCGATGTATTGCAGGATGCCGATGGTCGACAGGCGGATCAGCTTGGCCCCGTTGGCATAGAACAGCAGCGGGATCGCCGTGACCGGCCCGCATCCCAGCAGCAACAGCGCCTGGCCCCAGCCGGCGCCAGTGAAATGCGACTGGCCCTGCAGCGTCTGCCAGATCAGGAAGCCCGCCGCCAGAGGGGTCAGCAGCAGCACCTCCAGCGTGAAGCCCTGGTTGGGGCCAAGCGGCAGGCTTTTCTTGCAATAGGCATAGAGGCCCCAGGACAGCGTCAGGCCGATCGCCACCACCGGCAGGCTGCCCGCCTGCACCGTCAGCACGATCACCGCGGTGGCCGCCAGCGCGATGGCCGCGACCTGCCCCCGCGTCAGCCGTTCCCCCAGCAGCGTCGCGCCCAGAAACACGCTGAACAGCGGGTTGATGTAATAGCCAAGCGCCGCGTCAAGCGCGTGATCGTTCGAGATCGCCCAGACATAGATCAGCCAGTTGACCGAGATCAGCACCGCCGTCAGCGCCGCCATCGCCAGCAGGCGCGGTTGGCGCAGGGCCTGGCCGACCTCGGCCGCGCGGCCCTGCCACAACAGGACGGCCGCCGCGATGGGCAGCGACCAGACGATGCGGTGGGCGATGATCTCGGCCGCGGGCAGATGCGCCAGCGCCTTCATGTAGATCGGCAGGAACCCCCACAGCCCATAGGCCGCGACGGCATAGGCAAGGCCCTTGGGCGAATCGGTTTGCGGGGTGCTACTCATGGCGTGATGCATATTCTGCAAACCGCGACCCCGCCAGAGGTCAGAACAGCCCGTCGCGATCCAGCAGCGTGGTGCCGTCGCGCGATTCGATCTCGATCACCCACAGGTCGCGGTCGCGGGACCGTTGGCGGGCGATGGCAGCGTCGATGTCACGCTCGGTGCCCCTGTCGGTCGCGACCCAGGGACGGGTGTCGCTGTCCATGTCCCATTCGCGCATCCACAGCGCGGCGGTGCCGTCCAGATGGGCGCATTTCACCGCGATCGCGCCCGCCGTATCGTCACCGCGCGCCAGCACATAGGCGGGGATGGTGGCCTGGGCCAACCGCGCCAGATAGGCCGCGACCCACAGGGACGCGGCCAGGCGCGGCTCAGCCATCGCCGTCGCGGAAGTTCAGGCCGATCTCGTCATAGCGTTCGGCCTCGTTCTCCCAGTTCTCGCGGACGCGGACCTGCAGGAACAGATGGACGCGGCGACCCATGAACTCCTCCAGCTCGACGCGCGCGGCCTGGCCCACGGCCTTGATCGTCTCTCCGCCGCGGCCCAGGACGATGCCCTTGTGGCCCTGGCGGGCGACATAGACGACCTGTTCGACACGAGCGCTGCCGTCGTCCTTCTCCTCCCAGGCCTCGGTCTCTACCGTCAGCTGATAGGGGATCTCCTCGTGCAGGCGCAGGGTCAGCTTCTCGCGGGTGATCTCGGCGGCGATCATGCGCATGGGCAGGTCGGCGATCTGATCCTCGGGGTACAGCCACGGGCTTTCGGGCAGGCTGCGGGCCAGCCAGCCGCGCAGCTGCTGGCAACCATGGCCGCGCATGGCCGAGATCATGAACGTCTCGGTGAAGGGATAGGCCTCGTTCAGCTGCTGGGACAGGGCCAGCAGGGTCTCGGCCTTGACGCGGTCGATCTTGTTGATGATCAGCGCGACGGGCGTCCCCTTGCCCAGGTCGACCAACTGATCCAGGATCGCCTGCGTGCCGTCGGTCAGGCCGCGATGCGCCTCGACCAGGACCAGCACGATGTCGGCGTCCGACGCCCCGCCCCAGGCCGCGGCGACCATGCTGCGGTCCAGCCGGCGGCGCGGGCGGAAGATGCCCGGCGTGTCGACAAAGACGATCTGCGCGGGGCCGTGCATGGCGATGCCGCGAATGCGTGCGCGGGTCGTCTGGACCTTGTGGGTCACGATGCTGACCTTGGCGCCGACCATCTGGTTCAGCAGCGTGGACTTGCCCGCATTGGGCTCTCCGATCAGGGCGACGAAGCCCGCGCGGGTGGGCCCGTCGGGTTGCGCCGCGGGCGGCTGATCGGGGGCGATGTCGTCGTCGGTCATGTCAGTCCTTCCAGCCGATCCAGCAGCGATTGCGCGGCGGCCTGTTCGATGCTGCGCTTGGTGCCCGTGCCGCGGGCCTGCGCGTCGCGGCCGTCTTCCAGCCGCACGGTGATCAGGAAGACCGGCGCATGGTCGGGGCCGCTGCGTTCGGTCTGTTCATAGACGGGGGGCGGCATGCCCTGGGCCTGGGCCCATTCCTGCAGGGCGGTCTTGGCGTCGCGGCTGTCGGCATCGACCCGCGCCAGACGCGGCGCCCAATGGCGCAGCACGACCTGACGGGCCGCATCGAAGCCCGCATCCAGATAGACGGCGGCCAGCACCGCCTCCATCGCATCGGCCAGAAGGGCGTCCTTGCGACGCCCGCCCGACAGCATCTCGGACCGACCCAGCTTCAGCACGTCGCCCAGAGACAGCTCGCGGGCCACCGCGGCGCAGGTCTCTCCGCGCACCAGCGCATTGTAGCGCGGGGCAAGCTGGCCCTCGCTGGCGGCGGTGTCTGCGGTGAACAGTGCCTCGGCCATGACCAGACCCAGGACGCGGTCGCCCAGGAACTCCAGCCGCTGGTTGTCGGGCCGCGTGACGCTGGCGATCGAGCCATGCGTCAGCGCGCGGATCAGCAGTTCGGGCCGCGCGAATTCATGCCCCAGACGGGCCATGAAGGCCCGGATGTCGGCCGAGGGCGTCAATTCACCGCCTTGAAGAAGCGGTCGGACCGCCACGTCCAGAAATACAGCAGCGACCGCCCCGCCGACGAGAACATGATGCGGTCGGCGCGGCCGATCAGGTATTCGGCCGGCACGAAGCCCAGGCCGCCGATCTCGGCCGGGAAACGGCTGTCTTCGGAATTGTCGCGGTTGTCGCCCATGAAGAAGTACTGTCCTTCGGGGACGGTGAAGGTCGGCGTGTCGTCGGCCACCCAGCCATCGACGATGTTCAAGATGTCATGGGTGTTGCCGCCCGGCAGCGTCTCGGTCATGCGTTCGCTGATGCAGTCGCCGCCCTCGGGCACGGGGTCGTTCACGCAGCGCGGGATCAGGCCCTGCGGCCCCTGCTGTTCCTTGACCTCGATGAACTCTCCGGCGGGGGTGACCTGGACCGGCTCTCCGTTCAGCCACAGGCGGCCGCCGCGCATCTGCACGGTGTCGCCCGGCAGGCCGATCACGCGCTTGATGAAATCGACGTTGCGGGTCGGGTGACGGAACACGGCAACGTCGCCGCGCGCCGGTTCGCGTTCCAGGATGCGGCCGCTGATCGGGCACATCGAGAACGGGCAGCTGTGCGCGGAATAGCCATAGGCCATCTTGTTCACGAACAGGAAATCACCGATCAGCAGCGTGTCCTTCATGCTGCCCGACGGGATCCAGAAGGGCTGGAAGAACAGCGTGCGGAAGATGCCCGCGATCACCAGCGCCCAGAAGATCGTCTTGATCGTCTCCCAGATGCCGTCCTTTTTCTCGGGCGCTGCCGTTGCCATTCCGCGTGGTCCTCTTATCCCTCGGGCCGGGGGCCCTGCGTCGGGTGTTCATGGGCCGGGCACAGGGTCAAAGTCAAGCAGGCGCAGGGCCGGGACGCGCCTCGATCACCACGAAGGCCTGCGCCCAGGGGTGGTCGTCGGTCAGCGTGACATGCACGACCGCGTGATGATCGGCGGGCGTCATCGCCGCCAGCCGGTCCGCGGCCCATCCCGTCAGCGCCATGACCGGCTGGCCCGACCGCAGGTTCGTCACCGCCATGTCGCGCCAGCTGATGCCCATGGCAAGACCCGTGCCAAGCGCCTTGGAGCAGGCCTCCTTGGCGGCCCACCGCTTGGCCAGGGTGCCGGCCTCGTCGGCGCGGCGGGCAGCCTTGGCCAGTTCGGTGGGCGTGAAGACCCGGTTGCGGAACCGGTCGCCAAAGCGGTCCAGCGTCCCCTGGATGCGGTCGATGTTGGCCAGGTCCGTGCCGATGCCCAGGATCATGCCGTGCGTCCCGACGGGTCTTTGGACAGGAAAGGGATCACGCCCGCGCCGCGTCCATGCGCGCGCGCATCTCGCGGATCGCGCCCTCCAGCCCCAGGAACACCGATTCCGAGATCAGGAAATGCCCGATGTTCAGTTCGGCCACCTGGGGAATGGCCGCGATGGGACCGACCGTGTCGAAGGTCAGCCCGTGGCCCGCATGGACCTCCAGCCCCAGGTCATGGGCCAGCGCGGCACCCTCGCGCAGGGCGGCCAGTTCGGCATCGCGCTCGGCGTGGCGGCCCTCGGTGTCCAGGTCGCAATAGGCGCCGGTGTGCAGTTCGACCACCGCCGCGCCGATCCGGGCGGCGGCGCGGATCTGGGCGGGTTCGTGACCGATGAACAATGACACCCGACAACCGGCCTCGCGCAGCGGCGCGATGTATCCGGCCAGCGCATTGTCGTTGCCCGCGACATCCAGACCGCCTTCGGTCGTACGCTCCTCGCGCTTCTCGGGGACGATGCAGACGGCATGCGGACGATGGCGCAGGGCGATGGCCTGCATCTCCATCGTGGCGGCCATCTCGAAGTTCAGGGGCTGGGTCAGGTTGGCCATCAGCGCGTCGATGTCGGCGTCGCTGATATGGCGGCGATCCTCGCGCAGATGGGCGGTGATGCCGTCCGCGCCCGCGGCCTGGGCGATCAGCGCGGCCCGCAGCGGGTCGGGCCAGGGCGTGCCCCGCGCGTTGCGGATGGTGGCGACGTGGTCGATGTTGACGCCAAGGCGCAGCATGGGTTCCTCCGGGATCGGGTCGGGCGCAGTCTAGCCGCGTGCCGGGGCGGATGCCAGTTCGGTCGCCACCGCCCACCAGCCGTTGCGCGCAAGGGCCGCAGCCGCGCGCTCCGCGGCGCCGGGGTCGGCAAAGATGCCGAAGCAGGTGGCCCCCGATCCCGACATCCGCGCCAGCCCCGCGCCCTGCCCTTCCAGCGCCCGCAGCACGTCGGCGATGACCGGCGCCGCGGCAATCGCGGGGGGCTGCAGGTCGTTCCGCGTGGTGCCCAGCCAGCCCAGCAGCGCATCGACATCGGCAAAGGCGGGAATGGGCGGCAGAGGCGGATTGTCGCGCGACCGCAGGCCCGCGAAGATCGCCGGGGTGGGCACCGCGATGCCGGGATTGACCAGCACCAGGTGCAGCGGCGGCAGGGCGGGCAGCGGGGTCAGCACCTCTCCGACGCCCTGCATGCGCGCGGGCGTCGAGGCCAGGCAGACCGGCACGTCGGCACCAAGCCGTTCGGTCCCATCGGGCAGCGGATGGCCCATCCGCGCCAGCCCGCGCAGCACCGCCGCCGCATCGGCGGACCCTCCCCCGATGCCCGAGGCGACGGGCAGCGCCTTGGTCAGCCGGATCGCGGCCTGTCCCCCGACCAGACGCGCGGCGCGCAGGCACAGATTGTCGTCGGTTGACAGACCCGCCGCGAAGGGGCCGTCGATGCTCAGGGACAGCGGGCCGGGGGTCAGGGCGATGCTGTCGCCGACCGCCGCAAAGCAGACCAGCGAATCCAGCAGGTGATAGCCGTCAGGCCGCCGACCCGTCACGTGCAGCGCCAGGTTCAGCTTGGCGGGGGCCGCCTCGATGATCATTCGGCCGCGTCGGCCTCGGTCTGCGGGGCCTGGGTGGGGTGGCTGGCGACGGGGCCGTCCTCCTCGTCCATCACCGCGTTCAGGCCGCGATCCAGCTTGGCGCGGATGCGGTCGGCATCGACCTCTCCGCTTTCGCCGGGCTCCAGCGACAGGGCGCGCTGCCACTGGATCTGCGCCTCGCGGTGGCGGCCGACCATCCAGTAGATGTCGCCCAGGTGGTCGTTGACCAGCGGATCGGCGGCCATCGTGGCGATGGACTGCTCCATCGGAGCCACGGCCTCCTGATAGCGGCCAAGCCGGAAATAGGCCCATGCCAGGCTGTCCAGGATATAGCCGTCGCCGGGCGACAGCTCGACCGCGCGCTTGATCATGTCCAGCGCCCGGTCCAGGTTCTGGTTCCGGTCGATCCAGGAATAACCCAGATAGTTCAGCAGGCTGGCCTGATCGGGGCGGATCTCCAACGCGGCCAGCAGGTCGGCCTCGGCGCGGTCGAACTGGCCCGCACGCTCCAGCGAGATGCCGCGCGCGTAAAGCGGGAACCACCGCGCCTCGGGCGGGGCGTCGGCCAGAAGGTCCAGCGCCCGGTCATAGCTTGGGATCGCCTCGGCGTATTTCTCCTGCTGGCGGGTCACGTCGCCAAGCGCGATCCAGGACTGCGCCAGGCCCGGATAGGCCGCGGTCAGCGCCAGGGCCGCACGCTCCGCCTCGGCGGGGCGTTGGGCGCGCGACAGGGCGTCGATGCGCGACAGCTCGGCCTGGGGGCGCATCTCGCCCATGCGCCGGACGGCATCGAACTCGGCCTCGGCCAGGTCGAACTGCTGGCGGTCCTGCAGCAGCTGCGCGGTGGTCAGCCGGGGCTCGGGGTTCTGGGGCGCGATCCAGGACGCCAGGCGCGCATGGATCAGCGCCAGCGGTTCCGGGTCCGGGCTGCTGGACAGGGCCGAGGCAAAGGACAGCAGCAGATGCGCGATTCCGTCCGCCGGGCCGCCCACCACGTCGAAGGGCACCGGCTGCCCCTGTTCCAGGCGCTGGCGCAGGGCCAGCAACTGCGGCTCGGCCTCCAGCCCGTCGATCTGGGACAGCAGCGCCAGCGCCTCGTCGCCGCGATCCAGCTGCGACAGGATCTGGACGCGGGCGGTCAGGCCCATCAGGTGGCCGCTGGCCTCGGACTGCACGATCAGGCGGTTGGCGGCCTCATAGTCGCCCGCCAGCGCCCGGGCCAGCGCCAGGTGATAGTTCACGATGGGGGCCAGGTCCGCATTCGCGGCCATCGCCTCGAACGCCGCGATGGCGTCGGTGGCGCGTCCCGCACCCAGCAGCGCCCAGGCACGGATGGTGCCGTCCATCAGGTCCTGGTCCAGCGGGACGTCCGGCGCATGGGTCGCGTCGATCAGGTCGACCACGCCCTGCCAGTCCTCGGCCCGGACCAGCTGTGCGCGGCGCAGAAGGCCGGCCAGTTCCGTGGGGCGATCCTCGTCGAACAACCGTTCGGCCATGGCCACCGCCTGATCGACATCGCCCGCCGATGCCAGCGCGACCAGCGCGCTGTCCTGCAGATAGACGTCCTGCGGATCCTGCGCCGACGCCATGACGAAATAGCGCGCCGCCGCGCGAAAGTCGTTCTCGACGGTCGCCATGCGGGCGGCAAGATAGGGGCCGGCCAGGCCGCTGATCTGCGCGGGCTGCTGCGGCGGCTTCGGTTCGGGCGGGCCGTCCTGCGCCAGAGCCGGCAGGGCAGCTCCCGTCGTCAGCGCAGCCAGCACGGCAAGACGCAGCAGGGCAGCAAGGGGGCGGGTCTGGGTCAAGGGCGGCACTTCCGGAAATCACATTTGCGTTGTCCGCAAGCCTAGCGGCCGGGGCCAAGGCAGGCAACGCCCCCGCCCCAAGGTTTCATCACATGTTCGAGTAATCACGCATGTTTTGGATTTTGACAGGGTCCCCTGAGGCATATCGCCGGTTGCCGGTGAAGACTGCAGGATGCGCTGTCTGTAGCGCACGGCGGCAAGGGATACCCGCCCGGATCAGTTTGCAATTGTTAGTCGACGTACCGTCACGCTTGCCGAAAACTGAGGCATCGGCAGCAATCCGTGAAAATCGAACCATGTAACGGCATGATTTCGCCGCTTTTGTCCCGGATGTCACCTCTGCCTAGGCGTTTTGCCAAAGTGCATGGTACGATCAGTTAACCAAGATCGAAACGGTCATCTGCTCGCATCCTGGTTTCTGAATGAAACGCTGTGGCCACCTGTCCTTGCAGGGGGTCGGCTATCGAATGGAGGGGTCGGATGATCGCAGCCAATCTTGCCTTTGCCCTAGCCGTGGCCATCGGCGTCATGATGCTGTTCCTGTTCAACGGGTTCGCATATTGGGAATGCCTGACGGCCTATGCGCTCTGCGGAGGATTCTCGGTGCTGGCATTTGCTTGGGCATCGGCATCGCGGACGCCCGTCCGCACAGACCAAAGGTCATGACGGACGGGCACGTTGCCTGACTGGTAACCTATGACACAAGGGAACGACCGGCGACGGGACGACCCTTATCTCTGACAATCGATACGCACGTCTTAGACTTGTGCATATGGTGCAATACGTCAATCTAATATAAGGTTGAATATAAATTAATAGTTCACGCTTAAGTTGTTAATAAAAGTTTTGATATTGCCATAGTGGTCGCGCGCGATCGTTTTCTGAAAACTGTTTAGAGTTTTGATAAGATAGCAAGCGCATCAACATTTTACGCCTTATACGACGGTACACTCCCCACTCTACGCCTCAGTTATCGCCTAGATTAGATTTGCGAACCGAAGCCGCACAGGGGCAGCACGCAGAGCAGTGTGTCGCCTATTGGATCTTCCGATCTCTTTTAACAGGGCCATTGATACAACTCGCCGACAGAATATCGCGTTGTTCTGGCAGATCCGACGCCGTTCCTTAGCTTGCGTTTGTCCCACATGGGACACAGCACAAACCGCGCAGCGCAAGATCGCGTTAAAGTTGCATTAGGGTGTCCGGGTCATACTGAACCTTCGGCTTCCTGATCGGACCGCGTGCTGCCCTGCCCGTCTCGGCCGCCGCCGTCCCTGCGACCATCTGAGGTGAGCATGACCACGACCCCGACCGCCCCTGCCCTTGATCTGTACGAGATCGGCGAACAGCATGACAATGACAGCTGGCTGATCTCGGACTGGGCGGCCGGGCAATCAAGCATCATGCAGTGGTCGGACGACAATGTCCGCGTCGGCGCGGATGGTGCCATCGAACTGGTCCTGGGCCGGTCCCCATCCGGATCGCCCCGTCCCTATCAGGGCGGCGAGATTCAGGGCGCCCAGATCGCCACCACCGGAACATGGGGATGGACCGTGCAGGCCCCCGACATGCAACCGGGCGCGGTATTCGGACTGTTCACCTACAAGGCGGACTGGCAGCATCAGCCTTGGGTTGAATTCGATTTCGAATTCGTGGGGGGCGACACCACGCAGGTCCAGTTGGCCATCCACATGGAGGACGCTGCCGGAAACCATATCACGCTGAATGACGCCGGCCAGCGGCGCGCGGTGATCGACCTAGGCTTTGACGCGGCGGAAGGTTTTCACACCTACGAAGTCACCGTGACCGACCGTTCCGCCGTCTTCTATGTCGATGGGCGTATCGTGGCGCAATTCAGCGCCGCGGACATGCCCGGCGGCATCTGGAACATTGGCCCCATGTCCAGCTATGTCGATCTGTGGGCGGTGGCGCCGGGGCAGGAAGAATGGGCCGGCCGATGGACCGATCCCGGAGAGCCCTTGGTCGCCCGCATTGCCGGGGCAGAGATCAGGCCCGGCGAATACGGCAGTAGCGTTCCCCCCGGCCCCGTGGTCGGCGGGCCGGGTCCGACCCCCGATCCGGTCCCCGGCTTTCCGCTGTTCCCCGCCGATGCCCCTCCGGGCAGCATCATTGGCAGCGCAGGTGCCGATCGCCTGCGCGGGACCGCGGCAAGTGACACGATGTTCGGGCTTTCGGGCAATGATGTCATCGACGGCATGGCGGGCGCCGACAGGATGTACGGCATGGCCGGCGACGACGTCTATCACGTCGACAACGCGGGTGACCGGGTGATCGAAACGGCGAATGGCGGTCGGGACGTCGTGCATGCCGGCGTGTCCCACGCGCTGTCCGCCCATGTCGAGCATCTGGTGATGACCGGTACGGGGCGGGTGACCGGTGTCGGCAACGATCTGGCCAACCGCATGACCGGAAATCGGGCCGATACCATCCTGCGCGGCGCGGGTGGCGCGGACACGATCGCCGGGGGCGGCGGGGCCGACAGCCTTTTCGGCGGGAACGGAAACGACGTCCTGCATGGCGGGGTCGGCGACGACATGCTTTGGGGCGGGGCGGGCAACGACACGATCGATGGTGGCGCGGGAACGGACTGGGTCTCGTTCATGGGTCAGGCGCGGGCCGCGCGGATCGATCTGGCCATGACCGGCGCGCAGGCCACGGGGCACGGGACCGACGTGATCCGCAATGTCGAGAACATTCACGGCGGAATGGGCCGCGACATCCTGATGGGCGACGCCCGGGCGAACGTGATCCGCGGCGGGTTCGGTGCGGACATCCTTCACGGCAGGCAGGGCGATGATCGCCTGGACGGTGGGGCCGGAAACGACAGCCTGAACGGCGGTGCGGGACGCGATCAGCTGTGGGGCGGCGCGGGGGCCGATGTCTTCGTCTTCGGTCACGGTGCCGGGCGCGATGCGGTCATGGATTTTCAGGACGACATCGACACGATCCGCATGATCGACTTCGGGATCGCCAGCTTGGCGCAGGCGCGGGACCATGCCGCACAGATCGGCGCGAACGTCGTATTCGATCTTGGGGACGGTGACGTGCTGACGGTGCGCAACATGACGATCGACGGGCTGGGCAACGACCTGATCTTCGTCTGACCGGGATTGGCCCGTAACGCCCGGCCCACGCGGGGCCAGGCGTCACGGGCGACGGCATGCACCCATCAGGCCGGGTCGGCAATGACCTCCTGGCGCTGCTGGCCCAGCCCCTTGATGCCCAGATCGACGACGTCGCCCGCCCGCAGGAAGCGTTGCGGCCGCATCCCCATCCCCACGCCCGGAGGCGTTCCGGTGGAAATCACGTCGCCCGGATGCAGCGTCATGAACTGGCTGAGGTAGTGGATCAGGAACGGCACCCGATAGACCATCGTCGCCGTCGACCCGTCCTGCATCGTCTGACCGTTCACGCTCAGCCACATCGCCAGATCCTGGGGATCGGCGATCTCGTCCGGGGTGACCAGCCAGGGGCCGATCTGGCCGAAATTGTCGCAGGACTTGCCCTTGGTCCACTGGCCCGCGCGTTCGGTCTGGAACGCCCGTTCGGACACGTCGTTTGTCACGGCAAAGCCCGCGACATGGGACATGGCGTTGGCTTCGTCGACATATTTGGCAGGCTTGCCGATGATGACGGCCAGTTCGACCTCCCAGTCGGTCTTTTCGCTGCCGCGCGGGATGATGATCGGATCGTTCGGACCGCAGATCGCGCTGGTGGCCTTCATGAAGATCACCGGTTCGGGCGGGACCTGCATGCCGGATTCGGCGGCATGGTCGGCATAGTTCAGGCCGATGCAGATGAACTTGCCGGTGCCCGCGACGGGCGGGCCCAGACGCGGATCGCCCTGGACCAGCGGCAGCGTCGCCGGATCAAGGCGCGCCAGGCCGGCCAGTGCATCGGGATGCAGCGCCTGTCCGGACAGGTCCGACACATGCGCCGACAGGTCACGGATCTGGCCGTCCGCGTCGATCAGGCCGGGTTTCTCGGCGCCCGCGGCACCAAAGCGAACAAGTTTCATGTCGTCTTCCTTGGGTCAGAGTGTCCAGCCGCCGTCGATGCAGACGGCTTGGCCCGTGGTATAGGTCGCGCCCGCCAGATACACGGCCAGATCGGCAATTTCCGCCGCATCGGCGATGCGCCCCATGGGCTGGCGCGCGACGAAGGCCGCGCGGGCCGCCACGGCATCGCCCGTCGCGGCAAGGCGGTCGTCCAGGGACGGCGACTGCACCGTGCCGGGGCAGATCGCGTTGCATCGGATGCCGTGGCCCACATGATCGGCGGCGACCGACTTGGTCAGACCCAGGACGGCGGCCTTGGTGGTGGAATAGGCAAAGCGGTTGGGCACCCCCTTGATGGACGAGGCGACCGAGGACATGTTGATGATCGCCCCCCGCCCCCGATCGACCATCCCCGGCAGGACCGCCCGGATCGTGCGCATCATCGATCGCACGTTCAGGTCGAATGCGAATTCCAGGTCGGCCTCGGATGCCTCCAGGATGCCGCCTGCATGCACGACCCCGGCGCAGTTGAACAGCACGTCCACCGGTTCCAGATCGGCAAAGAACGCCGCCACGGCGGCGCCGTCCAGCACGTCCAGGCGCGCGGTGCGGCACCCGTCCAGCGTCGAGAGCCCGTCCATGTTGATGTCGGTGGCGATCACCTCGGCGCCCGCCGCGGCAAAGGCCAGTGCGCTGGCGCGGCCGATCCCCTGGGCCGCCGCGGTGATCACGACGCGCTGTCCCGTCATGGGGGTTGGTATCATTCGCTGTCCTTTCACTTACATCACCGCGCCGATCTGCCAGGGCACGAACTCGACCGCGCCGAACCCCTGCGCCTCGCTTTTCGTCGGGGCACCGGAGGCGACGGCCAGCATCAGGTCGAAGATTTCGTGCCCCTTCTCCTGCAGGGTGGCCCCGGAGAGGATCGCACCGCAATCGACATCCATGTCCGGCTCCATCCGGCGCCACAGGTCGGGGTTCGACGCGATCTTGATGCAGGGCACAGGGCGATAGCCCGACACGCTGCCCCGCCCGGTGGTGAAGGCGATCAGGTTGGCCCCCGACGCGACCTGCCCCGTCACCGAACAGGGGTCATAGCCGGGGCTGTCCATGAAGACGAAACCCGGCCGGTCGATGGGTTCGCCATAGCGATAGACCGCCGACAGCGGCGCGCTGCCCCCCTTGGCCACGGCGCCCAGGCTCTTTTCCAAGATCGTGGTCAGGCCGCCGCGCTTGTTGCCGGGCGAGGGATTGTTGTCCATCTCTCCGAAATTGCGGGCGGTGTAATCCTCCCACCAGTCGATCAGGTCGATCAGCTTGCGGCCGGTCTCGGGATCGGCGCGTCGGGTCAGCAGATGTTCGGCGCCATAGATCTCGGAGGTTTCCGACAGGATCGAGATGCCCCCCTGCGCCACCAGCAGATCAGAGGCGATGCCCAGGGCCGGGTTGGCCGTGATCCCGGAATAGCCGTCCGACCCCCCGCATTGCATGCCCATCACCAGCGCGGATGCCGGGGCGGTCCGGCGCGTGGCACGGTCGGCCTCGGCGGCCAGTTCGCGCAGGATCGCCACGCCCTTGTCGACGGTGGCCCGCGTGCCTCCCGTCTGCTGGATGGTCATATAGCGGAACCGGGCGCTGTCCTTCAGCGCGCGCCGGTCGATCAGGTCGGGGATCTGCATGACCTCGCAGCCCAGGCCCACCATCAGGATGGCGCCGAAATTAGGGTTGTGGCCATAGCCTGCGATGGTGCGGAACAGCGTCTCGTACCCTTCGCCCTTGCCGGACATGCCGCAGCCGGTGCCGTGCACGATGGGCACGATCCCGTCCACGTTGGGGTAATCGGCCAGCCAGCCCTGACGCTCTGCCTCCTCGGCGATGAAGCGGGCGACCGATCCCGCGCAATTGACCGAGGTCAGGATGCCCACATAATTGCGCGTGCCCACCCGCCCCGATGGCCGGTGAAACCCCTGGAAGGACTCCGGCGCATCGGGGGCGGGCAGCGCACCCGCCGCGCTGCCAAAGCCGTGATCCTGCTTGTGCGCCCCCATGCCAAGGTTCTGGACATGGACATGCGCCCCCGCCGCGATGGGCCGGGTGGCGATGCCGATGACCTGACCATATTTCAGGACCGGTTCGCCGGGCGCGATGGGGCGGATAGCGACCTTGTGGCCCGCGGGGATCGCCTCTGTCGCGGCGCATTCGGCATCAAGCGGCGCGCCGGGGGTCAGGGCGATCAGGGCGACCATGATGTTGTCGCGGTCATGCAGGCGGATGGCGGTCGGCGGGGCTTGCGTCACGGGGTCACCAGGATCTTGACGATGTCGTCGCGGTCATCGACCAGCGCGGCAAAACGGTCGGGCAGATCGGCCAGCGGAACGACCTCGGACAGCAGCGCATCGGTGGGGATCAGCCCGTCGCGAATGGCCGCGATGACCCGGTCGAAATCGGGGGCCTGCGCGTTGCGGCTGCCGATGATGCGGGCCTCGCGCTTGTGGAACTCGGCATCCGAAAAGCGGATGTCGCCCTTGACCACGCTGACCAGCACCGTGCTGCCGCCATGGGCCACAAGGGGAAAGCCCGCCTCGATGGCCGGTGCGCTGCCGGTCGCGTCGAAGACGACATCGAAGCCCTGCGCCAACTCGCCGGTCAGGATGTCGTCGCCCGGACGGTGCAGCAGGTCGAACCCGCACAGTCGCCGCGCCAGCGCCAGCCGCCGGTCGCTGAGATCCATCAGATGCACCTGGGCCCCGGCCAGTCGCGCGAACAGCGCGGTGCCAAGCCCGATCGGCCCCGCCCCCGTCACCAGCGCCAGATCGCCCGGCCCCACGCCCGAACGCGCGACGGCATGGGCGCCGATGGCCAGGAACTCGACCATCGCGGCCTGATGCACGCTCAGCCCGTCGGCGGGGTACAGGTTGCCCGCCGGAACCGCGATCCGCGCGCACATGCCGCCGTCGCGATGCACGCCCAGCACCGCGATCGCGGCGCAGCAGTTGGGCTTGCCGCGCAGGCAGGCACGGCAGGCCCCGCAGGACAGATAGGGGTTCACCACGACCAGGCGCCCGGCATCCGGTCCGCCGGCCACATGCCCGGACAGCTCGTGCCCGATCACGCGGGGATAATCCAGATAGGGATGCTTGCCCTCGAAGATGTGGTAATCCGTGCCGCAGATGCCGATGGCGGCGATGTCGACAAGCACCCAGCCCTCGGGGGCATGGGTCGGCAGGGGCCGCGTCTCGATGCGGAACCGGCCGGGTTCGACGCAGACGCCGCATGCCATCGTGGTGGCGGATGCGTCCTTCATTGCACCGGCTCCGGCCTGCGGGCGGACCAGTCGGACGGCAGCTCTCCCTTGACGATCAGGCTGAGGACGTCGTCCTTGCTGACATCGCCGATGGCATGGGCGCCCACGACGCGGCCCTTGTTCATCACCACGACCCGGTCGCACAGGTCGAACACGTCATGGATGTCGTGGCTGACCAGGAATATCCCGATCCCGTCGGCCTGCAGCTTGCGGATCAGGTCGGCCACCATCGCCGTCTCGGACGGGCCCAGGGCTGCGGTGGGTTCGTCCATGATCAGCACGCGGGTGTCGAAATAGATCGCACGCGCGATCGCGATCACCTGGCGCTGGCCACCCGACAGGCTGGACACGGGGTCGCGCAGGTTGCGAAAGTTGGGGTTCAGCCGGGCCAGCACCTCGCGCGCGGCGCGCAGCATGGCCGCGTCGTCCAGGTTGCCGAACCGGGTCTTGAGCTCCCGCCCCAGGAACAGGTTGCTGGGCGCGTCCAGATGATTGGCCAGGGCCAGCGTCTGATAGATCGTCTCGATCCCCTTGGCGCGGGCATCGTTGGGTTCGGCAAAGCGGACCGCCGTGCCGTTCACGCGGATCTCTCCGCTGCTGGGGGTCATGGCGCCCGACAGGATGCGCATCAGGCAGGACTTGCCCGCGCCGTTATGCCCCAGAAGGCCCACCACCTCGCCCGGATAGAGGCTGACCGAGACATGATCGACGGCCCGGACGCCGCCGAAATGCTTTTCGATGTCGATCATCTGGACCAGCGGCTGGTCTGACATGGGCATGCCCCTTGCAACGTGTCGGTGATCGGGGACCGCGCGGGCGGTCCCCGGCAGCATCAGTAGAGGACGTTCCTGGCCTCGTCGGACTCGATGTTGGCCTTGTCGACCATCACCACGCCGGTGTTGATGAACGGCTCGACCGTCTCTCCGGCCAGGATGTCCATCACGGTCTGCACGCCCATCTCGCCCATGGCGAACGATCCCTGCACCGCCGTCGCCGTCAGCACGCCGTCGCGCACGAACTGCTGCAGGTCCTCGTTGCCGTCAAAGCCCAGGGCGGTCAGCTGTCCCGCCTTGCCGGCCTGTTCGATCGCGCGCCCCATGCCGACGGCCGTGGGTTCGTTCGCCCCGAAGATGCCGATAAGGTCCGGGTTCGACGCCAGCATGTCGGTGGTCTGGTTCAGCGCGTTGGCCATCTGGCTTTGCGAATAGAGCGGACCCACGATCTCCAGGTCGGAATTCTCCTGCAGGTAGCTGGTGAAGCAGCCGACGCGCCCGATCTCGGACCCGACGCCCGCGACATAGGACATGATCCCCACCTTGCCGGTCGTGCCGGCCTCGTCGATCATGCGCTTGGCCACCTGCTCTCCGGCCGCGCAGTTGTCGGTCGACAGGAAGGCCTGGAACGCGCCTTCTGCGCCCTCGCCCAGGGCGCTGTCGATGATCACGACCGGGATGCCGGATTCGTAGGCGCGCTGCACCACGGGGATCAGCGCCTCGGGGTCGGACGGGGCCAGGACCAGCCCGGCCACGCCGCGGTTGATGGCGTTCTCGACCAGGCTGACCTGATCGGCCACCGCGCTTTCCGCGGCCGGACCGTCAAAGCTCAGCGTATGCTCGGACTGGCCCTCGATCGCGGCCTGGGCGCCCAGGTTCACGTTCTGCCAGAAGTTCGAGTTGGTCGTCTTGACGATGACCGCGATCTCTCCGGCCTGGGCGCCGGCGGCGGTCAGGGCAAGGGCGGATACGGCCAGGCATGTCTTGAGCAGTGTCATCTTGGTTCCTCCTCCGATGATGATGATGCGGGCCTAGCGGCGGTTGCGGACCTGATCGATCCAGACCGCGCCGATGACCACGAAGCCGATGACGATCTGCTGGATGAAGGCGGACACGCCCGACATGTTCAGACCGTTTCGCAGAATGCCGATGATGAACGCACCGATCATCGTGCCCGCGACGGTGCCCACGCCCCCCGACAGGGATGCGCCGCCGATCACCGCCGCCGCGATGGCATCCAGTTCGTACATCACCCCCTCGCTTGGCTGGGCGGTGACCAGGCGCGACATCAGCACGTTGCCCCCCAGCCCCGCCAGCGCGCCCGACATCGTGTAGGCGTACATCTTGGTCCAGTCGACATTCACGCCGGACAGGCGCGCGGCCTCCTCGTTCGACCCGGTGGCATAGATGTGGCGCCCGATCTGGCGGCGGCGCAGCAGATAGGTCGCGACCACCGCCACGACCAGCAGCAGGATGGCCGGATAGGGGATGCCCGGAAAGATCACGCGCGGAAAGCCGTTCGGCTGCATCTCGACCACGCGGAACAGCGCGCCGTTGCCAAGCCGCCCGAAGCCCGCGCCCAGCTGCGAAATCGGCGTGGCCCCGGTCAGCTGCAGCGCCACGCCGCGCGCGATCAGCATCATGCCAAGCGTCGCCACGAAGGGCGGGATCCGCAGCCGGGTGATGACAAGGCCGTTGAACGCCCCGCAGGCGGCGCCGGCCAGGACGCCTGCGCACATCGCGGGCACCACCGGCAGGCCGGCCTTGACCACCATCGCCGACACCACGCCCGACAGCGCCAGCACCGAGCCGACCGAAAGGTCGATCCCGCCGGTGATGATGACCATGGTCAGCCCGATCCCCAGCAGCCCGATGACCGATGTCTGCAACAGCACCGTCAGCCCGTTGTTGACCGACAGGAACGCCGGGCTGGCCATCGCAAAGCCGATGATCAGCAGGACCAGCGTCAGCAGGGCCGATGCACGGTGCAGCTGGTCGCGGGCGATCGTCAGCCGACGCGCCTTGCCGTCGGCCCAGGGCTTGCTTGCGTCCGTCATCGTTCCTCCCCGACCGATTTCGTCCTGATGTCGGCAAAGCATGTGCAGGCACCTTGCACCTGTCAATTGTTTTTAATAATTTAGGACAAGAACCGCCTGACCCGAGGAAACCCCACCATGGCCCGCAGCGACACCCGCTATCGCGAGGCGTACAATCGCCTTCTGGACCACTGCGCGACCCTGACCCCGGGGGCCGACCTGCCCGCCGAGGCCGCGCTGAGCGAGATCGCCGGGGTCAGCCGTACCGTCGTCCGCCGCTGCCTGGCGCGGCTGGCGGAGCTGGGGGTGATCGCGCTGGACGGGCGGGCCAAGCGGGTGCTGCGCATGCCGGACCAGGACGACCGGATCGCCGTGATCCGCGCCGCCGACGGTCTGCAGGCGCTGGAGCAGCGGTTCCTGGACTGGATCCTGCGCTTCGACGTGCCTGCCGAAACGCCGCTGTCGGTGGCCGAGCTGGCGCGGACCTTCGGCGTCACCCAGCATCAGCTGAACGAGTTCCTGGCCGGGCTCAGCCGGTTCAGTCTGGTCGCACGCAGGCCCAAGGGCGGCTGGATGCTGCGCGGCTTCACCAAGGAATTCGCGGTCGAGCTGTCGGACTTTCGACTGGTCCTGGAACTGGACGCGATCGCCAAGCTGGTCGAGGCGCCGGTCGATCACCCCGTCTGGCCACGGCTGGCCACGCTGCGCGTCCAGCACCTGGCCTTGGCGGACCAGATCGACACGCATTTCCACGAGTTCTCCAAGCTGGACGAGGCGTTCCACGAGGCCATCAACGCCGTCGTCCGCAACCGCTTCGTGGCCGAGTTCCAGAAGGTCATCTCGCTGATCTTCCACTATCACTACATGTGGGACAAGACGCAGGAAAAGCAGCGCAACGGCGCCGCGATCCAGGAACACCTGGCGATCATCGACGCGCTGGAGGCCCGCGACGCCGGCCGCGCGCTGGATGCCGCGCGCCAGCACCTGCGCACGTCGAAATCGACGCTGCTGTCATCCCTGCGCCATCACGACCTGGGTTAGCGCAGGACCTCCAGGTTGCGGCGCAAGGTCGCCGGATTGGCCGTGCCCAGCAGCACCGCCGCCGCCGCGGGATGGTCGCGCGCGAAATGCAACGCCGCGGTCGCAAGCGGCATCCCCTGCGCGGCGGCCTGATCCTGCAGGGCAGCCACACGGTCCAGCACCTGCTGCGGGGCGGGGCCGTAATCATAGGTCGCGCCAGCCACGGGCCCGGTCGCCAGGATGCCGGAGTTGAAGATCCCGCCCAGCACCAGACTGGTCCCGGCCACGCGACAGCGCGGCACCAAAGCGTCCTCGGCCGAACGGTCCAGCAGGGTCAGCCGCCCCGCCAGCAGGATCACGTCCAGGGGCCCGTGATCCATCACCCGCAGGCAGATCTCGGTTTCGTTGACGCCAAGACCGAATGCGCCGATGCGGCCGGCCTCCTTCAGCCGGACCAGTCGTTCATACCCGGACCCCAGGAACGCCTGCAGATGCCGGTCGTTGTCGGTGCCATGGGTATAGGTGCCCAGATCGTGGACATAGACGATGTCGACCCGCGCGACGCCAAGCCGGTCCAGGCTCTGCTCCAGGCTCTCCTCGATCCCGTCACCGGAATAGTCGTAATGCACGTCGTTCTGCGCGGGGCGGACATAGCTGTCGGCCTCGGGGATCGGCGCGGCGGCTGGGGTCAGGACGCGCCCGACCTTGGTCGACAGAACGGCCCCCGTCCTGCTCGTCAGGAACCGCCCCAACCGCTGTTCGGACAGGCCGCGCCCGTAATGGGGCGCCGTGTCGAAATAGCGGATCCCCGCATCCCATGCCGCCTGCAGAACCTGCTGCGCGTCCTCCTCCGCGACCTCGCGATACAGGTTGCCGATGCTGGCACAGCCGAACGCGATGGGGGTGATCTCCACCCCTGTCCGGCCGATCCTGATGGTCTTCATGCCGCCTCCTGTCCCCCCGGGTCGGGCGTTGACACGCCACGACCGCCTCCATACGGTTTATTATGATTAGAGACACAACCCGGCAAGGACATTCCCGTGATCATCGACGCCCATCAGCATTTCTGGCGGATCGCCCGGGGCGATTACGGCTGGATGACCGATCAGGTTGCACCCATCCGGCGGGACATCCTGCCTGCGGATCTGGAACCCTTGGCGCGGGCGTCCGGGGTCACCGGCACGGTGCTGGTCCAGGCCGCCCCCACGCTGGACGAGACGCTGTTCCTGCTGGGGCTGGCCGACCGGTCGCCGCTGATCCGCGGCGTCGTCGGGTGGATCGACCTGACCGTCGATGTGGCCGCCCAGCTGTCGCGAATCGCCCACCCTGCGCTGCGCGGCATCCGCCCGATGCTGCAGGATATCGACGACACCCGGTGGATCCTGCAGGACGGCGTGATCGACGCCCTGCGGCAGGTCGCGGGGGCCGGGCTGCGGCTGGATGCGCTGATCACGCCCCGCCACCTGCCCGTCATCGAGGAATTGGCCGGGCGGGTGCCGTCCCTGCCCATCGTGATTGATCACTGCGCCAAGCCCGTCTTTGACGGCATGGACGCCGGACCGGACTGGCGCCGGGGCATCGACGCCCTGGCCGCCCACCCGCAGGTGGTCTGCAAGCTGTCGGGGCTGGCCAACGAATTCGGGCCCGGCTGGTCCGCAGACACCCTGCGCCCGGTCTTCGACCATGTCCTGCAGGCCTTCCGCCCCGAACGGCTGATGTGGGGCAGCGACTGGCCGGTGCTGGAGCTTGCGGGCACCTATGCCGATTGGCTGCAGGTCGCGCAGACCCTGTGCGCGGCCCTGTCCGATACCGATCGAGCGCAGGTCTTTGGGCAGACGGCCATCCGCTTCTATGACCTTGACGCGAAGGAACAGCGCCCATGAAACGCATGGCCCATGTCATCGGGATCGATCCGGACCGGATCGACGAATACACCCGCCTGCATGCCGATGTCTGGCCCGCGGTGCTGGACCGGCTGTCGCGGTCGCATATCACCAACTATTCGATCTTCCTGCGCCGGCCAGAGAACCTGCTGTTCAGCTATTGGGAATATCGCGGCACCGATTTCGCGGCGGATGATGCGGCCATTGCCGCCGATCCGGTGACGCGCGACTGGTGGGCGCTGTGCGGCCCGATGCAGCGCCCGTTGGACACGCGGGCTCCTGGTGAATGGTGGGCGGGCCTGACCGAGGTGTTCCATTCGGACTAGGCCGCGCCTGCCGGGTCACCCGTCGATCAGACCGACAAGGATCTCCTTGATCTGCCGGGTGCAGGCCTCCTCGTCCCCATCCTGGGCCAGGGTGCGGGCTTCGCCCAGGCGGGCACGCGCCTCGATCAGCTCCTCGCCACCGTCCCCGGCCTCGTCGGCCTCCTCGACCGCCGCGGCGGCGTCGTCCTGATAGGGGACGGGTTCCTCTGCCGTCTCCTCGGTCACGGCCTGGGCCTCGCGGGCGCCCGCGACCCCCTGCCCGCCCGTCGAGGCCGAGATGGCCAGCCGCGACGCATCGTCCAGCGCCTCTTCGAGGAAGGTGATCCGGTCGGCGCAATCCGCCAGCGCCGGACCGGCCAGGACAGCAAGGCTGCCGGCCAGAAGCATCTGTTTCAGGGTCATGGACATGTCCTCAGCTGCGAAGTTGATCGGCCACCGGCAGGCGGCGGATGCGGGTGCCCGTCGCGGCAAAGATCGCGTTGACGATGGCCGGGGCGACCGGCGGCAGGCCCGGTTCCCCGACGCCCCCCAAAGGCTGGTCATAGCCGCCCGAGGACACGAGATGCACGTTAATCTCCCGCGGCGCGGTCTCCATGCGGGGGATCAGGTAGGTGTCAAAGTTGTCCTGCTGCGCACGCCCGTCCTGGAAGGTGATCTCGGCCGTCAGGGCCTGCCCCGCGCCCATGATGACAGCCCCCTCCATCTGAGAGCGGATGCGGTCGGGATTCACATGCGCGCCGCAGTCGATGGCGATCTCGACGCGCGGGATGCGCACCGCGCCGTCCACGACCTCAACCTCGGCCGCCACGGCGACATGGCTGACAAAGCTGTAATGCGCGGCGATGCCCAGGCCGCTGCCGGCGGGCATCTGGCGACCCCATCCGATCGCCTCGGCCACGGTTTCGGTGACCGCCCGCAGGCGTCCGGTGTCGATGGGATAGCGCGCCGGGTCCTCGCCATAGTTCCAGACATCGCCGATCTCGCTCGGGTCGATGAGGCGGGCGGGGCCGATCGTCTCCAGCAGGTATTCCAGCGGATCGCGCCCCGCCGCCGCCGCCAGTTCTGCGATGAAGGACTGGATCGCGAGGGCATGCGGGATGTTGGAGACCGACCGGTACCAGCCGATGCGCACATGGGCCGGGGCCTGCGGGTTCTCGGCCCGGACGTTGGGGATGTTCAGGGGCATGTTGGTCAGCCCCATGCCCAGCTCGAACGGCAGCTTCTCCTTGGGGTCGGGGGCAAAGATCGACCCGATCGTAGGGGCGGCGGTGCGGTGCAGCCAGGCCACGGCCTTGCCCTGTGCGTCCAGCCCCGCCTCCAGCCGCTCGACCGAGACGGTGTGGTAATAGCTGTGGTGCAGGTCGTCCTCGCGCGTCCAGGTCAGCTTGACCGGGGCGCCCATCTCGCGGCTGAGGATCGCGGCCTCCAGCACGAAGTCGGGCTTGGACTTGCGGCCGAAACCACCGCCCAGCAGGGTGACGTTGACGGTCACGTCCTCCTCGGGCAGTTCCATCCGCTGCGCCAAGCGCAGGCGGGTGACCTGCGGTGCCTGCACGCAGGCCCAGACCTCGCAGGACCCGTCGCGTACATCGGCCACGGCGGCTGGCGGCTCCATCGGTGCCTGCGCCAAGTGGGGGATATAGTATTCGGCGACCACGCGGGTCTCTGCCTCGGCCAGGGCCGCGTCGACGTCGCCCCGGTTCAGGATCAGCTTGCCGTCGCCGGTCTGCACCGCCGCCTCAAGCTCTGCCCTGAAGTCATCCGAGGAATAGGCAGCATGCGGCCCATCCTCCCATTCGATGACCAGCGCTTCGCGCCCCTTGATGGCGGCCCAGGTGTTGCGGGCAATGACCGCGACGCCGCCAAGCGGCTGGAATTCCGCGGGGATGGCGGGCGGGTCCAGCCGCACGATGCGCTCGACCCCGGGAACCTGCAGGGCGGCGCTGTCGTCCAGGCTGGCCACGCTGCCGCCAAAGACCGGCGGGCGGGCGATGACGGCATACAGCATGCCTTCGCGGCGCACGTCGATCCCATAGGTCGTGGTGCCGCGGGTGATGTCGTCATTGTCGACCAGCCCGATATCGGCCTTGCCGACGTAACGGAACGTCGCGGGGTCCTTCAGGCGCAAGCCCTCGCGGTCGGGAACCGGCAGGGCGGCGGCGGCGGCGGCCAGTTCGCCAAAGCCCATCGTGCGGTCCGATCCGGCATGACGTACGACATGCCCCTCGGCGCGCACTTCGGACAGGGGCACGTCCCACGCCTCGGCCGCTGCCTGCTCCAGCATGGTCCGGGCCGAGGCCCCGGCACGGCGCATCGGGCCGAAGAAATGGCGCAGGCTGCGTGAACCGTCGGTGTCCTGGTTGCCATAGCGCGGCTCGTTGCCGGGGGCCTGGGTCACGCGGACCATGTCCCAGTCTGCCTCCAGCTCGTCCGCCACGACCATCGCGATGGAGGTGCGCACGCCCTGCCCCATCTCGGAACGGTGGACGGTCACGGTGACGATACCGTCCTCGGCGATCGAGACGAAGACGTTCGGATCGTCACGCCAGCCGTTGGGCATCGCGTCGGCGCCGAACTGAACCGGCGCGTCCTGTGCGCGGCCGGGACGGGGCAGTCCGATGGCAAGAACCAGGCTGCCGGCCCCCATGCCCAGCAGCAGGGACCGGCGGCTGACATTGGCGATGCGGAGGGATTCGGGGACACGGTTCGACATCATTCGGTCCTCGCTTCGGCGGCCTGCTTGATGGCGGCGCGGATGCGCGGATAGGTGCCGCAGCGGCACAGGTTCGCGCTCATCACCGTGTCGATGTCCTCGTCGGTCAGGTCGGGGGTGGAATCCACAAGCGCCGCGGCCTGCATGATCTGCCCCGCCTGGCAATAACCGCATTGCGACACGTTCAGGTCACGCCAG
The DNA here is from genome assembly GCF_006151785.1 of Paracoccus marcusii. Taxonomy (GTDB): domain Bacteria; phylum Pseudomonadota; class Alphaproteobacteria; order Rhodobacterales; family Rhodobacteraceae; genus Paracoccus; species Paracoccus marcusii. The sequence goes on from NZ_VDDD01000041.1 coordinate 24,718, forward strand.
GCGACCTGCACGGGGTGGTCGCCGTTCTCGGCCAGACCTTCGATCGTGCGGACGTCCGACCCGTCCGCGATCGAGATGGGGGTGATGCAGGCAAAGGTCGGATAGCCGTCCAGATGGATCGTGCAGGCACCGCATTGGGCAATGCCGCAGCCGAACTTGGTGCCGGTCAGTCCCAATTCGTCGCGCAGGTACCACAGCAGCGGCATTTCGGGATCGCCATCGAAACTGTGTTCCGTCCCGTTCACGGTCAGGGTGATCATGATGGCTTCCTCGCTTTCGGATCAGGGCCGGTCGGCGTCGTGCGCGCATGTGACCGTCAAGGGCAACGCCCTTCGGTAAACTGGGTTCCCGAAAAATCGCGCGTCAGTTGCCGGCATGGTCCGGAAAGGCATTGAGCCCGGTCCAGGCACCGGTCCCGTGCCAGGACCATCCTTTATCAGGTGGAGCTGTCCGCGGCGACGGATTAGGCGTGACGATCAGACTGCGCCTTTGGCGCTTGACGACCGGCACCCGGTCGGGACAGGAATCCGCCTTGTGTCCGGGGCGCGCACGGGCCGATACCATCCAAGGCATGGGACAGCAGATGAGCCAGGAAACAGCAGGCGCGGACACCGACGCGCGCTTTCGCACCGGAACCCCCGGCCTGGATGCCGTGCTGCTGGGCGGGCTGACGCCATCGCGGCTTTATCTTGTCGAGGGCACGCCCGGATCGGGCAAGACCACGCTGGCGCTGAAATTCCTGATGGAGGGGCGCCAGGCGGGTGACCGCGGCCTCTACATCACCCTGTCCGAGACCGAGACCGAACTTCGGGCCGTCGCGCGGTCGCATGACCTGACGTTGGACGGCATCGACGTCTTCGAGATGATCGCCGAAGACGAGTTCGGCATCGACCACGAACAGTCGCTTCTGCATCCCAGCGAGGTGGAGCTGGGAGAGACGGTGCGCGGCATCTTCGATCTGGTGGACCGGACCGACCCGGTGCGCGTGGTGCTGGACAGCCTGTCGGAACTGCGCCTGCTGGCGCAGAACCCGCTGCGCTATCGCCGCCAGATCCTGGCGTTGAAGCATTTCTTCGCGCGCCGGAACTGCACCGTGCTGATGCTGGACGACCGCACGGCCGAACCCGGCGACCTGCAGCTGCACTCGATCGCGCATGGCGTCATCTCGCTGGAGCAGCTGGCCAACGATTTCGGCTCGGAGCGCCGCAGGCTGCGGGTCGTCAAGATGCGCGGCCTGAAATATCACGGCGGCTATCACGACTTTACCATCGAACGCGGCGGCATCCGCGTCTATCCGCGCCTGATCGCGGCCGATCACCACCGCCGCTTTTCGGCCGAACCGGTGACCACGGGGCTTGCCGGTCTGGATGCGCTGCTGGGCGACGGCCTGTTTCCCGGAACCAACACGCTGCTGGCGGGGCCTGCCGGGGTGGGCAAGACGACGACCGCCGTGCGCTGCATGATCTCGGCCCTGCAGCGTGGCCAGAAGGCGGCCTATTTTCTGTTCGACGAACGGCTGGCCACGCTGATGACCCGATCCAGGGTGCTGAACATGGACCTGCAGCCGTTCATCGACGCCGGCCTGCTGACGATCCGCCAGATCGACCCGGCCGAACTGTCCCCCGGAGAGTTCGCCAGCGCCGTCCGCAGCGCGGTCGAGAAGGACGATGTCGGACTGGTCGTGATCGACAGCCTGAACGCCTATCTGCACGCGATGCCAAGCGACAATTTCCTGGTGCTGCAGATGCACGAACTGCTCAGCTACCTGGCCCAGCAGGGCGTGGTCTCGCTGATGATCCTGGGTCAGCACGGGGTGACGGGCGACCTGCGGTCGGACCTGGACATCAGCTATCTGGCCGACACGATGATGATGCTGCGCTTTTTCGAGGCCGACGGAGAGGTGCGGAAGTCGATCGCGGTCATCAAGACGCGCACGTCGGACCACGAACGCACGATCCGCGAATTGCGGATCGACGGGGGCGGCATCGTCATCGGCGCACCGATCCGGGGCTTTTCGGGCATCCTGTCCGGGACCCCGGTGCTGGTGGGCACCGAGAACGACCTGATGGCGACCGATCCGCAGAGGGACCGGGCACGGTGACCGACCGGTCGGCCGCGCGCGACGACCTGGCCCTGGCGGTGGCGATCCTGGCGCCGCGGGGCCGCGACGCCGCCGTGGC
>NZ_VDDD01000042.1 GCF_006151785.1 Paracoccus marcusii
GAAGCCCTTCGGCAAGCCCCGCGCCGATGGCGACCGCAAGCCCTATGGCGCACCGCGTGGCGAAGGGGCGGAGGGTCGCAAGCCGTTCGGCGGTCCGCGTGGTGATGCGGGCGGCAAGTTTCAGGGCAAGCCGCGGCCGGGCGGGGCCAAGCCGTTCGGCGCTCCGCGCGGAGATCGCCCGCAGGGTGGTGGCCGCCCCGGCGGCAAGCCCCGCGGCTGACAGGCGACAGCACGCGTGACGAAAGGGCCGCCCCGTAGGGCGGCCCTTTTGCCAAGGTCGATCGACTATTTCGTCAGGATCAGCTTGCCCGCGCGGGTGATCCGCAACTGATAGACCTGCTCGTCCAGGACGATCAGCGCCTGGTTGCCGCCCTGCGTGAGGGCGGTGGCGTCATGCTGCGGCATCCGGGCCAGGATGGCGGTGCCGGGACGGGTGAAATCGGCGGGGCGCGTTGCGGTCATGGTCAGCCTCATGCTGGGACAGTGATGATGCCCCAATGCTGACAAATTCGTTCAGGTTTGTCAAAGTAAAATAGTCAGGATTCTTAACGATCAGATTTCGACCCGCTGACAGGTGGTCCGGACCGCCGCGAAGGCGGCCCGGACGGGCGATCACTGATCGGCAAGGCAATCGACGATGGTGTCGGCCATCTGGGTCAGCAGCACCTCGTACTGGCCCGCGCCGGGGGACAGCGTGCCGCCCTCGGGGCTCAGTTCGCTGCCGGTGCGGATGTCGCTGCCCTCGGTCACGGTGGTGATCAGGCCGGCATCATGGGCGTATTCCGGAAAGGCGCAGACGGCCCCTGACTCGGCGATCTGGGTGCGGATCTGGTCGATGCGCGCCGCGGACGGGGTCGAGGCGTCCCCAAGCGACACGGCGATCGCAGGCTGCAGACCAAAGTGATCTGTGAAATGGCCATAGGCGTCGTGGAACACGACGAACCGGTCCTGCGCATGCGGGGCAAGGCGTTCGCGCAACGTGTCGTCCAAAGCGGCGATGCGTTCGGCCGCCGCATCCGCATTGGCGCGATAGGTGGCGGCATTCTGGGGGTCCTGCTCGGACAGCGTCGCGACGATGGCGTCAAGCCAGGGCGCCGCGTTGGCGGGGTTCAGCCAGGCATGGGGATCGGTGCCGGCATGGACATGATCATGCCCCGCATGGTCCCCGTGGTCGTGGTCGTGGTCGTGGTCGTGGTCGGCATGATCACCGTGATCGTGACCGGCGTGATCCGCGTGGTCGTCATGCCTCGCATGGTCGCCATGGTCCGTGTCACCCTCTGACGCTGCACCGGCATAGTCGCGCAGGGCGACGCCCTCGACCTCCAGCAGGCGCAGCTGCGTGGCCCCCGACAGGGTGTCCGACGCCCGCGACAGCCAGGGCGTCAGCTCGGGTCCCATCCAGATCACCACATCGGCACCCTGCAGCGCCTGGGCGTCCGACGGGCGCATCTGGTAATGATGCGCGCTGGCCCCTTGGGGCAGCAGGACGCGCACCTCGGCCAGATCGCCCATGACCTCCTGGACCAGGGCGCCGGTGGGGACCAGGTCTGTGACGACCTGCGGGGCGGCCAGGGCAGGGGCGGCGGTCAGTGACAGGATGGCGGCAAGGGATGCAGGGCTGCGCATCGGGATCTCCTTTGCAGGGCGGGTTTGTTGCGATGGCAGGGTTCTGTGTGTTACAGGGTAACAAGTCAACCGCATTGTAATAAAGTAACGCATCGCTGCGTGAAGGACCCCCGTGCCAGACCACGACCACGACCATGTCATCGCCGCGACCTTTGCGCCGCATGACCACCGCGAATGCGCGCACCGTGCGCTGGACGAGGCTGCGGCCCGGCTGGCCGAGCAGGGCGCGCGCCTGACCCCCGTCCGCCGCCGCACGCTGGAGATCCTGCTGGAGAGCCACCGCGCGATGGGCGCCTATGAGGTGCTGGACCGCCTGGCGACCGAAGGGTTCGGCCGCCAGCCCCCCGTCGCCTATCGCGCGCTGGAGTTTCTGGTCACGCATGGGCTGGCCCACCGGCTGCAGCGGCTGAACGCCTTTGCGGCCTGCCTGCATCCGGGGCACGACCATCATCCGGCCTTCCTGATCTGCCGCAGTTGCGACAAGGTCGCAGAGGCCGCCGCCGCCCCGATCCGCGATGCGCTGACCGCGGTCGCGGCCCAGGGCGGGTTCCGCGTCGAACGCGCCACGATCGAGGCGCTGGGCCTCTGCGCCACCTGTGCCGCCGAAGGCGTCGCATGACCCCGCTGATCGAATCCCGCGCGCTGACGATCCACCGCCCCGGAACGACCGAACCGGTGCTGGCGCAGGTCGATTTCCGCATCCGCCCCGCCGAGATCGTGACCGTCGTCGGTCCGAACGGGTCGGGCAAGTCGTCGCTGATCCGGGCGCTGCTGGGGCACATGCCGCTGGCCTCCGGCGCGGTGACGCGGCGGCAGGGGCTGCGCATCGGCTATGTTCCGCAGCGGGTTCAGCTGGACACGGCCATTCCGATGACCGTGCGCCGGTTCCTGTCGCTGCCCGTGCGCGTATCCGACGTCCAGGCCGAGGATGCGCTGGTCCGCACCGGCGTTCCGGGCCTTGGTGCGCGGCAACTGACCCAGCTGTCGGGCGGCCAGTTCCAGCGGGTGCTGCTGGCGCGGGCCTTGCTGGCGGACCCGCATCTGCTGGTCCTGGACGAACCCACGCAGGGGCTGGATCAGCCGGGCATCGTGGCCTTCTATCAGCTGATCGAGGAGGTGCGCCGGCAGACCGGCGCGGCCGTGCTGATGGTCAGCCACGATCTGCTGGTGGTCATGCGGTCGTCGGACCGGGTGGTCTGCCTGAACGGGCATGTCTGCTGCGAGGGCACGCCCCAGCATGTCAGCACCGCCCCCGAATACCGCGCCCTGTTCGGCGCCGGGGCCGAGGGCACGCTGGCGCTGTACCAGCACCGCCACGACCACGACCACGACCTGACGCCGCATGTCCACGGGCCGGGATGCGGCCATGACCACGCCGACCGGGCGCAGGGGTGACCACCGATGCTTGACGATTTCTTCATGCGCGCCGTTCTGGCGGGGTTGGGGTTGGCCCTGGTGGCGGGACCGCTGGGCAGTTTCGTGGTCTGGCGGCGGATGGCCTATTTCGGCGATTCGACCGCCCATGCCGCCATCCTGGGCGTCGCGATGGCGCTGGCCTTCGAGGTGTCGATCTATGCCGGGACCCTTGCGGTTGCGGTGGCGATGGCCTGCCTGGTGTCGGCGCTGGTGACGCGAGGGCAGGCGATGGACACGATCCTGGGCGTGCTGTCGCATTCCGCGCTGGCCGTGGGCCTGGTCGCGATCAGCTTCGTGCCTGCCGCGCGGTCCGATCTGTCCAGCTATCTGTTCGGCGACATCCTGGCGGTGGGCCGTGCCGACCTGGTGCTGATCTGGACGGGGGCGGCGCTGGTTCTGGCGGTCCTGGCCCTGCGTTGGCAACGGCTTGTGACCAGCAGCCTGAACGAGGAGCTGGCCATGGCCGCGGGGATCGACCCGCGGGTCGAGCGCCTGGTCCTGTCGCTGGCGCTGGCCGTGGTGGTCGCGCTGGCGATTCGAGTGGTGGGCTCGCTCCTCATCTCGGCGATGCTGATCGTGCCGGCGGCGGCGGCCCGCACATGGGCCCGGACCCCCGAGCGGATGGCCGCCGGCGCCGCCCTGATCGCCGCCGCATCCGTCATCCTGGGGTTGTGGGCCAGTTTGCGACTCGACACGCCGGCGGGTCCCTCGATCGTGACCGCGGCGGCGATCTTTTTCGTCGTCTCACAGGCACTTCGCCGGGCATAGTGCCGAATTGTCACAGTTTTTCCGGGGGTTTGCGGGGGCCGGAACCAAGTGCCGAAACAGGTGTTGGCCAATATGCAACAGTGGTTGCAAGCCCACGGGGGAATCAATTCAATGCTGCTTTTCAACTGTTCGGGTTTGTGTAACTGTCGCCTCGATGTTGCCAGAAATGGCAGCCGTCAATCGAAACGGAGCATGATCATGACCAAATTCGCTACTTTCGCGGCCGCTCTCGGCCTGACCGCAACCTCGGCTCTGGCCGGTGGCTATGTCGCCCCCGTCGTGGAAGTCGAGCCCGTCATCGTTGAGGAGCAGCCCGCTTCCTCGAACGCTGGCCTGGTCGTCCCCGCCCTGCTGCTGCTGGGCGTCATCGCCGCAGTCGCTTCGGACGACGACGACAGCTGATATCGGATCGGATCGTTCGCACGGTCCGAGCCACAAGGGGCTGGCCTTTGGCCAGCCCCTTTTTCGTTGCCCGCCATGGCACCCGCGCATGAAAAAACCGGCCCCGCAAAGGGCCGGTCTTTCAGTTCCGGTGTTGCCTGTCAGGGACGCAGCGTCTGGATGGTCACATAGCCCAGGCCCGGCCCGATCCATTGGCGCGATACGGGGAACTGCCCGTTCTGGACCAGATAGTTGTTCTGGAAGGTCGCACCATGCCCTTCGCAGGTCTCCAGGATCACGCCGGGGTTGGGGCCGGGCGCAGTGGTGCAGGAAAACTGCAGCGGCCGTTCCAACCCGTCGCCTGACAGATAGCGCATGACGCGCGTGCCGCTGCCGGACTGGCCCGCCCGGATCAGCGCCTCGGTCCCCGGTTCCGCCACCGACAGGTCGCGGCCCAGACCGCGCGTGCCGATCAGCATGCCGCCGCGCAGGATCACCGCCTGTTCGTCGGGGGTCATGTAGGTGCGCATGGCGCCGTTCGTCCCCGTCAGCGCCAGGACCTGCGTGCGGGCAGGGCTTTCGAAGGTCGCCTGGATCAGCGGGCCGGGATTGACGCGCAGCGCCTCGGCCGCGGCCTGCTGGGGGTTGCGGGCGGGTTGCGCCGGCTGGGTCGCCCCGCGGGCCGTGATGGCCTGGGTCGCGGTCTGGGCCAGAACCGACAGCGGGCTGGCCCCGGCCTCGTCCGCGCCGGTATTGCCGCAGGCCGACAGGGCGGCCAAGGCCACCCCGGCCAGGATTGCGCGCGTCTGCATCGCTCTGCTCATCGCCAGAACCTCCCCCAGCCTTCGTAAAGATCGACGGTGTGGCTTTCGCGAACACGGTCGTACAGGCGTCCGTTGACATTGACCCGCGATCCGCCGTCGCGCGACAGCGAGCGGATGTTGGTCGACACGCGGTCGCGGCTGGCCTGGCCCGTGGCCCAGCCAAGCGGGATCGACAGGGTCACGCCCTTGTCGAAGCTGCCCTCGCCGAACTCCTCTGCCGACAGGTCGGTCTTGGTGGCATAGGCGCCGATCTGCCAGCCGTTCGCGAACTCGCGCGCCAGGGTCACGGTCGCACCGACGTCCCCCGCCAGGTACTGGCCGACATCCAGCTGGGCGGTGAAGCCTTGCGTGAACTCATAGTATGCCGAAACGTGGCCGGTCGTGACCTCATAGTCGCGAAAGTCGAACAACTGGTCGAAGTCGCGCTTGCGGACGCGGTTGATCTCGGCGCCAAAGCCCAGGGGCGAATTGGCGGGCTTCCACAGCGCCTCGGCCGAGACGCCGCCATAGGCGCGTTCCAGCAGGCCCACGGTCACGCGGGTATAGATCGCGTCCGACGGCTTGGCGTACCAAGCCAGCGTCAGTTCCGGGATCACCGGGCTGGAATTGCCCGTGTACATCCGCGTGTCGGACCGCACCCGCGGCACGCCCTGCGGCGTGGTTTCCAGGGCGGGGTTCGATTCATACTCGTCGGGGCTGTAATATTCGCCCCGCTGGCCCGGAATGCCCGGACCGCGCTGGCCGATGTCGCCGAAGGCGCGCTGGCGCAGGGCGCCGGTGGCGATCAGGCCGGGCATCAGCTCATAGCTGGCACGCGCCTCGGCGCCGACCTCGTGGGTCAGTCCGTCCTCGGCGCTGAAGATGCCCAGGTCCAGATAGGGCTTCACCGACCAGCGGAACCGCGGATAGAGGCCCTGGCTGGCCACCAGCCCCGGCACGCCCGGTGCGGCGTCCGACAGGGTGGATGCGGCGGCGATCTGCCCGGCCTCGGTGTTCTCCAGCCGCTCGACATCGCTGCGGCGCAGGGTCACCGACGAGGTCGGCATCCCGTCGCTGGTCGAGGTGATCACGAGGGTCTCGACCGACGGGGGCAGGGCGCGGGTCATCAGGCGCGCGGTGCGGCCCACGGCCTCGGCCTGGTTGATATAGCGCTGATTGCGCAGGCGGACCTCGGCGCGGGTCGGCGCCAGGGCCATGCTTTCCAACAGCATCCCCTCGTCCGCCATGCCGTCGCCCAGGGCCTTCTGGATGGCGGGCTGGGCGGTCGGGTCCTGCGACCAGCTGCCCGACCAGCCGTCGGGGTCCTGCGCGGGCGCCGGCCGCGGACGCACCGGGGCCGGCGCGCTTTCCAGGCCCGACGGATAGGTGGCGTCGCGCGGGTTCAGCGCGATGGTGAACTGCGCGCCGATCGTCTCTCCGCCGATGGTATAGAGCCCGGCCTCGTAGTTGCGTCCAAAGCGATAGTTGGCGGCAAGGTTGATGTTGCTGCCCGGCTCGTCGCCCTGCTGGTATTCGTTGCCGTCGCTGTAGCGGGCGCGATAGATGTCGTTGGAGTATTCCGCGACCAGGTTCAGGCGGTCGTTGACCTGCCAGCTGACCGAGGCGAAGGGCTTGGCCCCGCCGGTGAACCAGTCCTCGACATTGGGCGTCCCGCCCTCGTCGCCGACGTCGATGATGCGCGGCTTGCCCGCCAGCGTGCCCCAGCCCAGGCCGACCGATGCGCGCACCGTCGGCGTCACGTTGCGCGTCGCCACGATGTATTCGCCCGAATAGACGCCGGTGCCCAGGAAATCCTGGAGGCCGACGGCCACCGCGGGGCGCCAGCCGTCCTCGTCCACGATCTGATAGCGCAGGTCCAGCGAGCGGTCCGAGATGAACCCCTCCTGCCGGTAATCGTTGATCCCGTCGACGCGGCCATAGCGCAGGACCGTCGTCAGCCCCGGTAGCGCCTGGAAGAAGACGTTGCCGCGTCGGGCATAGTCGGACAGCGACAGCGTCGCGCCCAGGCTGCCGTCGGGCATCGTCTCGGCCGTGGGCGTGTCGATGCCGCCGGGCAGGCCATAGGTCGACATGTTGCGCCCCAGCATCGGGTCGGCGGTCGCGACGCCGACGCCCGACCCCACGATCAGGGCCAGGGGCAGGGTGGTGGCCATCAGCTGGCGGGTCAGTCGCGAGCGGCGCATCGGCGGCTTCCTTTCGGCGGCAGGATCAGGGCGGGCAGGGCAGGATCGTCAGGCGCAGTGGCAGGCTTTGCGGCACGGATCGACACACGAATGCGTGAGCCGTGCGCGCGCGTCAACCGGCGGCGGCCGGTGCGGCCTCGGCTGTGGCGGGTGCGGCCGGGGCGGCGGGCTGTGCACAGCCGAGCTGGGTCTGACCGTTCACGGTCAGGCGTGCGGTCAGCGGATAGGTCTCGTCGACCATGCTGTCCTTGCATTTCGCCGCCCGCAGGTTCAGCACGAAGGGCCGCCCGCCCAGCACCCCGATGTATTCGACGCCCTGGCTGAAGACCAGGCGGTTCACCGGGATCTGGCGCCCGGCCTGGTTGTCGGCCGTGCGATAGACGGCCGTGTCGCCGCTGACCTGGACGTTCCAGGCCGGTTCGTTCCCGCCCGCGACAAAGGCGGTGGTGCGATAGGTCACCGGTTCCGCGGTTGGCACGACGCGCCCGACCGTGCCCGTCTCGATCGGCTGTTCCAGCGGAGAGACGGCGGGCGGGCGCGGGCCGGTCGGCTCTTCGGGCTGGGCTGCGGCGTCGTCCAGGCCGACCCCGCGTCGCAGGTCGGTCATCACCTGGGTGTCGCAGGCGACCAGGGGCAGGGTCATCAGGGCAAGGATGGCAAGGCGGGGGAACATGGGGCTTTGGCCTTCTGGTTCAGGGCGGATTTGTCGCGGGATCACTGTCTGCCAAGCGTTAGCAACCGCAGCCACGGGGGGCAAGCGTCACGCCCCCGTCCCGGCATGTCGCCGCCGCATGGATCGGCCGCACCGGACGGTTCACCTTGTTGATAAATGATGATTATTGGTGCGAAACCGGCTGCATCGAGGGTTATTCGTTGAATATCATACGGGAACCGGCATAGGTTTCGGTGATGTTCTCTCTGGTGGCACCCACATGACGGGATCGGCACAGCACGCCCGGGGCCCCGCCGCGCGGCCCGAACCGGCGCGATTTTCCTGGGACGACGGGCCGATGGCGCGTGCGACCGGAAACTTTGACTGGCAGACCACGCCCCTGGGGTCGATCTCGGAATGGTCGGTGGCGCTGACGACCGCGGTGCGGATGATGTTGGCGCAGCGGCACGCGTCCTGCATGTTCTGGGGCCCCGAGCTGATCATGCTGTACAACGACGCCTATGCGCCCGTCCTGGGCCGCAAGGAGGCGCGGGCCCTGGGTCAGCCCTTCCAGCAGATCTGGGCGGATGTCTGGGACGACGTCAAGCCGCTGGTCGACCAGACGCTGTCAGGCCGCGGCACCTATTCCGAGGAGATGCGCCTTGTCATGACCCGCAACGGGTTCGACGAGGAGACGTTCTGGACCTTCAGCTACAGCCCGCTTTACGACGACGACGGCAGCGTGGCGGGTCTGATGAACATCACCGTGGACATGACTGCGCTGGTGCTGGCACGCCGCAACCAGCAGGTCATGCAGGAAGAGCTGCTGCACCGGATCAAGAACATCCTGTCGGTGACCTCGACCGTGGTGTCCTCCAGCCTGCGCAACGCGACCAGCATCCAGGAGGCCCGCGACACGGTCGGCGCGCGCATCATGGCGCTGGCCAAGGCACAGGGCCTGTTCACGGGCCTGGGCGAAAGCGCCGACATCACCGAGGTGATGGCCCGATCCATCGGCGCCCATCTGGTCGGGAACGACCGGATCCGCCTGTCCGGCCCGCCCGTGCCGCTGAGCAGCCAGCAGGCAGTCGGCCTGTCGCTGGCCCTGTACGAATTGGCGACGAATGCGGCAAAATACGGCGCGCTGGCCAGCCCGCTGGGCATGGTCGACCTGACCTGGTCGGTCATGGGCGACGACTTCGCGCTGGACTGGCAGGAGACCGGTGGTCAGGTCGTGGCAGCGCCCACGCGCGAAGGGTTCGGGTCGCGCCTGGTGAACATGATCGTCCCGGCCTATTTCAACGGCGAGGGGCAGGCCGAATTCCTGCCCCAGGGCCTGCATTACACGCTGCGCGGGCAGCTGACCCCCTAACAGTTCGGGACGTTCACGGCCAAGCCGCCAAGCGACGTCTCCTTGTACTTCTCGGACATGTCGCGGCCGGTCTGGCGCATCGTCTCGATGGCGGCGTCCAGGGGCACGATGTGGCTGCCGTCGCCGCGCAGCGCCAGGCTGGCGGCCGCCACGGCCTTGATCGCGCCCAGCCCGTTCCGCTCGATGCAGGGCACCTGGACCAGGCCACGCACCGGGTCGCAGGTCATGCCCAGGTGATGCTCCAGCGCGATCTCGGCGGCGTTCTCGACCTGCTGGGGGGTGCCGCCCAGGACGGCGGCCAGGCCCGCGGCGGCCATCGCGGCGGCGGATCCGACCTCGGCCTGGCAGCCGCATTCCGCGCCCGAGATCGAGGCGTTGTGCTTGATCAGCCCGCCCACCGCCGCCGCCGTCAGCAGGAAATCGGGCAGCAGCCGTTCGGACGCGCCCGGCACATGGTCCAGCCAATAGCGGATCACCGCGGGCACCGTGCCGGCGGCGCCGTTCGTGGGTGCGGTGACGACCTGACCGCCGGCGGCGTTCTCCTCGTTCACGGCCATCGCATAGGCCGACATCCAGTCGTTGATCACATGGGGCGCGGTCATGTTCAGGCCGCGTTCCTCGACCAGCTTGGCGTGGATCGCGCGCGCGCGCCGACGCACGTGCAGCCCGCCGGGCAGGACGCCGTCCGTCGACAGGCCGCGGTCCATGCAGTCGCGCATCGCGGTCCAGATGCGGTCCAGCCCCGCCAGCATGTCGGGACGGGACCGAAAGCACAGCTCGTTGGCCTCCTTCATGCGGGCGATCGACTTGCCCGAGGCCTGGGCCATCTCCAGCATCTCGGCCGCGCTGGCAAAGGGATAGGGCACGCTGGACGTGGCATCGCTGCGCACCGCGCCCGCCTTGTCGGCCAGCTCGTGGTCGGTCATCACGAAGCCGCCGCCGATCGAGTAGTAGATCTGGTGATAGATCACGTCGCCCTGCGCGTCGGTCGCCGACAGGGTCATGCCGTTGGCATGGCCGGGCAGGGTGTGGTCGTAATCGAACCGCAGGTCGCGTTCGGGGTCGAAGACCAGCGGGCCCAGCCCCTGCGGTTCCAACAGGCGGGTCTCTCGGTTGCGGGCCAGCGCGGCCTCGGCCGCCTCCATGTCCATGCTGGCGGGGGTGAAGCCCGCAAGACCCAGGATCGTCGCGCGGTCGGTTGCGTGCCCCCTGCCGGTGAAGGCCAGGCTGCCATGCAGGCTGGCGCGCAGCCCATGCGCCCGGAACGGCTGCACCCGCAGGGAATCGAGGAACCGCTGGCCGGCCACCATCGGCCCCATCGTGTGCGAGGAGGAGGGCCCCACCCCCAGCTTGAACAGATCGAACACCGACAGAAACATGGCACCCCCTTGCATTTCCGCGCCCATCCAAGCACGACGCAGGCCCCGCCGCCACCACCGTCCACGTCGCTTCCGGTTCCGGTTGCGACATCGGCCCGCTTGCAGCCTTGGCGCGCGGTCTGCTTAAGATGATTGCAACATGCCCGGTTTGCAGGCAACCGGGACGCGCCTGCGATTTGGGCAGGCCAGCCGCCCCCTGCCGTTCTTGCGGGCGGTCTGCCCCGGGGTGAAGGAACAGAACATGCGATTGCCCGACCCGATCATGCTTGGTGACACACCCCTTGGCCCGCCGGTCTTCCTGGCGCCGATGGCCGGGATCACCGATGTCCCCTGCCGCCGCGCGGTCGCGCGGTTCGGCGCGGGCCTGATGGTGTCCGAGATGGTCGCCTCGACCGAGATGGTGACGCCGCGCCCGTCGACACGTGCCGCCGTGCGCGCCAAGGCGCTGACCGAAGGTGCGCTGCCCGTCAGCGTCCAGATCGCGGGCCGCGAAGCCGCACCGATGGCCGAGACCGCGCGCATCGTGGCCGGCATGGGGGCGCGTGTCATCGACATCAACATGGGCTGTCCCGCCAAGAAGGTCACCGGCGGGCTGTCCGGCGCGGCGCTGATGCGCGACCTGGATCATGCGATGACGCTGGTCGATGCGGTCGTGGGGGCGGTCGACGTGCCCGTCACGCTGAAGATGCGGCTGGGCTGGGACGACGACTGCCTGAACGCGGCCGATCTGGCGGCGCGGGCGCGCGATGCGGGGGTCGCGATGCTGACCGTGCATGGCCGCACGCGGGCGCAGTTCTACAAGGGGCAGGCCGACTGGTCCGCGATCCGCGCGGTGGCCGACCTGCCGGCGCGCCCGCCGCTGGTGGCCAATGGCGACGTCGTCGATGCCGCCAGCGCCCGTGCGGCCCTGGAGGCGTCGGGGGCGGATGCGGTGATGGTCGGTCGCGGCGCGCAGGGGCGGCCCTGGATCCTGGCGCAGATCGCGCATGACCTGTGGGGCACGCCCGCGCCCGACGTGCCGCAGGGCGCGGCGCTGGCCGATCTGGTGGCCGAGCATTACGAGGACATCCTGGACTTCTATGGCACCGATCTGGGCCTGCGCGTCGCGCGCAAGCATCTGGGCTGGTATGCCGATGCGAACGGCGCCCCGTTGCGCGACCAGATGATGCGGGCCGACACGCCCCGCGCGACGCTGGACCTGATCGCCCGCGCCTTCGGCGAAGCCGCAGGGGTGGCCGCATGACGCCTCGGCCGCGCGATTTCCGTGAGGCGGCCCCCGGACCGGGCTGGGCGGCGCTGCCGCTGCCCGCGCTGATCCTGGACGCCGACGGACGCGTGGCCGCGATGAACGACGCCGCCGAGATCTGGTTGAACCTGTCGCGCAACTCGACCCTGGGCCGCGCGCTGGACGGGGACGAGATGTCGATGCGCCTGCGCCTGCAGCCCGGCCTGGGGCCGCTGCTGGCCCGCGTGCGTGCCAGCGAGGAGGCGCTGTACCAGGCCAGCGTCCAGTTCGAGATCGGCGACCGGACCGGCAACCACCAGGCGCGGCGGGCGGCCGTGCATGCGGGGCCCGCGGACGGGGCCGGCGGGTCGGTGTCGCTGCTGATCGTGCCGCAGGACGATGATGGCGCGCACCAGGCCCGCCATGTCCGCAGCGCCGCCCGCAGCGCCATCGGCATGGCCGAGATGCTGGCCCACGAGATCAAGAACCCCCTGGCGGGCATCCGCGGCGCGGCCCAGCTGATGGCCATGAACGCCACCCCCGAGGACCGGGAGATGGCCGAGATGATCGTCGCGGAATCGCGCCGCATCGTGGCGCTTCTGGACCAGGTCGAACGGTTCGGCGACACCTCGGCCCCGCGCTTGTCGGCGCTGAACGTGCATGACGTGCTGGAACAGGTGCGCCGGTCGGCCAAGGCGGGCTTTGCGCGCGACGTGCAGATCGTGACCGATTACGACCCCTCGCTGCCTGCGGCGCTGGCCGATGCGGACCAGTTGGTGCAGGTCTGCCTGAACCTGGTCAAGAACGCGTCCGAGGCGCTGGACGGCAAGGCCGGCGGCGCGATCCGCCTGCGCACCCATTACGACCACACGCTGCGCCGTCCCCCCGACGAGACCGATCCCACGGGCCGCCCGCTGCCCCTGCAGATCGAGATCGAGGACAACGGCCCCGGTTTCCCCCCGGCCATCGCCGACCAGGTGTTCGAGCCCTTCGTCTCGGGCCGCGAGAACGGCACCGGGCTGGGCCTGGCGCTGGTCAGCAAGATCATCACCGACCACGGCGCGCTGATCCGGGTGGACAGCCGCCCCGGTCGCACCGTGTTCCGCATCTCCCTGCCCAAGGCATAAGGACCTGAACCCATGGACGGCACCGTTCTGATTGCTGACGACGATCGCACCATCCGCACGGTGCTGACGCAGGCGCTGACCCGCGCGGGATGCCGCGTCCACGCCACGGGCAGCCTGGCGCAGCTGCTGAAATGGGTCGAGGAGGGGCGCGGCGACCTGGTCATTACCGACGTGATGATGCCCGACGGCAACGGCATCGACCGCATCCCCGCCATCCGCGAGGCGCGGCCAGACCTGCCGGTGATCGTGATCTCGGCCCAGAACACCATCGTCACCGCGATCCGCGCGACCGAGGCCGAGGCGTTCGAATACCTGCCCAAGCCCTTCGATCTTCCGGACCTGATGTCCAAGGCGAACCAGGCCCTGTCGCGCCGCCCGCGCAAGTCAGACCCGATCCCCGAACCGCTGCCCGCCCCGCGCGAGGCGGCGGACCCGGCCATGCCGCTGATCGGTCACGCACCATCGATGCAGGCGCTGTTCCGCATGGTCGCGCGGGTGCTGAACGCCGACCTGCCGGTGATCATCGCCGGAGAGGCGGGGGTGGGCAAGACCACCATCGCCCGCAGCTTTCACGAGCTGTCGGACCGGCGCGACCGGGGGCTTGCGGTCCTGACCTCGTCCGACGCGACCGAGGAGGCGATCGCGCGCGCCGCCGACAAGGCCCGCGGCGGCACGATCATCATCGAGAACCCGGCCGGGTTCGACACAGGCGCGCAGGCCCGCCTGATCGGCCTCATCGAGACGATGGAGGCCGGCCCCGACCGCGCCCATGCGCCCCGCATCGTGGCGACCACCGGGTCCGATCCGCAGGCCGACGTGGCGGCGGGCCGGTTGCGGTCGGACCTGTATTACCGCCTGGCGGGCGTCACCGTCAGCGTGCCGCCCCTGCGCGCGCGGGTGGACGACATCCTGCCGCTGGCGGCGCATCTGCTGGCCCGTGCCGCCGCACAGGGCCTGCCGGAGCGGATGCTGTCGGACGATGCGGCCGCCATGCTGCGCGCCCATCCGTTCCCGGGCAACGTCCGCGAGCTGGAGAACATGATGCGCCGCCTGGCCCTGACCGCCAGCGGCCCCGCCATCAGCACCGCCGAGATGCGCGAGGCGCTGTCCCAGCAGTCGGGCCACCGCGCCCCCGCGGCGGCGCCGGTATCGGCCCTTGCCCCCGCGCGCGAACCCGCGGGCGTCGTCAGCCTGCCCCAGGTCGGATCGCGCTTGTCGGATTCGGTCGAGGCGCATCTGCAGCGCTATTTCGACCTGCATGGCGACGCGCTGCCGCCGCCGGGCCTCTATGACCGCATCCTGCGCGAGGTGGAACGCCCGCTGCTGCAGGTGGCGCTGGATGCGACCGGGGGAAACCAGCTGCGTTGTGCCGATCTGCTGGGGATCAACCGCAATACGTTGCGCAAGAAACTGACCGAGTTGAATATCGAGGTGACACGGAGGCGCAAACTGATGTAAAACCGCCACAGGGACCAGCGCGAAGGACACGCGCGCCCGCAACAAAAGCCGCGAAAGACGGCAAGTGGGGGATATGGCAGGTTTGGCATCGGGGCTCAGCTGGGACAGGTTGGCCCGTATCCGATTGCCCCGACCGTGGCGCGGGGCGCTGACCTGGGGCATCGTGCTGTCGGGCGTGGCACTGGCCGTGGCGACGCTGGCGGTGATGGGGCCGTTCGGTCGGGGCATGCAGGGCGCGACCCTGCGGGTGGTCCTGCTGGCGGACCTGGCCTTTCTGATCGTGCTGATCGGGTTCATCGTCGCGCGCATGGCGCGGCTGATCTCGGCCCGGCGCAGCACGGCGCCCGCATCGCGCCTGCATGCACGGCTGGTCGCGATCTTTGGCGGGCTGGCGCTGGTGCCCACAGTGCTGGTCGCGCTGTTCGCGGGATTTCTGGTCAACATCGGGCTGGAGGGCTGGTTCTCCGACCGCGTGCAGCAGGTCGTGACCACGTCCCAGGCCGCGGCCGAGGCCTATCACGCGGAACATCGCGGCGATCTGACCGAGGATGCGCGCGCGCTGGCCAGCATCCTGACCCGTGCGGGGCGCGCCAATCCCCTGATCGAGGACGGAGAGATGCGCGAGCTGCTGGTGCAGGGCCAGGGCCTGATCCAGCGCGGACTGCGCGAAGCCTATATCATCAACGGCGCCGGAGAGATCCGCGCCCGGGGCGAGCGGAGCTATCTGTTCTGGTACGAGGCGCCGGGTGCCGACCAGCTGGACCGCGCGCAGGCCGACGGCATCGCCCTGATCGAGGATTGGGCGAATGACGAGTTCCGGGCGCTTGTCGCGCTGCCGCCGCTGGCCGACCGATACCTGTACGTGACACGCGACGTGGATGGCGACCTGTTGGGGCTGGTGGACGACACGCGAGCGACCGCGGGCGATTACCGCCAGCTGGAGGCGATGCGCAGCCAGGTCCTGTTGGAGTTTTCGCTGGTCTATCTGGGCTTTGCGCTGCTGCTGGTGGCGGCGGCGATCTGGCTGGGGCTGTGGTTCGCGTCCCGCCTGTCGCGGCCAATCGGCCTTCTGGCGCAGGCGACCGACCGCGTGGGGCGCGGCGATCTGGACGTGCAGGTTCCCGAGGTCCGCACCGGGGACGAGATCCAGACCCTGGGCCAGGCCTTCAACCGCATGACCCGCCAGCTGAAGACGCAGCGCGAGGAGCTGGTCGAGAGCTATCGCCTGTCCGATGACCAGCGGCGGCTGTTCGACAACGTGCTGACTTCGGTCACGTCGGGGGTCATCGGGCTGGACGCGGCCGGAGAGATCGACTTCGTCAACCGCTCGGCCAGCCGGCTTCTGGGGCTGGATGCGAAACGCGACATCGATGCCCTGCTGTCCGAGGTGGTGCCGGAATTCGCGCCGCTGTTCGCGCGCCTGTCCGCCTCGGTCGCCGAGACGATCCAAGACGAGGTCCGCCTGATGCGCGAGGGCCGGGTAGAGAGCCTCTTGGTCCGCATGGCCGTGCGCCGCGGCGCGGACGGCGCGCTGGAGGGATACGTGGTGGCCTTCGACGACGTGACCGAGCTGGTCAGCGCGCAGCGCATGGCCGCCTGGGGCGACGTCGCCCGCCGCGTGGCCCACGAGATCAAGAACCCGCTGACGCCCATCCAGCTGTCCGCCGAACGCCTGCGCCGCAAGTTCGGCCCGCTGGCGGCCGAGGGCGACCGCGCCGCGCTGGACCAATACACCGAGGTGATCATCCGCCAGACGAACGACCTGCGCCGGATCGTGGACGAGTTCAGCCGCTTTGCCCGGATGCCCGAACCCGACCGGGCCGAGACCGACCTGGCCGCGCTGCTGCGCCAGGTGCTGCTGTTGCAGCAGGACGCCCTGCACGCGACCATCACCCGCGACATCCCGGAGGAGCCGGTGATCGTCGACTGCGACGCCGGGATGATGCGCCAGGCGCTGACCAACCTGCTGAAGAACGCCGGAGAGGCCATTGACGAACAGGCCGCGCAGGCGATCCCCGGCTGGACGCCGAAGATCGCCGTCGCGCTGGAGGTGCAGCCCGAATCCGTCTGCATCCGCATCATCGATACCGGGCCGGGCCTGCCCGCCGACCGGTCGCGGCTGTTCGAACCCTATGTGACGCTGAAAAGCCACGGCACCGGGCTGGGCCTGCCCATCGTCAAGAAGATCGTCGAGGAACATGGCGGCAGCCTGTCCCTGACCGATGCGCCCGATCCGCCGGGCGCCATGGCCGAGATCCGGCTGCCCCGCGAACGCCATCCCGTGCGGGGGCCCAAGACCAAGAGCAGACAAGAAAAAGACGAGGCGACACCATGAACGACATCCTGATCGTCGATGATGAACGCGACATCCGCGAACTGATCGCCGACATCCTGCGCGACGAGGGCTTTGACACCCGCATGGCCGCGAATTCGGACGAGGCCGTGGCGGCCCTGAACGACCGCGAGCCGTCGCTGATGATCCTGGACATCTGGCTGAAGGACAGCCGCATGGACGGGATCGACATCCTGAAACAGGTCAAGCGCAACAATCCCGACGTGCCGGTCATCATCATCTCGGGGCATGGCAACATCGAGATCGCGGTCGCCGCGATCAAGCAGGGGGCGTACGATTTCATCGAGAAGCCCTTCAACATCGACCAGCTGATGGTCGTCATCAACCGCGCGATGGAGACCGCCCGCCTGCGCCGCGAAAACAGCAGCCTGCGGCGCGGCGGCGACCGCGTGGCCGACATGCTGGGCCAGTCCGCGGCCTTCAAGCGGCTGCGCGACGCGCTGGACAAGGTGGCGCGGTCCAACGGCCGGGTGATGCTGGCGGGCGAACCCGGCACCGGCAAGGAGAGCGCTGCGCGCTATATCCACGCGCACAGCCCGCGCGCGTCGGCGCCCTTCGTCACCGTCCCCTGTGCCACGATCGAGCCCGAGCGTATGGAGGAGGTGCTGTTCGGCCGCGAATCCCCCGAACGCGGGATCGAGCCGGGCCTGTTGGAGCAGGCGCATGGCGGGATCATCTATTTCGACGAGGTGGGCGACATGCCCATGGGCACCCAGCCCAAGATCCTGCGCGTGCTGACCGAACAGCAGTTCGTGCGCGCGGGCGGCGCGGACAAGGTACGGGTCGACCTGCGGGTGCTGTCGTCGACGAACCGCGACCTGGTGGCGGAAATCGCCGCCGGCCGGTTCCGGCAGGAGCTGTTCGACCGGCTGAACGTGGTGCCCATCGCGGTGCCGTCGCTGGCCGACCGGCGCGACGACATCGCGGCCCTGGCGCGCCATTTCATCGAGCAGTTCCACAAGAACCAGGGCCTGACGCCGCGCGATCTGCCCGAGGAGACCGTGGCCGCGCTGCAGTCGATGCGCTGGCCCGGCAACATCCGCCAGCTGCGCAACGTGATCGAACGCGTGCTGATCCTGGCGGAAAGCCACGGGCCGATCCTGCCGTCCGAGCTGGAGCCCCAGGGGGCCACGCCGGACAACAGCGACACGCTGAGCCTGGGGCCGTCGGTCACCGCGATGGCGCTGCGCGAGGCGCGCGAGCTGTTCGAGCGTGAATACCTGGTCGCCCAGATCAACCGGTTCGGCGGCAACATCAGCCGCACCGCGCAGTTCGTCGGCATGGAGCGCAGCGCGCTGCACCGCAAGCTGAAGTCGCTTGGGGTCGTCGGCGGGATGCGCGGCGAGGACGAGTTGATGATGGGCAAATAGCCTGCCGCTTGCGCGGACCGCGCGCCCGGCTTAGGCAAGGGGGCGCGGGACAGGAAGGGTGACGCATGAAGATCATCATCTGCGGGGCAGGGCAGGTCGGCTGGCAGATCGCGCGCCACCTGTCGGGCGAGCGCAACGATGTCACCGTCATCGACAACAATCCCGACCTGGTGCGCCGGGCCACGGAATCGCTGGACGTGCAGGGGGTGACGGGTTTTGCCAGCCATCCCGACATCCTGGACAGCGCCGGCGCGCGCGACGCCGACCTGATCATCGCCGCGACCCATTCGGACGAGGTGAACATGGTCACCTGCCAGGTCGCGCATTCGATCTTCCAGGTGCCGCGCAAGATCGCCCGCCTGCGGTCGGGCGCCTATCTGGACGCGATCTATTCCGATCTGTACCGCACCGAGCACCTGCCCATCGACGTGGTCATCAGTCCCGAACGCGAGGTCGCGCTGGCTGCCCTGCAGCGCCTGTCGGCCCCGTCGACCTTCGACGTCGAGACCTTCATGGACGGCAAGATCCAGCTGCTGGGGATCGACCTGGAACCGGACTGTCCGGCGCTGAACACGCCGCTGCGCCAGCTGACCGAGCTGTTCTCCAGCCTGCGTGCTATCGTGGCGGGGGTACGCCGCAAGGGGCGGCTGTTCGCGCCCGAACCGGGCGATCAGCTGTTCGCCGAGGACCAGATCTATGTCTTCTGTCACATCGATGACGTGGCGCGCACGCTGGACATCTTTGGCAAGCCCGCCCGCAAGCAGGAGCGCGTGACCATCATCGGGGCGGGCAACGTGGGCCTGGCCGTGGCGCAGGCGCTGGAGGCGCGGCCGGACCGCATCCGCGCCAAGCTGATCGAACGCGACCGGGGGCGCGCCGAATTCGCGGCCGACCGTCTGGAACGGACCATCGTGCTGAACGGCGACGGCCTGTCCGCCGAGATCCTGGACGAGGCTGCCGTTCCCCAGGCCGACGCCGTCCTGGCGGTCACGGACGACGACAAGACCAACATCCTGGCCTCGGTGCGCGCCAAGCAGGCGGGGGCGAAAATGGCCATTGCGCTGATCAACGACCCCACGCTGGTGCCGCTGATGGGGGCGCTGGACATCGACGCCTATATCAACCCGCGATCGACGACCGTGTCCACGATCCTGCGCCACATCCGCCACGGGCGCGTGCGCGACATCTATTCCGTCGGCGACGCCGAGGCCGAGGTGATGGAGGCGCAGGTTTTGTCCACCAGCCCCATGGCGGGCCGCGCGATCCGCGACATCGACTTCCCCGAAGGCGCGCTGCTGGGTGCGGTGCGCAAGGGCGACCGGGTGGTTAAGCCGCTGGCCGACACCCGCATCGACGAGGGCGACATCGTGCTTATCTTTGCCCTGACCAAGGACGTCCCCGAAGTCGAGCGCCTGTTGCAGGTCTCGATCGACTTCTTCTGAGGGTCGGGGGATGACGGGCTTTCTTCTGCGGATGCCGCTGCTGGTTCTGCTGGTCGGGCTGGCGGCGGTGCTGATGCTGGCGCCCGCGGGCTTTGCCTCGGTCACGGGATACGCCGCAATCGCGCGCAACTTCTTCTATGCGGCGCTGCTGACGCTGACCTTCTGCGGGCTGATCGGGCTTGCGGCGCAGGCCAACCCCCGCGGCCAGACCGCGCGAGAGATGCTGCTGCTGATGCTGGGGGTCTATGGGCTGCTGCCGCTGCTTCTGGCCGTGCCCTTTGCGGAAAGCCAGCCCGACACGGGGTTCTTCAACGCCTGGTGGGAGATGGTGTCGTCGCTGACCACCACCGGGGCGTCGCTCTATTCGGCCGACCTGCTGCCGCTGCCGCTGCATCTGTGGCGGTCGATGGTGGGCTGGATGGGGGGCTTTTTCGTGCTGGTGGCGGCGGTCGCGATCCTGGCGCCGCTGCGCGTCGGCGGGTTCGAGATCATGTCGAACCCCTATGGCCGCGAGGAATACCGCGAGCACCTGCCGCCGTCGGACCAGCCGCGCCGCCCGGTCCTGCACCTGTCCGATCCCAGCTTCGACACGCAGCTGGCGGATCCCGCCAGCCGGCTGGGCCGCGCCGCGCTGCAGGTGGGCCCGCTCTATCTGGGCTTCACGCTGGTGCTGTGGGTGGGGCTGCTGATGCTGGGCGATCCGTCCTTCGTGGCGCTGACGCGGGCGATGGGGACGCTGTCGACGTCGGGCATCTCTCCGGTGATCGGGCCGTCGGGCGAGGCTTCGGGCATTCCCGGAGAGATGCTGGTCTTTATCTTCCTGATCCCCGCCCTGTCACGGCGCTTCTGGCCCGGGGGCGCGGAACTGCGCGCGACCGAGCGGCTGATCGAGGACCCCGAACTGCGCATGGCGCTGGGCCTGGTCCTGGGGGTCGGCGTGATGCTGTTCCTGCGCCATTTCCTGGGCGCGATCGAGGTCGACCGCGCGGCGCCCCCCGATCCGACCGGCATGGCCGAGGTCGGGCGCGCCCTGTCGGCCATGTGGGGCAGCATGTTTAGCGCGCTGAGCTATCTGACCACGACCGGCTGGACCTCTGTCGCCTGGGCGGGGGCGCGGTCCTGGTCGGGGCTGGACGCGCCGGGGTTGGTCCTGGCGGGGCTGGCACTGATGGGGGGTGGGATCGCCACGACCGCGGGGGGCGTCAAGCTGCTGCGCGTCTATGCGCTGGCCACCCACGGCCAGCGCGAGATGGAGCGGATCATCCACCCCCATTCCGTGTCCGGCGGCGGGCGAATCGCCCGCAGGTTGCGTCGCGAAGGCGCCTATCTGGCCTTCATCTTCTTTATGCTGTTCGCGATTTCGATCGCGCTGGTGGTCAGCCTGGTGTCCATCCACGCCATCGAGTTCGAGACCGCGACCATCCTGTCCATCGCCGCGCTGACCAATGCCGGCCCGCTGGCCAGCGCCATTCCCCTGACGCCCGCCTTCGAAGGTACCGCCGGCATCGCCTCCGCGCCGTGGGAGGGTTGGTCGGGCCTGCCCGATTTCACCAAGGCGGTGCTGGCCTGCGCGATGGTCCTGGGCCGGATCGAGACGCTGGCGGTGCTGGCGCTGTTCTCTCCGGAGTTCTGGCGCCGCTAGGTGTGGCCCAAATGTTGCCTTCGCGTTTTCGCGAAATCCGCCATGCTTGCATGGGGTGGGGCATCGGCTTAGATGTTGAACGGACAGGGACAGTGAAAAACGGACGATAAACAAATGGCTGGCGACAAGCAGAACCTGCAGGATGCGTTCCTGAACCATGTCCGCAAGGCCAAGGTGCCCGTCACCATCTTTTTGATCAACGGTGTCAAGCTGCAAGGCGTCATCACCTGGTTCGACAACTTCTGCGTCCTGCTGCGCCGCGACGGACAGTCGCAACTGGTCTACAAGCATGCGATCAGCACGATCATGCCGGGCCAGCCCATCACCCTGTACGAAGGCGAGGATTGATTGGCCGAACTGACGGAAACCGCAGCCAAGCCGACACGCGCCTATGTGATCCACCCCGATCTGGGCCGCGCCCGTACCCAACGGCGCGAGCCCGAGCATGCGTTGGCCGAGGCCGTGTCGCTGGCCCTGGCCCTGCCGGGCATCGAGATGGTCGGATCCGAGGTCGCCAACCTGCGCGAGCCCAATGCCGGCAAGCTGTTCGGCAAGGGCAAGCTGGCCGAGATCAAGGAGCGCCTTGAGGCGCTTGAGGTCGAACTGGTGCTGATCGACGGGCCGGTGACCCCTGTCCAGCAGCGCAACCTGGAGAAGGATTGGGGCGTCAAGCTTCTGGACCGGACCGGGCTGATCCTGGAGATCTTCGCCGACCGTGCCCGCACCCGCGAGGGCGTCCTGCAGGTCGAGCTGGCGGCGCTGTCCTATCAGCGCACGCGGCTGGTTCGTGCCTGGACCCACCTGGAGCGTCAGCGCGGCGGGTTGGGCTTCGTGGGCGGTCCCGGCGAGACGCAGATTGAGGCCGACCGTCGCGCCATCGACGACCAGATGACGCGCCTGCGCCGGCAGCTGGACCGCGTGGTCAAGACCCGCAGCCTGCACCGCGCATCGCGTGCGAAGGTGCCCTATCCGATCGTCGCGCTGGTGGGATACACCAACGCCGGGAAATCGACGCTGTTCAACCGGCTGACCGGGGCAGACGTGTTCGTCAAGGACATGCTGTTCGCGACGCTGGATCCCACCATGCGGGCGATCCGCCTGCCTGACGCGCAGGGCGCGAATTCGGGGCGCAAGGTGATCCTGTCGGACACGGTGGGCTTCATAAGCGATCTGCCGACCGAGCTGGTCGCGGCCTTCCGCGCCACGCTGGAGGAGGTGCTGGAGGCCGACCTGATCCTGCATGTGCGCGACATCAGCCACCCCGAGACCGAGGAGCAGGCCCATGACGTGGCCGCGATCCTGGACAGTCTGGGCGTGGACGAGGACGTGGCCGCGATCGAGGTCTGGAACAAGATCGACGCCCTGGGCGACGACACCCGGGCGGCCCTGCGCCGCACCGATGCCCGCACCGAGGGCGTGCAGGCGGTCAGCGCCCTGTCGGGCGAGGGGCTGGACGACCTGATCGCCGCCATCGACCGTCAGCTGGGCGAGGTTCTGGACGAGCCGCGCGTGGAGGGGCAGGTGGTGCTGGATTTTGCCGATGGGCGCAGCCGTGCCTGGCTGCACGAGGCCGGCGTGGTCGAGCGCGAGGAGGCAGGCGAGGACGGGCTGCATCTGGATCTGCGCTGGACCGCGCGGCAGAAAGGCGCGTTCGAGGCGTTCACCGGCACGGCCACCGAGGCCGACAAGGATGACGAAGCCGAAGAGCCGCGCAGCGGCGGGTGGCACCCGGCGGACTGAGCCCGTTGCGTCCCGCGACGGAAGGGCGGGGGGCCAGCCCCCCGCACCCCCCACCCGGACGGGGCTGCGCCCCTCCCGGACCCTCCCCCAGATCAGGCAGGCATTTCGTGTGACCAGGGCGGGTTTGCGCCGGGGCGCGAGACGGTGACGGCGGCAGCCTGCGCGCCGAGCGTCAGCGCCGCGTGGATCTGGGCGGGGGTGATCGCCGCGATGGCGTCCTTGGTCAGCAGGCCCTGGCGGTCCAGCGAGGCCAGCACGCCCGCGTTGAACGTGTCGCCCGCGCCGATCGTGTCGGCCACGGTGGCGCGCACGGCGGGGGCGTGGACTGTCTCTCCGGCCCAGATCGCCTTGGCGCCGGCCTCTCCTCCGGTCTGCAGGACCAGCTTGGGGCCGGTGGCCAGCACCGCGCGGGCGGCGTCTTCGGGCGACAGGTCGGGGTGCAGCCATTCCAGGTCGTCGGCCGACAGCTTGACGATATCGGCCATGGGCAACAGCCGGGCCAGCCGCGCACGATAGGCTCCCGCATCGGTGATGAAGAACGGCCGGATGTTGGGATCGATCATCACGGGCAGGCGGTCGTGATGCTGCGCGATCAACGCCTCGATGGTGCCGCCGCAGGGGTCGGGCACCAGGCTGATGCCGCCGGCGAAGAGCGCGGTCACGGTATCAGGCAGCGGCCCGATATCCTCGGGCAGCAGCATCCGCCCGGCGGAGCCCTCGTCGTAGAAGGAGTAGCGCGCCTCGCCGTTCGTCAGCGTCACCAGCGCCAGCGTGGTCAGCCGGTCGGTGCGGGGGCACAGGTCGGTGTTCACCCCGGCCTCGGCCAGCGGCCGCAGGATCTGGTCGCCGAAGGGGTCGCGGCTGATCGGCCACAGATAGCCCGTGTCCTGGCCAAGCCGCCCAAGCGCGATGGCGGTATTGTAGACCGCGCCGCCGGCCAGCGGGCGGAAGGTGCCGTCGGACGGCACCATGTCGATCAGCGATTCGCCTGCGCACAGGATCATGGTCGGTCCCCCTTGGTTCGGCCCTATTGGGTCAGATACAGGATGGCTGCTAACGCTACCAGTGCCACGGCGACGGCCCCGGCGATTTTCCATGCCGAATACGGGCGTTCGCCCATGACCTTGCCGGTCTGGCCATTGACCACGAAACGGTAGCTTGCGCCGTTGTAGCGATAGGCCGCAGCCCAGATCGGCAGCAGGACGTGCTTGAAGGTCTCGTTCACAAAGCGGCTGTCGACGTGATCGACGCGCTGTTCCGCGCCGCCGATGCTGCGGCAGGCGTCCTGGTGGATGACCTGCGCCATCTGCTGGCGTGCGGCCCCGTGACCGTCCGCCAGGGGGACGGTGTACCCCTCGGCCTCGAACCCCGACAGGAAGCGGGGGTCGTATTCCGCCACGGCCGACAGATCCCAGGGCTTCATCGCCTCGGAGAAGCGCGGCGGCAGCGCGGTCGATGCGGGGATCAGCACGTCGTTGAACTGGCGCGCGACCTGACCCGACACCGGGGTCCAGCGGATGCGGCGTTCCTGGCGGCTGACCGTCTGCGTCCGGCCGTTCACTGTCTGGGTGCTTTGCACCATGACGTAATACGCATCGCCCCGCTGGCCGCGATAGCGCGACGTCGTGTCGGCGTCGAAGGTCCAGAAGGGGGAATAGATCCCGCTCAGCCGCCGATCCTTGCGCGCATAGGCCGTCAGGCCGGACGGGGCGAACCACAGGCTGCCCAGCCACGCCTTCATCGCAGCGCGGGCCTGCGCCTCGGTCAGGGTAAAGGGCATCACCCCCTGCGGTTTGATGCGGCGCGTGGGGCCGGTGTCAGTGACGACCGGCGTTGCGCAGAAGGGGCAGGCGCTGGCGTGATGGTCGGCGTCCAGATCGACCTGTGCCCCGCAGTTCGGACAGGACAGGGTGCGGACGGTCTGCACGATGTCCGCGGCACCCTGAGACAGATCCAGCCCCTCGGCCAGGGGGATCTCGCGAAGCGCGGGGCCCGTCGCCCGCGGGCCCTCGGACCATTGCAGGGCGGGGTCGGCGCTGCTGTCATCGGCCTTGCGCCCCGGCGCACGGGCGGGGCCGGGGCCGATGGTTTGCCGGTGGCCGCACCAATCGCAGACAAGCTCCTGCTGGCCGGGGCGAAAGGTCAGGCTGGCCCCGCATTGTCCGCAGGGAAAGCGGTGTTCGGCCGGGATCATCCGGTCCTCAGCGCGGCAGGGGCGGCGGCGTCGCACCAAGGATGGTGGCCAAGGCCGGGACCTGACCGGCCTCCAGCCAGCCATCCTGCCCTTCGGTCCAGACCAGCGTGGCAGGGGTCAGGCGCCCCTCGGCCACAAGCCGCAGCAGGTCGGATTGCGCAAAGGGCCCCGCGGCCGCGCCGTCGATGGCCACATGCCAGCGTGGTGCCGTGCCGCCGGGCAGGGGCGGCGGGGCCGCAGGCGGCGCTGCGGGC
>NZ_VDDD01000043.1 GCF_006151785.1 Paracoccus marcusii
CAGCCCTCGCGCCGGGCGGTGGTGGCGGCCACGCTGACGGGCGTTCTGGCACTGCTGCTGGGTGCGCCGGAACCGGGGGCCGCGGCCTTGGCGATGGCGCTGATCGGGCTGTCGGTCGTGGCGGTCTCGCGCCGCGCCTGCCGCCTGCTGGGCGGGCAGACGGGCGATGTGCTGGGCGCGTCGGTGCTGCTTGCGGAATGTGCGGCGCTGGTCGGGATGGCCGCGCTGACCTAGGGTCAACTGGCGGAAAACCTTGACCCGCGCAGGCCGCTTGCCGCATATCCTGCCAGCCAGAACGACCGGGTCAACCGGACCGCGGCCGAAGGCCGTACCTTGAGGGAGGAGCATATCATGAGCGGCCTGTTGGCCCTTTCGCGCGGCATCGACCGCGTCACGACGCTGATCGGGCGCAGCGTCGCCTGGCTGATCCTGCTGGCCGTCGTCATCAGCGCCGTCAACGCGGTCGTCCGCAAGGTGTTCAGCATGTCGTCGAACGCTTGGCTGGAGGCGCAGTGGTACCTGTTCGGCGCGGCCTTCATGCTGGCCTCGGCCTGGACGCTGCTCGAGAACGAACATATCCGCATCGACGTGATCTATGGCCGCTGGTCGCGTCGGGTGCAGCATTGGATCGACCTTCTGGGCACGATCCTGTTCCTGATGCCCTTCACCACGGTCATGCTGTGGCTGACCTGGCCCGCGCTGATGGGCAGCATCCGCACCGGAGAGATCTCGATGAACGCGGGCGGCCTGCCGCTCTGGCCGGCGCGGGGCGTGCTGGTGGTGGGCTTTGGCCTGCTGTTCGCCCAGGGCCTGTCCGAGATCGTCAAGAAGATCGCCGTCATGCGCGGCATCATTCCCGATCCGCACCAGAACACCGGCCCGAACGAGGCCGCCAATCACGAGGCCGGGCTGATGCTGACGGGCCGCACCGACCAGACCGATGAACCGGAGCGCCGCCCGTGATCGACCTTATCGCCCACAACCTTGCCCCCATCATGTTCTTCTCGATGGTGGCGTTCCTGCTGTTCGGCTATCCGATCGCCTTTGCGCTGGCGGCCAACGGGCTGCTGTTCTTCTTCTTCGGGGTGTTCCTGACGCCCCTGTCCGACCAGGTGAACCTGGGCTGGAACCTGCTGGGGGCGCTTGGGGACCGCGTCTTCGGCGTGATGCGCAATGACACGCTGCTGGCCATCCCGTTCTTCACGCTGATGGGGATCGTGCTGGAACGGTCGCGCATGGCCGAGGAGCTTCTGGACACCATCGGTCAGCTGTTCGGCCCGGTCCGCGGCGGCCTTGCCTATGCCGTGATCCTGGTCGGCGCGCTGCTGGCGGCAACGACCGGCGTGGTCGCGGCCTCGGTCATCTCGATGGGCCTGATCTCTCTGCCGATTATGATGCGCTACGGCTATGACAAAAGCCTGTCGACGGGCGTGATCGCGGCGTCGGGGACGCTGGCGCAGATCATCCCGCCGTCGCTGGTGCTGATCGTGCTGGCCGACCAGCTGGGCCGTTCCGTCGGCGACATGTACAAGGCGGCGATGGTCCCGGCGCTGGCGCTGGTCGGCGTCTACATCGTCTATGTCCTGATCCTGTCGATCCTGCGCCCCAAGGCCATGCCCGCCCTGCCGCTGGAGGCGCGCAGCCTGGGCGGCGGCGGCTGGTCGCTGGCCGTGGTGATCGTGCTGGCCGTCGCGATCTTCCAGCTGGCCAGCCGCTGGATGGACGCCAACGGCGTCACGAACGCGCCCATCTGGGCGGCGACCCTGGCGGTCGTGGTCCTGCTGATCCTGGCGGTCGCCGACCGTGCCACGGGCGGACGTTGGCTGTCGCCGATGACGCGGCAGGTCATCATCGTGATGATCCCGCCCCTGGCGCTGGTCTTCCTGGTGCTGGGCACGATCTTCCTGGGCATCGCCACGCCCACCGAGGGCGGCGCGATGGGTGCGATGGGCGCGCTGATCCTCTCGGCGATCAAGCGCCGCCTCAGCTTCGACGTGCTGAACCAGGCGCTGCTGTCGACAGTCAAGCTGTCGGCCTTCGTGATGTTCATCCTGCTGGGCGCGACCGTCTTCTCGCTGACCTACTATTCGGTCAACGGCCATATCTGGGTGCGCGACCTGCTGACCGCGCTTCCCGGCGGGGTCACGGGCTTCCTGATCGTGTCCTGCATCATCATCTTCATCCTTGGCTTCTTCCTGGACTTCTTCGAGCTGGCCTTCGTCATCGTTCCGCTGCTGATCCCGGCGGCAAATGCGCTTGGCGTCGATCTGGTCTGGTTCGGGGTGATACTCGCGGTGACGATGCAGACATCGTTCCTGACGCCACCCGTGGGCTTTGCGCTGTTCTATCTGCGCTCGGTCGCGCCGCGGAAATCCTATCGTGACAAGATCACCGGTCTGATGATGGACCCGATCACCACCCTGAACATCTATCGCGGCGCGGTTCCCTTCGTGGGGCTTCAGGTCCTGATGATCGCGGCGGTGATCGCGTTCCCGGGCATGGTCATGCATTACAAGGGACCGGTCGTGGACACGTCGAACATGCGGATCGAGATCCCCATGGGCGGGGGGCTTGGCGGCGGTCTCGGTGGCGGCCTCGGTGGTGGGCTGGGCGGCGGCGCCGCGGCCCCGCAGGGTGGCAGCGGCGGGTTCGGCACGCTTGGCGGATTGGGCGGATCGCCCTTCGGCCAGCAACAGCCGGCTCCGGCGACGCCGACCCCGGACGCACCCGTCCCGGATGCACCCGCACCGACCAGCCCCGAACCGGAAGCCGCGACCCCCGAGGCGGCGGCACCCTCCGGCGGGGTGAGCTTGGGCTTAGGCGGGCCTCCTCCGGGCCTGTCGGGGAATTGACGGGCGGGCCCGTCACCGCGGGCCCGATGCACCAACGAAAAACCCCCGCGCAGCATCTGCGCGGGGGTTTCGCATTCCGGTCGGGTCGACCGATCAGCCGCCGACGGCCAGGGTGCCGTTGCGCTGCTGGATCATCATGAACGTGTCGAACGTGTATTCGGCGGTCTGCTGGTACAGGTACCAGTCGTCGCGGAACTGCAGCATCGCCTCGTACTGCGTCTTGAAGGACTCGTTCTCTGCAGAAACTTCGGCATAGACCTCGTTCGAAGCGGCAAACGATGCTGCCAGAATTTCCTCGCTGAACGAGCGCAACTGGGCGCCGGAACCGACCAGTTCCTTGAGAGCTGTCGGGTTCAGATAGTCGTACTTGGCAAGCATGTTCTGGTCGGTGGCCTGAGCCGCGGTGCGGAACAGCGACTGATAGTTCGCGGGCAACTGGTCCCACTGTCCCTTGTTCACAAAGAAGCAGACAGTCGGGCCACCCTCCCAGAAACCGGGATAATAATAGTAGGGCGCAACCTTCTGGAAGCCCAACTTGGCGTCGTCATACGGGCCGACCCATTCGGCCGCATCGATCGTCCCGCGCTCCAGCGACGGATAGATGTCCCCGCCGGCGATCTGCTGAGGCACCACGCCCAGTTTTTCGACCACGCGACCGGCCAGACCCGAAATCCGCATCTTTAGGCCCTGCAGGTCGGCCAGGCTGTTGATTTCCTTCCGGTACCAACCGCCCATCTGGACACCGGTGTTGCCGCCCGGATAAGCGACCAGATTGTACTGTTCCAGGAAGGTATTATAGTTCTCGATCCCGCCGCCGTGATAGTTGTAGGCGTTCTTGGCACGCGCCGAGAAGGTGAAGGGTAGGTCCGCGCCACAGGCGAAGGCCGGGTCTTTGCCCCAGTTGTAGTATCCCACGGACGCCGAACATTCGACCGTACCGTCGGTGGTGGCGTTGATCGCGTCAAGGCCCGGCACGATCTCTCCGGCCGAAAACACCTGGATCTGAAAACGGCCATCAGTTGCTTCGGACAAGCGCTTCGCGAGTTCCTCGCCCCCGCCATAGATGGTGTCCAGCGACTTGGGGAAACTGGAGGCCAGGCGCCAGTTGATCTGCGGTGCCTCTTGCGCGATGGCGGGCGCGGCCAGCACGCTGCCGGCTGCCGCCGCAGCACCGCCGATGGACGCCCGCGCGATGAAGGACCGCCGGTCCAACGCTTTGGAATCTTTCATTCTGTCTCCTCCGCTTGGGTCGGTGGGCCCCCTCGGCCCGCAACTTCCCACCCTGCATGGCCGACAGTTTAGCCCCGCTTTCGGGCCTGTCGAGTGTTCTGAGACCGATCCCCCAAAGTTATTTCACGCCGTCGGCCCTGATGCGGTCGCGCAACCGCACGCAGGCGATTGTGCCCGCAAAAACGGCGCATTATCAGGGATGTCGCGGCAAGGAGGCTCAGATGCGCATCGAGGATTGGCAGCCCGACCTGACCGGCCAGCCCGGACCCAAGTTCCGCGCCCTGGCCAACGCCCTGCGCGAGGCCGCGCGGTCGGGCCAGTTGGCGCCCGGCACGCGCCTGCCGCCGATGCGCGACCTGGCCTGGCGGCTGAAGGTCACGACCGGAACCGTCGCCCGGGCCTATCAGGTGGCCGCCGCCGAAGGTGTCGTGGAAAGCCATGTGGGACGCGGCAGCTTCATCGCCGCGGCGCGCCCCCGTCGCCCGGTGCCGCAGCCGCTGCTGTACGAAAGCCTGGACCACCCCGCATCGCCGCAGGGCCCGGCCGACCTGCGCATCCCGCAGCTGCCTGATTGCGGCCAGGCGCGGGTCTTGGCCACGCATCTGGCGGCGATGGCGGCGGACATGGACGCGTCGGTCCTGGATTACACCCCGCTCAGCCGCGACCAGGATTGCCGGGGCGCGGCATTGGACTGGATGTCCGTCCGACCCCTGGGGACGGTGGCCGACCACGACATGGTCCTGACGCACGGCGGTCAACACGCGATCACGCTGGTCATGGCGCTGTGCCTGGCGGATCAGACTGCGCAGGTCATGGTCGAGGCGCTGACCTATCCCGGCATCACCCACGCGGCACGCCTGATGCGCGCCCAGACACAGGCGGTGGCGCTGGACGATCAGGGCATGATCCCCGAGGATCTGGACCGCGTCGCCCGCGCCACGGGGGCGCGGCTGGTGTGCCTGACGCCCTCGGCGCAGAACCCGACGCTGGCGTCGATGGGGGCCGCCCGGCGCGACCGCATCGTCGAAGTGGCCCGCCGCCACGACCTGCAGATCATCGAGGATGAATGCTATGCGCCCAGCCCGCGTCCCGATGCGCCCCCCAGCCTGCGCGCCTTGGCGCCGGAGCGGGTCTGGCATGTCAGCAGCCTGTCGAAGATCATCGCCGCGGGCCTGCGCTTCGGCGTGCTGATCTGCCCCGAGGGGATGGGCCAGGCGGGGCGCGTCGCCGCGCAGCACAGTCATATGGGCCTGTCACAGCCGATCACCGGGCTTGTGACGCGGCTGCTGCGGTCCGGCGATGGCGATCGGATCGCCCGCGAGGTTCAGGCGCAGGTGGCGGATCGGCTGGCCTTGGCGCAGGAGGCGTTGGCGGGTCTGGATGCGCGGGGTCAGGCCGGCGTGCCGATGGTCTGGCTGCCGCTGCCCGCGCCCTGGACGGCCGCCGATTTCGCGTCTCGCGCGGCGGCGGCGGGGGTGATCGTGCGCCCGTCGTCGGATTTCTGCGGACCGGCACAGGCGCCGGTGCAGGGAGTGCGCATCGCGCTGAACTGTCGGATGCCGCGCGACAGGCTGGCCGCCGCGCTGCAGACCCTGGGCCAGATGGCAAGGTCCGGCCCCGACGCGGGGCCGGACTGAGGGTCAGCGCAGGATGCTGCGGCCGGCGTATTCGGCGGTGGCGCCCAGCATTTCCTCGATGCGGATCAGCTGGTTGTATTTCGCCAACCGGTCGGAACGGGCCAGTGAACCGGTCTTGATCTGACCACAGTTGGTGGCGACGGCCAGGTCGGCGATGGTCGCGTCCTCGGTCTCGCCCGAACGGTGCGACATGACGCTGGTATAGCCCGCGCGGTCGGCCATGCGCACGGCGTCCAGCGTTTCCGACAACGTGCCGATCTGGTTGACCTTGACCAGCAGACTGTTGCCGCAACCACGCTCGATCCCTTGGGCCAGGCGCACGGGGTTGGTCACGAACAGGTCGTCGCCGACCAGCTGCACGCGGTCGCCCAGACGGTCGGTCAGCTGCTTCCAGCCGTCCCAGTCATCCTCGGCGCAGCCATCCTCGATAGACAGGATCGGATAGGCGTCGCAGAGCGCGGCCAGGTAATCGACGTTCTCGCCGGGGGTCAGGGACTTGCCCTCGCCCTTCATCTCGTACTTGCCGCCCTTGAAGTATTCGGTGGACGCGCAGTCCAGCGCCAGCATGATGTCGTCGCCAGGACGATAGCCGGCCTTCTCGATGGCCTTCAGGATGAAATCCAGGGCGTCGCGGGTCGAGGACAGGTTCGGGGCAAAGCCGCCCTCGTCGCCGATGCCCGTGGACAGGCCCGCCGCCGACAGCTCCTTCTTCAGCGTGTGGAAGATCTCCGAGCCCATGCGCACGGCGTCGCGGATGTTCTCCGCGGCGACGGGCATGATCATGAATTCCTGAATGTCGATCGGGTTGTCTGCATGTTCGCCGCCGTTGATGATGTTCATCATCGGGACCGGCAGGATGCGCGCGCTGGTGCCGCCGACATAGCGGTACAGCGGCTGGTTGGTCGCATCCGCCGCCGCCTTGGCCACTGCCATCGACACGCCCAGGATCGCGTTGGCGCCCAGGCGGCCCTTGTTGGGCGTCCCGTCCAGCTCGCACATCATCATGTCGATGGCGCGCTGTTCGGTCGAATCCTCGCCCACCAGATTCTCGGCGATCTCGCCGTTGACGGCGGCCACCGCCTCCAGCACGCCCTTGCCCATATAGCGGGACTTGTCGCCGTCGCGCTTTTCGACCGCCTCGTGCGCGCCGGTCGACGCGCCGGAGGGAACGGCCGCGCGGCCCATGGTTCCGTCTTCCAGGGTCACGTCGACCTCGACGGTCGGGTTGCCGCGGCTGTCCAGGATTTCACGGGCGAAGATGTCGATGATGGCGGTCATAAGCGCACTCCGGTTGATGCTTGGCGCCTTGTTAGCGCCGCAAGCCCGGTTTCGCAATCTTCACGGAAAGCGGATGCGCGCCCAGATCGGCAGGTGGTCGGACGCGTCGCGCGCCCCGGCCTCGTTGAAGACGCCGGTTTCCAGGACGTGCAGGTTCGTGGACAGGGCCATCCGGTCCAGCCGCAGCCGGGGCAGGGGCGCGGGCCAGGACGGTCCCGGCGCCACGACCCGGAACCCGGCCAGCGATTCAAGACCCCGGTCGTCGCGCCATTCGTTGAAATCGCCCATCATCACGATGTGGTCGTCCGCGATCCGAGAGGCCTGCGCGGTGATCCGGGCCAGCTGCGCGCGCCGCGACGACCGCGCCAGCCCCAGATGCGCGCCGATCAGCGTCAGGCCCGGCAGGCGCAGGGCCACCGCGCCGCGCGGCTCCAGACCCGGCAGGGGCAGCCGGCGCAGCACCGCCTGTTCGGCCAGATGCGGGCGCATCAGGATCGTCTGGCCATGCCAGCCCAGGCTGCTTTCGGTCGTGCCGTAGATGTCGGCAGGCACCAGCCCCGTTTCCGACTGGATCAGGTTGCGCGGCAGGGCCTCGGGGCGTGCGCCAAGGCGAAAATCTACCTCCTGCAGCGCGATGATGTCCGGGTCCAGCGACCGGATCACCGCCAGGTTGCGCAGCGGCGCATGCGGGCCGGTCATCCCACGGCACTTGTGCAGGTTGTAGCTTGCGATCTTCAGCATCAATCCGTCCGAACTGGCGTTGCGGGTGATCTTGGCGGGGTCCGCGTCACGCGCAAGGGGCAGGCGCGCACAACCCCGTCAGGTGCCGCAGAACGTCTGGCGAACCGCCTGCGCAGGTGTCGGTGCCTGCGCCAGATCTGCCCAATCGGTGCGCAGGTCGCGCGGATGGGTGATCGCGTCGAACAGTCGTTCGAATGGCGCCATGTCGCCCGCCACGGCGGATGCGATCGCCTGTTCGACCCGGTGGTTGCGCGGAATGCGCCGCGGGTTGGCCCGGGCCATCACGGTCGTGTCGGGCGACAGCGCCTTCCAGTCGCGGGCCCAGGTGTCGAAGGCCGCGGGGTCGGCGAATTCGTCACGCGCGGTCCCCTCCGACAGGCCCGCGAAGACACGGGTGAAATCGGCCCGCTGTTCGGCCATCATCTGCAGCAGGCTCTCGATCAGCGACTGGTTCGCGGCACCGTCGATGCCCAGCTTGTCGCCGAACCGGCGCAGCCACGCGGCCTGATACAGCGGTGCAAAGCGATGGACGGCGGTGGTCGCGGCCTCGACCGCGGCCTCCTCCTCTCCCATCAGGGGGATCAGGCAGGTCGCGAACTGGGCCAGGTTCCAGACCGCGATCTGGGGCTGGTTCGCCCAGGCATAGCGGCCTTGGCGATCGATAGAGGAAAAGACCGTGTCGGGGTGATAGACGTCCATGAAGGCACAGGGCCCGTAGTCGATCGTCTCGCCCGAGATCGCCATGTTGTCGGTGTTCATCACTCCGTGGATGAAGCCCAGCGCCATCCATTGCGCGATGGTTTCGGCCTGCGCGGCAACCACCCGGTCAAGCAGGGCCAAGGGGCCGTCCGTGTCGGGATAGTGGCGCACGATCACGTGGTCGGTCAGGGCCGCCAGTGCATCCTTGCGGTCGCGCACGGCAAAGTACTGGAACGTGCCGACGCGGATGTGGCTGGCGGCGACGCGGGTCAGGACGGCACCGGGCAGGCCGCCTTGTTCTCGCCACACCTGATCGCCCGTGGCGACGGCGGCCAGCGCGCGGGTCGTGGGCACGCCCATCGCCGCCATGAACTCGCTGACCAGGTATTCGCGCAGCACCGGCCCCATCCAGGCCCGCCCGTCGCCGCGACGAGAGAAGGGCGTCGGCCCCGATCCCTTCAGCTGGATGTCAAAACGCGCCCCGTCGGGGGCCACGATCTCTCCCAGAAGGACGGCGCGCCCGTCGCCCAGCTGCGGCACGAAGCCGCCGAACTGGTGCCCGGCATAGGCTTGGGCCAGCGGCGCCGCACCCTGCGGGACGGCATTGCCCGACAGCATCTCGACCGTCAGCGCGTCGCGGTCCAGCCCCAGTCGATCCGCCAACGGTCCGTTCAGCGCAAGCAGGCTGGGGGCGGTCACGGGGGTGGGGTCCACGCGGGCAAAGAACCCTTGCGGCATCCGGGCATAGCTGTTGTCGAAACGGATCATCGCGGTCTCCTTTGACCATTACATAGGCGCGCATCCCGGCATTGCCAGCCCGGAACCCTTGCGCCACAGGCGTCAAGGGCGTATCGGCATCCGGCAAAAGGAGCTGTCCCATGAAATTTCTCGACCTCGCCAAAGTCTATATCCGCTCGGGCGGGGGTGGCGCGGGCTGCGTGTCGTTCCGCCGCGAGAAGTTCATCGAATACGGCGGTCCCGATGGCGGCGACGGCGGCCGCGGCGGCGATGTCTGGGCCGAGGCGGTCGATGGGCTGAATACCCTGATCGACTTCCGCTATCAGCAGCATTTCTTTGCCAAGTCCGGCCAGCACGGCATGGGCAGCCAGATGACCGGCAAGTCCGCCGACGACGTCGTGCTGCGGGTGCCCGTCGGCACCGAGATCCTGGACGAGGACGAGGAGACCGTGATCGCGGACATGACCGAGGTCGGACAGCGCGTGCTGTTGGCCAAGGGCGGCAACGGGGGCTGGGGGAAC
The DNA here is from genome assembly GCF_006151785.1 of Paracoccus marcusii. Classification (GTDB taxonomy): domain Bacteria; phylum Pseudomonadota; class Alphaproteobacteria; order Rhodobacterales; family Rhodobacteraceae; genus Paracoccus; species Paracoccus marcusii. Next base: position 9,697 of record NZ_VDDD01000043.1, read on the forward strand.
CTGCATTTCAAGTCCTCGACCAACCGCAGCCCGCGCACTGCCAATCCTGGGCTGGAGGGGGTCGAGCGGACCATCTGGCTGCGGCTGAAGCTGATCGCGGATGCGGGCCTGGTGGGTCTGCCCAATGCCGGCAAGTCAACCTTCCTGGCCGCCGTGTCGAACGCGCGCCCCAAGATCGCCGACTACCCCTTTACCACGCTGCACCCGAACCTGGGCGTTGTCGGCGTGGACGGGCGCGAATTCGTGATGGCCGACATTCCGGGTCTGATCGAGGGCGCGAGCGAGGGCCGGGGCCTAGGCGATCAGTTCCTGGGCCATGTCGAACGGTCGAACGTGCTGCTGCATCTGGTGGACGGTACATCCGAGACCGTGGCCGAGGATGCGCGCACCATCCTGACCGAGCTGGAGGCTTATTCGCCGGTGCTGATGAATAAGCCTCGCGTAACCGCGCTGAACAAGATCGATGCGCTGGAGGAGGAGGAGATCGCCAAGCGCCGCGCCGCGTTGGAGGCAGAGCTGGGCCATCCGGTCATGCTGATGTCGGGCGTGGCCCGGACCGGCGTGACCGACGTGCTGCGCGCGCTGTGGACCCAGATCGAGCCCTCGCGCGCCCCCGCCGCCCCCGAAACGCCCGAGGGGACATGGCAGCCGTGAGCGTGCCGCAGCTTGGCGGGGCCCGCAGGCTGGTCGTCAAGATCGGCTCGGCGCTGCTGGTCGGCCCCGAGGGCCTGCGCGGCGACTGGCTGCGCGGTCTGTGCGATGACGTAGCCGCATGGCGGGCGCAAGGCTGCGACGTCGTGCTGGTCAGTTCGGGATCGATCGCGCTTGGGCGGCGGGTGCTGGGCCTGCCTTCCGGCGCGCTGCCGCTGGAACAGGCTCAGGCCGCGGCGGCCGTCGGCCAGATCCGCTTGGCCCGTGCCTATGAAGAGGCCCTGGCACCCCACGGCGTCATCACCGCACAGGTGCTGCTGACGCTGGAGGACAGCGCAGATCGTCGCCGCTATCTGAACAGCCGCGCGACGATGCAGACCCTGCTGGGCCTGGGCGTCGTGCCCATCGTGAACGAGAACGACACCGTCGCCACCGACGAGATCCGCTTTGGTGACAACGATCGCCTGGCCGCGCAGATCGCCGTGACCTGCGGCGCGGACCAGCTGCTGCTGCTGTCGGATGTCGACGGGCTCTATACGGCAAACCCCAAGACCGATCCGACGGCCCGCCATCTGCCGGTGATCGAGACGATCACCCCCGAGATCGAGGCGATGGGCGGCGACCCCGTGTCGGGCCTGTCCAAGGGCGGCATGAAGACCAAGCTGATGGCCGCGCGCACCGCGGTGGCGGGCGGGTGTGCGATGGCGATTGCCGAGGGGTCGGTCCTCCGCCCGCTGTCGGCCGTTGCACAGGGCGCCCGGACTACGTGGTTCCTGCCCGAGGCGGATCCGCAGCTTGCCCGAAAGCGCTGGATCGCCGCGATGAAGCCCAAGGGCACGGTCATCGTGGACGATGGCGCGCGCCTGGCGCTTGGCCGCGGCAAATCGCTGCTCCCCGCGGGCGTGACGCAGGTGCAGGGCGATTTCGGGCGCGGCGATCCGGTGGCGATCACCGACCACGCCGGCCAGCGTCTGGCGACCGGGCTGATCCGCTATACCGCAACGGAAGTGCGCGCCATCGCCGGTCATCACTCTGCACAGATCGAGACGATCCTGGGCTATCCCGGTCGGGCGGCATTGATCCATCGTGATGACATGGTGACGTGACGGGCCTCTGACGTCCCATCGGGCACAGGCACCGGGCGGGGGGTCCGGGGGGCTGGCCCCCAGGCCGTCGCGGGACGCAATCAGCCGCCGACGGGGCGCCGTGCTCCGGTCAGGCGGGCGACGCCGCGGCTGCGGGTTAGGCGGATCGCGGTGCTGCCCGGCGTGGGCAGGGACAGGACGGCCTGCCGCAACGCCAGGATCGCCTCGTCGCTGCTGCGCGGCAGATCCGCGGGCATGATCGGTGCGCCGATGGTCACGCGATAGGGTTGGCCGGTCTTGTTCAGCACCTCGTTGAACAGCGTCACGTCGCGCAGCGTCGGATGGATCTTGTCGAACAAATAGAACAGCGCGGAATTGCGCGCACGGATGCGCAGCGGGATCACCGGCAGATCGAACTTGCGGGCGATCATTGCGGCGCTTGCCATCCAAGGACGCTCGTTCAGGGTCAGGCCGGTGCGCTTGGCAAGGCGGCCCGACGGAAATATCAGGCCGATCCGGCCCGCCGCAATCGCGTCGCGGGTATAGTCCATCGTCGCGCGGGTCTTGGCATGGCTGCGCTTTTCGACCCGCCATTCGACGGGGGCGATCATGTCGATCATCTGCGGCAAGACGCGGATCATGTCGTGGTTGGCATAGATGAACACGTCGTCGCGCAGCTGCGAGATCACCGCATTCAGGAAGATCCCATCTGCGATGCCGGTGGGATGGTTGGCCACGATCAGGGCAGGGCCGGTGGCAGGGATATGCTCCAACCCTTCGACCTGCAGATCGCGGACGATCAGGTCGCTCATCCGGCGGAAGATCTCGGCCGGGGGCAGGTCGCGAAACTCGGCACCCAAATCGACGGTGCGGGGATAGCGCAGAAGATGCATCATCGCCCACCGCGCCACGCGGTCGCGGGGACGTCCGGAAAACAGCCAAGGCGCCCGCTCCGCGATCAGCGGGTCCAGGCGCGCCTGCATCTCGGCGCGGGCCTCCTCATGCTTGCCCATCGCGTCCCCCTCAGCGTCCCGCAGCGATCATGCGCGAGACCATCTCGCGTGTATTGCGGCTCAAACCCGCGAGAGATGCGATCCGTTCCAATGCATTGCGCGCGTGATCGCGGCGCGCGGCGTCATAGCGGGGCCATGTCTCGAACGCGGTGGACATGCGCGCGGCGATCTGGGGATTGACCGCATCCATGCGCATCAGCCAATTCGCCGTGAATGCATAGCCCGACCCGTCGGCCGCGTGAAACCCCGCATGGTTCGCCGCCAGACCGCCCAGCAGCGCGCGAAAGCGGTTAGGATTCTTCCAGTCGAAATCGGGGCGCGCGGCCAGCCGTTCCGCGATGGCGACGGTGTAAGACGGGGGCGCGGCCATGACCTGGATGCCGAACCATTTGTCCATGACCAACCGGTTGTCGGCGAACTCGTCGTGCAGCATCCGCAACGCGCTGTCGCCGCGGCCAAGGCGCAGCAGCACGGCCAGTGCGGCCATGCGTTCGGTCATGTTGCCCGCGATGCCGAACAGCACCTCGGCCCGGTCGCCGCCGTCGATCCGCCCCAGCAACCCCAGCGCCGCGATGCGCAGCGACCGGCGCGCAGCCGCGTCCGCATCGGGGGAATAGGCGCCCGGCACGGTCATCGTGTCGTACAGTTCTGCCAGCAGATCCTGATGCGCCATGGCAATGCGGCGGGCCAGCCCCGCACGCGCCTGGTGGATCGCATCGGGGTCGGGCGTGGTGCCGGTGGCGGCCAGACGGGTCGCGATCTCCTCCTCGCCGGGCAGGTTCAGGCACAGCGCACGGAATGCCGGATCGGCCCCGGCATCGCCGGCCAGCGCGCCGATTGCGGTGATGTAGTCGCCGCCCGCATCCTCTCCGCGCGCCAGCTGGGTCAAGGCGGACAGGGCCAGTTCGCGCCCCGCCTCCCACCGGGCAAAGGGGTCGGTGTCATGGGCCAGCAGGAAGGCCCGCGTCGCATCGTCCATCTGCCGCTGCAGCATCACGGGGGCCGAGAACCCGCGCAGGACCGAGGCGACGGGCCGTGCGCCCAGACCTTCGAAGCTGAAGCTTTGCCGATCTTCGGTCATCTCCAGGACGCGGGTCGGCGCGACCTCGTCGCCGTTCGGGCCGATCAGGCCGACCGCGATCGGAATGACGCGGGCGGGCTTGTCGGGTTGGCCGGGAGTGGGCGGCGTCTGCTGCGCGAAGTCCAGCGTCAGCGTGCCGTCCTGCCAGGTTTCCTGCAGGGTCAGGACAGGGGTCCCGGCGTCGGTGTACCAGCGCTTGAACTGGGCAAGGTCACGGCCGGTGGCATCCTCGAAGACCTTCAGCCAATCCTCGATGGTGGCGGCATCGCCGTCGTGACGGTCGAAGTACAGGTCCAGCGCGCGGGCATAACCGTCGTCGCCGACCAGCCGCTTCAGCATGCCGATGACCTCGGCGCCTTTCTCATAGACCGTCGCGGTATAGAAGTTGTTGATCTCCTCGTACCGGTCGGGACGCGGGGGATGGGCCAGCGGACCCTGATCCTCGCGGAACTGCCGCGCGCGCAGGGTCTGCACATCCTCGATCCGCTTGACCGCGGCCGAGCGCAGGTCGCTGGTGAACTGCTGGTCGCGAAAGACCGTCAGCCCTTCCTTGAGGCACAGCTGGAACCAGTCGCGGCAGGTGATGCGGTTGCCGGTCCAGTTGTGGAAATACTCATGCGCGATCACCGCCTCGATCCGCTCGTAGTCGCCATCGGTCGCGGTATCCGGAGATGCCAGCACCAGTTTCGAGTTGAAGATGTTCAACCCCTTGTTTTCCATGGCGCCCATATTGAAATCGTCGACTGCGACGATGTTAAAGACGTCCAGGTCATATTCGCGGCCATAGACGTCCTCGTCCCAGCGCATCGACTTGATCAGGCTCTCCATCGCAAAGCCCGCGCGGTCCTGATCGCCGGGACGGACCCAGACGTTCAGATCGACCGCGCGCCCCGACCGGGTGGTAAAGCTGTCGCTGACCGCCACCAGATCGCCCGCTACCAGCGCGAACAGATAGGCAGGCTTGGGCCAGGGATCGTTCCATTCCGCGACCCCGTCCTGGGCGCGCACGGGGTTGCCATTCGACAGCAGCACCGCCAGGTCGCTGCGCAGCGTCACGCGGAACGTGGTCATCACGTCCGGGCGGTCGGGATAGAAGGTGATGTGGCGAAACCCCTCGGCCTCGCACTGGGTGCAGAAGATGCCGCCCGACAGATACAGGCCCTCGAAGGCGGTGTTGTCCTGCGGATCGATGCGCACGTCGGTCGCCAGCGTGAAGGGCACGCGGGGCAGGGCGGCGGCGCGGATGGTCAGCGTCTCGTCGTCGCGAAGGACGTGGGCCGGGTCCACGGTCAGCCCGTCGATGCGCAGCGACTGCAACCGCAGCCCCGCGCCGCCATCCAGCACCAGATCGACCGGCTGGTCCGACGGTTCCAGGTCCAGTTCGGTCAGAACGACCGTGTCGCGCGGGGCCAGGGTCACGTCCAGCCGGGTCTGTGACAGGGTGAACGGCCAGGGACGGTAATCGGCAAGGTGCTGGACAGGCTGCGGTTTCTCGACGGACATGGTCAGCGGCCTTTCGTAAAAATGCGGCCGCAAGCGGAACCCCGGCCTTTAGTCGGTGTTAATCGCCTGAACGCCGGCTCGCAAGGCGTGGCGTCGGGCGTTGGCGGTTGACAGCCGAACGGTCACACGCCACAGCTTCGCGACCTAACCCGGTCAAAATACAGTCTGAATCGGAGACCTGCATGAGCTATGATCCCAACGATCCGAACCGCGTGAAACCCGGCACCACCCCCAAGGAAACCTATGTCGAGCCGGTGGAGCGCAAGTCGTCCGCGCTGCCGCTGATCATCGGTGTCCTGCTGGCGCTGGCGCTGGCCTATTTCGTGCTGCAGCGTTTCATGGCTGACGACACGACCGTCGTCGAAGGTGACACCACCACCGTGACGACCACCGAACCCGCCCCCGAGACGACCACGGCCCCTGCCGTTGTCGAAGAACCCGAAGTCGATGCTGCGGCCTCCGAGGCCGAAGCCGCTGCCGACAACGCGGCAGCCGAAGCAGAGGCTGCAGCCGAGAGCGCGTCCGAGGCCGCCGATGATGCCGCCGCCGGTGCCGCCAGTGCAGCCGACGACGCCGCCGATGCCGCCGGCGCCGCTGCTGACAGCGCGGTCGAAGCTGCAGGCAACGCAGCCGACGCAGCCGGCACCGCGATCGACAACGCCGTTGACGGTGCAGGCGAGGCCGCATCGAACGCAGCGGATGCCGCAGCAGAGGCAGCAGACAGTGCGGCTGACGCTGTTGACGACGCCGTCAGCGTCGAAGAACCCGCGACCACCCCTGCGCCGCCTGCGACCACCGCGCCGGCGACCACCACGACGCCGGCCCCGGCCAACTGATCCGACCGGTCAGGTCACGGAACGGCCCGGATGCATCCGCATCCGGGCCGTTTTCACATGCGCTGGACCGGTTGTTCCCAAGCCGCCGCAATGGTCTTTCCGAGCCGGTCGCGACAGCGCAGCCTTGTGAAACAATATTTCGCGATGCTATGACGTTTGCGACGAAAGATCACCAGACCGGGGGGCATCAGAGCCATGAAGATTGGCGCAACGAGGGAAAGCTTCGAGGGCGAGGCGCGGGTGGCGATCACGCCATCCACCGCCGCGCATCTGGGCAAGCTGGGACATGACGTGTTCGTGGAAAGCGGCGCGGGCGCGCGCGCAGGTTTCGCTGACGACGACTATCGCAGTGCCGGCGTGACAGTCTGCCAGACCGCGGCGGAGCTGATCGATGCGGTGGACGTGGTGGCCAAGGTACGCCAGCCGACCACAGCCGAGATCGGCCAGATGAAGGCGGGGCAGACTCTGATCTCGTTCTTCTATCCGGCGCAGAACGCCGAACTGCTGGCGCAGGCCAAAGACCAGGGCATCACCGCGATCGCCATGGACATGGTGCCGCGCATCAGCCGCGCGCAGAAGATGGACGCGCTGTCGTCGATGGCCAACATCGCAGGCTATCGCGCCGTCATCGAGGCGGCGAACAACTTCGGCCGCTTCTTCACCGGACAGGTGACGGCGGCAGGCAAGGTTCCGCCGGCCAAGGTGCTGGTCGTGGGGGCAGGGGTTGCGGGTCTTGCGGCCATCGGCACCTCGGTCAGCCTTGGCGCGCAGGTCCATGCCTTTGACGTGCGCCCCGAAGTGGCCGAACAGATCGAATCGATGGGTGCCGAGTTCGTCTATCTGGACTTCGACGCGCCCGCGCAGGACGGCGCCGCCACCGGCGGTTATGCCGCGCCGTCGAGCCCCGAGTTCCGCGAGAAGCAGCTGGCCCGGTTCCGCGAGCTGGCGCCCCAGATGGACATCGTCATCACCACGGCGCTGATCCCCGGACGCGACGCGCCCAAGCTGTGGACCGCCGACATGGTGGCCATGATGAAGCAGGGCAGCGTCATCATCGATCTGGCGGCCGAAAAGGGCGGCAACTGCGACCTGACCGTGCCGGACGAACGCATCGTCACCGACAACGGCGTGGTCATCGTCGGCTATACCGACTTTCCGTCGCGCATGGGCGCGCAGGCCTCCGAGCTGTACGGCAACAACATCCGCCATTTCGTGGCCGACCTGACGCCCAAGAAGGATGGCGTCATCGTCCACAACATGGAGGACGACGTCATCCGCGGTGCGACGGTCGTGCATGACCACGACGTCACCTGGCCGCCCCCGCCGCCCAAGGTCGCCGCCATTGCCGCGCAGAAGCCCAAGGAGAAGAAGAAGGAGCTGACCCCCGACGAACGCCGCGCCGCCGACGCCGCGGCCTTCAAGGCCGAGACCGCCAGCCAGATCAAGCTTCTGCTGGGCGGTGGTCTGGTCGTGCTGCTGATCGGACTGATCGCGCCCGCCAGCTTCATGTCGCATTTCATCGTCTTCGTGCTGGCCTGTTTCGTGGGCTTCCGGGTGATCTGGAACGTGGCGCATTCGCTGCACACGCCGCTGATGGCCATCACGAATGCGATCAGTTCGATCATCATCCTGGGCGCGCTGATGCAGATCGGGTCGGGATCGGCCTGGGTCGTGATCCTGGGCGCGCTGGCCGTGCTGATGGCATCGGTCAACATCTTTGGTGGCTTCATGGTCACCCGGCGCATGCTTGCCATGTTCCAGAAGTCGTAAGGGGTCGGGACAATGGAATACGGATTCACCACTGCGGCCTATGTGGTCGCCTCGGTCCTGTTCATCCTGTCGCTTGGCGGGCTGTCGGGACAGGAAAGCGCCAAGCGCGCGATCTGGTACGGCATCGTCGGCATGGGCCTTGCGGTCGTGGCGACGCTGTTCGGGCCGGGCGCAGGCAACTGGCTGCTGTCGCTGATCATGATCGCCATCGGCGGCACCGGCGGCTGGCTGGTCGCCAAGCGCGTGCAGATGACCGAGATGCCCCAGCTGGTCGCGGCGATGCATTCGCTGGTCGGTCTGGCTGCGGTCTTTGTCGGCTTCAATGCCCAGATCGAACTGTCGCGCGTCCTGCGCCTGCGTGCCGAAGGGTTCGAGGCCGAACTGACCGGTTTTGCGGCCCTGCTGGCCCACAAGACCGCCCCCGAGATCGCCATGCTGAAGATCGAGGTCTTCCTGGGCATCTTCATCGGCGCGGTGACCTTCACCGGGTCGGTCGTGGCCTTCGGCAAGCTGGCGGGCCGCGTCGACGGCAAGCCCAAGAAGCTGCCGGGCGGCCACATGCTGAATGCGGGCGCGCTGGCGCTGTCGCTGCTGATCGGGGTGCTGTATTTCACCGGCGTCGGTCCGGCAGTGTTCTGGCTGATCCTGGTGACGCTGCTGGCGTTCTTCATCGGCTATCACCTGATCATGGGCATCGGCGGCGCGGACATGCCGGTCGTGGTGTCGATGCTGAACAGCTATTCCGGTTGGGCGGCGGCGATGATCGGCTTTACCCTGTCGAACGATCTGCTGATCGTGACGGGCGCGCTGGTCGGATCGTCGGGCGCGATCCTGTCCTACATCATGTGCAAGGCGATGAACCGGAACTTCGTCAGCGTGATCCTGGGCGGTTTCGGCGGAGAGACCGGCCCCGCAGCCGAGATCGAGGGCGAGCAGATCGCCATCGATGCGGACGGCGTGGCATCCGCGCTGAACGAGGCGGACAGCGTCGTGATCGTGCCGGGCTATGGCATGGCAGTGGCGCAGGCGCAGGGCGCAGTCAGCGAACTGACGCGCAAGCTGCGCGCGGTGGGCAAGACGGTGCGTTTTGCCATCCACCCCGTCGCGGGGCGTCTGCCGGGCCACATGAACGTGCTGCTGGCCGAGGCCAAGGTCCCCTATGACATCGTGCTGGAGATGGACGAGATCAACGAGGATTTCCCCTCGACCGACGTCGTCATCATCATCGGGTCGAATGACATCGTGAACCCCGCAGCCCAAGACGATCCGAACAGCCCCATCGCCGGCATGCCGGTGCTGGAGGTGTGGCGCGCCAAGCAGGTCTTCGTGTCCAAGCGCGGGCAGGGCACCGGCTATAGCGGCATCGAGAACCCGCTGTTCTTCAAGGAGAACACCCGGATGTTCTATGGCGACGCCAAGGACAGCATCAACAAGCTGCTGCCCATGATCGACTGATCCGGCGCAATCGTGCCACGGACGCCCGCCGGTTCGCAGCCGGCGGGCGTTCCCACTTGTGCCGCCTGTCGCGGTGGTCTTGAAATGGGGCAGGGGCCGTTGCCCCGTCTTCAGGAGCGGCAGATGAACCCGGCCACAGAACATCCCCTGCGCTATGCGCTGGTCAACGAACTGCATGCCCGGCCCTCGCCGCGGATCACCGCGCCGGCGACCGCGGTCTTCGTGGCGTTCAAGGAACCGCGCGACGCCGCCAACCGCGACCGGGCGCAGGATCTGGCGCATCTGGGCGAGCTGGTCAGCCGCCATGGCGGTCCACGCCCCGATCCCGATGACAGCCACTATCAGGGCCAGCTTGGCCGTCACGAACTGAAATGGGAGAGCCACACCGAGTTCGTGACCTATATGGCGATGACGCCGGGTCTTCCGATCCGTCCGTTCGACCCGTCGGCGGCGGCGATCTTTCCCGATGCCTGGCAGCACGCCGCGCCGGGCAAGCGCGTCGCGGCGGTGATGATCCAGGTCGACCTGCTGCCCGATGACCCGGCCGAGGCGCTGGCCCGCATCGACGGCTGGTTCGCGCGCGACAGCCTGGCCGCGATCTGGGTGCTGGACGAGACCGCGATGGTCGCGGGTGATTTCCGCATCGATGCGGATGGCTGGATGCGGTTCGCGATCTTCGTGCGGCCCGGCACGTCGGACGGCCGCATCGGGCGCCTGGTGCATCGCCTGGTCGAGCTGGAGACCTATCGCGCCATGTCGATGCTGGGCCTTGGGCGCGCGCGCGGTCTGGGCAACCGCCTGAACGAGCTGGAGCCGCGCCTGACCGCGATCCTGGAATCGATGACCGACGACGCGCAGCCCGCGGAACAGCTGCTGCATGACCTGCTGGCGGTCTCGACCCAGCTGGAGGCGCAGGCCGTCCTGCATTCCTTCCGGTTCGGCGCCAACAGCGCCTATGAGGCGATCGTGCATGACCGGATCGCCGCCCTGCGGGAGACGCGGTTTCTGGACCGCCAGATGCTGACCGAATTCATGCGCAGGCGGTACCAGCCGGCCATGCGCACGGCGAAATCGGCGGAACGGCGGCTGGCCACGATGCTTGAACGCACAGCCCGCGCGGCCGAGCTGCTGCGCACGCGTGTCGACGTGGAACGTAGCGCCCAGAACCAGAAGATCATGCACCGCATGGACCGCCGCGCCGACATGCAGCTGCGGCTGCAGCACACGGTCGAGGGGCTGTCGGTCGTCGCCATCAGCTATTACGCGGTGGGCCTGCTGAGCTATGCGCTGGCGCCGCTGGCGGGGCGCGCGGGGCTGGACAAGACGCTGGTCGTCGCCGTGCTGACGCCCCTGACGGTGCTTGGCGTCTGGTGGGCGATGCGCCGGGTGCGCGCGCAGTTCCACGACCCCGGCAGCGACGATTTGTGACTTGTGGCACCTGCTGCGGGGGGCGATACATCAGGCCTGACCCATGAAGGACCACGACCGATGCGCCTGACCCTTGCCCTGCTGGCAACCCTGACCCTGACCGCCTGCGGCGTGCCCTTCGTTCCCCTGATCTGACGAGGTATCCATGTCCAAGACGCTGACGATGTACGGCCTTGCCCATTGTTCGACCTGCCAGAAGGCGCAGGCCGACCTGCAGGACAACGGATGGACGGTACAGTTTCGCGATGTCCAGAAGGAGCCGCTGTCCGCTGACGAGCGTGCAGCCCTTGTCGCGCAGTTCGGTGACAAGATCATCAACCGCGCAAGCCTGACATGGCGCGGCATGTCCGAGGACGAGCGCGCGGCAGATCCGGTCGCCATGATGGGCGAAAAGCCGAGCGTGATGAAGCGCCCGGCGATTCGCGCCGATGATCTTTCCGGACTTGGTTGGACTGCAAATGTCAAGCGGTCATTTGGCGTACCTGCCTGACGACACGGGGCAGGGCAGGGGGCATTGCCCTGCCCGGTCTATCCCTTGCGGCTGGCCAGCGAGGCGATCAGCGGCCGCACGCCGCTGAGGTCGTACCCGGCGGCGTCGGCCGTCTTCAGGATCTCATCCTCGGGCATGCGCCCGGCCTGCGTCAGAGCCCAGAGGACCGTGCTGCGGTTGCCGGACCGACAATATGCGATCACCGGCCCCTGTCCCACGGTCGCCGTCCCAAAATCCGCGATCAGCTGCGGCGTGATCTGGCCCGGGTGGAACGGCAGGTAATGATAGCGCATTCCGGCAGCCTCTGCCGCCTGTGCCATCGCATCGTGATCGATCTCGGCCTCGACCTCCTCGTCGGGGCGGTTGTTGACCAGGACCTTGAACCCCGCATCGGCCAAGGCCGGGACATCCTCAGGCAGGATCTGCGGAGAGACGGCGAGGTTGGGGCTGATTTGGCGCAGATCCATCATGGGGCCTTTCGTGCACGGGTCCGCCCCGAAGTGGCGTCTTTCGTCGACGGTTGTCAAGCCGGCTGCCTAGAGCGCCATCGCCTGATCCACCAGACCCGGCAGATCGTCAAAGCGATCGAAGGCCGCGTGATGCGGCAGATCGGCGATGGCCGTCATGCGATAGCCGCCCGAATAGATCAGGAACGGCACCGGCACCGCCGCCGCGCAATTGGCGTCAAATTCACTGTCACCCACATAGAGCGCACGGGGTGCATTCCCTTCCACGCCCAGCATCTGCAGTGCCAGGCGCAAGGGCGCGGGGTCGGGCTTGCGCTGCGGCAGGCTGTCCCCTCCGACAACGACAGGGAACAGACGATCCAACGCGAAATGTTGCAGCACGCTGCGCGTCGGTCCCATCGGCTTGTTGGTGCAGATGCCCAGGGGATGACCCGCATCGGCCAGCCGTCCCACAGCCTCGATCACGCCCGGAAACAGACGCGTCAGCGCCGTGGCATCATGATAGCGCGCCATGAAGGCCGCGATCAGCGCGGGCCGATGCACCGGCTCGATACCGCAGGCGGCGATGATCCGGGTCCACAGCAGCTCGACCCCGCCACCGATGAAGCTGCGCACCCGCGCCAAGGGCAGCGGTGCGATCTGATGCTGGCGCAGGACCGCGTTCACGCAGGCGTGGATGTCGGGCGCGCTGTCGATCAGCGTGCCGTCCAAGTCGAATACGATCGGGCAGGGTCTGTCCATGGTCATGCGGCCTTCCATTTGATCGAGCATCCCATTGATGCGACCTGATCGCGCGGACCTTGCCCGGTTTCCGCGATCTGCACCATGGCCAGATAAAGGTCGCGGCGGGCGTCCGTCGCCGCCGCCGTGCGGGTCGAGGCATCCAGTCGACCGCGATACTGCAGCCGACCGTCGGCGGAATAGCCAAAAAAGTCGGGCGTGCATTCGGCGCCATAGGCCCGTGCGACCGACTGATACGCATCATACAGGTAGGGAAAGCGAAAACCGTTCCGCTGCGCCAAGTCTCTCATATGCGCCGGGCTATCCTCCGGATAGGCCGCGACGTCGTTCGAAGATATGGCAACGACGCCGATGCCGTGGTCCATCAGCGCATGCGCATCGCGGATGATGCGGTCCAGGATCGACCTGACATAGGGGCAATGGTTGCAGATGAACATCACCAGCGTCCCGCGCGATCCGGCGACCTGCGAAAGCGTGACGACGTTTCCTTCCGTATCGCGCAGCGCAAAGTCGTGCCAAGGCGCATCGAAATCGCAGACGGGTGGCGATACGGCCATGTGATCCTCCGATCCATTTTCCAGAACCTTGAAAGATACGTGCCATAGGGACAAGTGGTGAAAAGGATGAAAGGCTAACCAGAAAGACTTTTATGGTACATAATACAGATTATCATCAAAACGCTTCCCCCTCCTTTCGATCGCCTTTCTACGGCAATCCCGGAACCTGTGACCCTTGGTTTGCGTCTGTTTGACAGAACCTGACATCGAAGGACATTCATCATGAAATATGTGGCTTTAGGACTGTGCGGCGCGATGCTGGCGCTTTCGGCATGCGGGACGACGGTTGGCGAGCGCGCTGCGACCGGCGGTCTTGGCGGTGCGGCCGTGGCGGGTCCGGCCGGCGCGGTTGTCGGCGGAACCGTGGGTGCGGTCAGCGCGACGCAGTAACCCTTGATAAGAGTAATCGTGGCGGCCGCGTTTCTCTGGAACGCGGCCGTTTTCGTGCCGGTCTTGCAGCCTTTGCCGGCATCCCCTACATCATGTGTGACAAAGACAAGGATCCGCCCATGGCCATGGAAGCGCATGATATCGAGGCCCTTCTGCGGGTCTCTTTTCCCCAGGCAAAGATCACGATCACTGATCTGGCCGGTGATGGAAACCACTATGCCGCCGAAGTTATCGACGAAAGCTTTCGCGGGCTGAACCGCGTGCAGCAACAGCGCGCCGTCTATGCCGCCCTTCAGGGCAAGATGGACGGCCCTGCCGGAGAGTTGCATGCGCTTGCCCTGACCACCAAGGCGCCCGACTGACGCGCCCCCTGCCCCATTACAAGGATTGCCATATGAGCGACGCGAACACGCGCATCCAGGACATGATCGACCGCAACGACGTGGTCCTGTTCATGAAAGGCACGCCCGAGATGCCCCAATGCGGCTTTTCGAGCAGAGTTGCCGGCGTTCTGAACTATATGGGCGTGCCCTACGAGGGCGTGAACGTATTATCGGACGCTAACATTCGCCAAGGGATCAAGGATTTCTCCGACTGGCCCACCATTCCCCAGCTTTACGTCAAGGGTGAGTTCGTAGGTGGCTGCGACATCATCACCGAGATGACATTGTCAGGAGAACTTGATCAGCTGCTGGAAAAAAAGGGCGTCGCGTTCGACAAGGATGCAGCCAACAAGATCCGCGAGGCAAATGCCTGATCTGGAACAAAAAAAAGGGCGCCGAGGCGCCCTTTTTCACATCATGTCGTCGGGATCGTAATCCATCCTGTCGTGTCGACGTTCCTGCATTGCTGCGGCCAACGTGACACCGACAGCGAACGCTCCAACCAACTTGGTCATCGTTCCAGCATTGCTGTCGGTCGCTTGGCGTAACTGATGCGCGCCGTTTTGGAACGACTGCTTTGCAGCAGTAACGTTGGAAGACGTCAGACCCGCAGCTCGAGCGGTATTGCGGACGCTGCCGAACAGCTTTTCTTCGGCATCAGAAGCAAGTTTGGTCGCGCGAGAGCCAGCCTGATCCATCAGCGAATGTGCCTTCGCTTCGGCCAGTTCGACAATTCGCGTCGCTTCCGCCCGCGCGCGCGTCGCCGCCGCATCGGTCGCCAAAGAAACCCGAGCTTCAACCTCACGTTTCAGATCATCGGTTGTCGGTATGGTGTGCTTGCGCGTTGCCGACATGGCCAGAAGGATGATCATCAGCAGGATCAAACCTGCGCCGATGGTCAACGACGCCAAAGCCGAGCCCCAATCCAGATCGTTGGCAAGCCACGACCACAGGGCAGCTGTCAAGAACCCGCCAGCCATCAGCCCGACCATTCCGGCGACCGCCTTCATGGCCGTGCGCCGGACCGTGTCGCCGACAGCTTCCTGAACGCGTCGGGCGAAATCGAACATATGCCCGACCTCAGCGACGCGAGATCAGCAGACCGACCAGGAAGCCGACACCGGCTGCGATACCCAAGGCCTGCGCCGGGTTGCGGCGAACCATCTCGGACACTTCGTCATAACGCTCTTCGGCATAATGTGCGACTTCGGTCGCCTTCTGCTGGCCTGCTTCGTACAGGCGCTCTGCTTCAAGACGCGCACGGTCGGCGTATTCCTGACCGGTCTCACGGGCACGCTCGGCATAGTACTTGCCCGTTTCGACGGCATCATCGGCCAGTGCTGCGCCACGCTCTTTCAGGCGTGCCGCACCCGAATTGTCGGACAGTTCGCGCGCGGTGTCACGGACGTCGTCCGCGATCTTGCGGGCACCATCCTTCAGGTCGCCGTGGGCTTCGTTTGCAGCCGAACGGGCGTCGCGTTTGATGTCGTCAGCAGTGGGGTTATGTGCCATGGTAATGTCCTTTCATCGGCGTCTTGTCACCGTCGATGGACAAACCGTCACAGGGTCTGGATTGTTCCCGCACTGCAGCAAAATCTTTGCCGGTACTGAACGCGAAAGGGCGTGGTAGGGGCGGCCGGACTCGAACCGGCACTCATTGCTGAAACGGATTTTGAATCCGAACACAA
>NZ_VDDD01000044.1 GCF_006151785.1 Paracoccus marcusii
GTGATCAGCACCGTCCGCCCCGGACCGAATGTCGGCGAGGCGTCCGGCGCGGGCAGCGCGGCGGGCACCAGATGGCGCGCCAAGCGGCGACCGTCGCGCCATGCAGCGCGGGCCGGGGGCGCAGGGTCCAGCAGATCCTCGACCAAGCGTTGGGCCAGTGCGGTCTGATCGCCGCGCGTCTGCACGTCGATGCTGCGCGCCGACAGCCACGGGAATTCACGCATGCCCACGGCCAGGGGGCCCAGGATGGTGGCCTTTTCGGGGGCCTCGATCTTTTCGGCCCCCACCCGCACGGCGTCCGAGGTGATGGCGACAAAGTCGATTTCCTGCCCGCCGCCCTCGTTCGCCAAAGCCCGGATCAGGTGCAGCGCGGTGTTGAAGCCCTGTTCCAGATGGCGATGGAAGGCGCTGAAGCCCGCGCGCGCGCCTTGGCGCCCGGCATCGGGCACCAGCCAGAAGCTGACGATCCGCTGCGGCAGCCGGTTCTGCGCCACCAGCGCGGCGATCAGCAGTTCGAAATCCGATGCGCCATTCTCCGGCGCGACGATGAAGTCGGATTCCCCCGTCTGCGCGAAACAGTCGCCCGGGCGCAGCCAGATCACCTCGTGCCCGGCATCGCGCAGCTGCGTGCCCACGCGGGTCGCCAATCCGGTCTCGTCTGCCAGGATAAGCCAACGTTCTGCCGCGGCCTGCGGACGGCCATCGGCGCCCAGTTCGATGTCTGGGGCCGACAGCCGCCAGGACGGTCGCCATGCCCAGCCCTGCGATTCCGGGATGGCCAGCGGCGCGTCGTCGGTCGTGGCATAGGATGCGTCGGACGATGCCGGTTCGATGAAGTAACGCTTGCTTTGGAACACATAGCCCGGCAGCGGCACACGGCGGCGACCCTCGCCCCAGATCGGCGACCAGTCCAGCGCCAGCCCGGTGGCCGAAAGCCGCGCGAACGCGTTCAGGAAGAAGGCGTCATCCTCGATTGCGTGGTCGGGATGGCGCAGGGTGCTGATCACCCGGTCGGGTGCTGCGCCATTGGCCTGCGCTAGGGCAGACATGGCGCGGCCGGGGCCGACCTCGACGAACAGGCGCGCGGGATCCTCGCGCAGCGTGGCGATGCAGCCCGCGAAATCGACATGGTGGCGCAGGTGATCGACCCAATAGCGCAGGTCGGTGGCCTGAGCGTCCGTCATCCAGGTGCCGGTGCGGTTCGACAGGATCGGGATGCTTGGCGCGGACAGCGGGATGCTGCGCAGGAAGGCCTCGAATTCCGGCAGGATCGGTTCCAGCATCCGCGAATGGGCGGCGATGTCGATCGCCACGCGCTGACAGTCGATGCCGCGCGCGACCAGCGTCGCCTGCAGCGCGTCGATCCGGTCGCGGGGGCCGGACACCACCGACAGGCCGGGGGCGTTGTCGCAGGCCAGATCCAGGTCGTCGCCCGCCTCGGCCATCAGCTCTGCCGCGGGCAGCGGCACGCTGAGCATGCCCCCCGGCGCGATGCGGTCGAACAGGCGTCCGCGCAGTTCCACCAGCGCGATGCAGTCGTCGAACCCGATCACCCCCGACAGGCAGGCGGCGGTGTTCTCGCCCATCGAATGACCGGCCAGCGCCTGCGGGACGACACCCCAGCTGATCCACAGCTGCGCCAGCGCGTATTCGACGATCATGATCAGCGGAAGCTGGACCGACGGGCGGTTCAACGCCTCGGTCGCCGCCTGTTCCTGGCCCGGTTCGGGCAGCCACAGCGCCCTGGGGTCGCGGTCGGTCAGGCGTTCCAGCACGGCAAGGCCGCGGTCCATCCAGTCGCGGAAGACCGGCTCGGTCTCGTACAGGCCGCGCGCCATGTGGATCGATTGTGCGCCGCCGCCGGGGAACAGGAAGGCGGGCTTGGGCGCCGCCGTCATCCGGTCGTGGTTGAAGACCCGGCGGGTGTTGCCGGTCTCCAGCAGCTCGGCCGCCTCGGTCGCATCGGCGGCGACCAGCACGCGGCGCTTGTCGAACAGCTTGCGCCCCTGTTGCAGGGTGAACCCCACATCGGCCAGGTTGGCGCCGGGGTGGGCGCGCAGCCACGCCGCCAGCGCCGCCGCGTTGGCATCCAGCGCGGCGCGGGTGCGACCCGACACGATCAGCGGCTGGACCGGCCAGTCGGAGGGTTCCGAGGGCGGGGCAGGGGGCGCTTCCTCGACCACGACATGCGCGTTTGTGCCGCCCACGCCAAGCGAGTTCACCGCCGCCCGGCCCGGGCGGTCCGGGTGCGCGGGCCAAGGCTCGCGAGTGGCGACGACGTGGAAGGGGGTCGAATCAAAATCGATCACCGGGTTCGGCGCCTCGTATCCCAGGCTGGGCGGGATTTCGCGGTGATGCAGCGACAGGGCGACCTTGATCAGACCGGCAGTGCCGGCGGCGGTGTCGGTATGGCCGATATTCGTCTTGACCGAGCCGATGCCGGTCCGACCGCCCCCCTGGCCCAGGGCAAAGGCCTCGGCCAGGGCCGCAACCTCGATCGGGTCGCCCAGGCTGGTGCCCGTTCCATGGCATTCGACGTAGTCGATGGTCGAGGGGTCGACGCCCGCGATCAGATGCGCCTCGGCCATGGCGGCCGCCTGCCCCTCGACCGAGGGGGCCAGATAGCCGGCCTTGGCCGAACCGTCGTTGTTGATCGCGCTGCCCCGGATCACCGCCCAGATGTGGTCGCCGTCCGCGATCGCATCCGACAGGCGGCGCAGCAGCACGACCGCCGCGCCGCTGCCGAAGACGGTGCCCTGGCTGCGGTGATCGAAGGCGCGGCAATGACCGTCCGGCGACAGGATTTCGTTCGGTTTGTAGATATATCCCCGACCCTGCGGCAGCTCGATCGTGACGCCGCCGGCAAGCGCCGCGTCGCAATCGCCCGCCAGCAGCGCCTGGCATGCAGAATGGACCGCCACCAGCGAGGTGGAACAGGCCGTCTGCACGGATACGCTTGGCCCGCGCAGGTCGAAGATGTGGCTGACCCGGGTGGACAGGAAATCCTTGTCGTTGCCGGTATGGCGCAGCAGGAACATGCCCGTTTCCTCGACCAGGTCGCGGTTCGAGCAGATGTTGACGGAAAAGTAGCTGCCCATCCCGCAGCCCGCCCAGACCCCGACCATGCCCAGGCTGTCGGGCCGGTGCCCGGCATGGTCCAGCGCATGCCAGCAGGTCTCCAGGAACTTGCGGTGCTGGGGGTCCATCACCGCGGCATCCTTGGGGCTGAGGCCGAAGAACTCGGCATCGAAATGATCGAACCCGTCCAGCCGGGCGGCAAAGGGGACGTAATTGGGATGGCTGATCCGTGATTCCGTCTCTCCGGCCGCGCGCAGCTCCTCCGGCGTCAGATGGATGATCGATTCGACCCCGTCGCGCAGGTTCTGCCAGTACTGCCGGGGGTCGGACGCGCCGGGAAGATCGACACCAAAGCCCACGATGGCGATGTCACGCATGTTGATCGGCGTATCGGTCAAGCCCGTCTTCCTTGTTCTTCCGGATTACAACCCTGCGCTGAGCGCGGTCCGCAATCCACCACTGAAACCTTACAATGGGATGATTATCAAAGCTGACGGAATGTTGCATGGGAATTTACGCTAATTCCTGTGGATTCACGTCATCGTTCCCCTTAAGCGTGACGTTCAAGCTGGGAGAAGACATGGGCAACAGTCTGTCGCTGATCATGTTGGCAGCGTGGCCGGCCGTGGCGGCGATGCTGTTCTCGCGGCTGACGCCCCGACAGGCGCTCATCTGGGTGCCGCTGCTGGGATACCTGCTGCTGCCGCCGGTGGTGGGGATCGACCTGCCGATTCTGCCGACCCTGGACAAACATGCGATCCCGTCCCTGTGCGCGATGCTGGGTGCGGTGATGCTGCGCGATCGCTTTCCGATGCCCTGGATCCGGCTGGAGGGCTGGGTCGTCATCCTGACCGTCCTGGCGATGGTCACCCCGACCCTGACGGTGGCCACCAATCCCGAACCGCTGATCGAGGGGATCACCTATCGTCCCGGCCTGGGTCTGTTCGACGCGCTCAACGGCACGATCAACACCGTGCTGACATTGCTGCCCTTCCTGCTGGGGTATCTGGTCCTGTCGTCAACCGACGGCATCCGGGCCTGGATGGTGGCGCTGACGCTGGCGACCTTGGCCTATTCCCTGCCGATGCTGCTGGAGATTCGGGTCAGCCCGCAGCTGAACGTCTGGATCTACGGCTTTTTCGCGCATGATTTCAGCCAGACTATCCGCTATGGCGGCTTCCGCCCGATGGTCTTCCTGGAACACGGCCTGTGGGTCGCGATCCTGGTCGTGACCGCTGTCATCTGCGCCGCGGTGGCGTTGCGCGACGGGAATGCGCAGGCGCGGACCCGCAATATGGCCGTCCTGGCCTATCTTCTGGTGGTTCTGGTGCTGTGCAAAAGCGCGGCATCGATCATCTACGGAATGCTTCTGGTGCCGCTGGTGCTGATGACGCCGCCCCGCCTGCAGGTCGGCATCGCCGCGGCGCTGGCCGCGGTGGTGATGGCCTATCCGCTGGCGCTGTGGCTGGGTGTGATGCCCACCGACGCGATTCGCGACTTTGCCTTGTCGATGGATGCCGAACGGGGCCGGTCGCTGGAGTTCCGTTTCATGAACGAACAGGTGCTGCTGGACCGCGCCTCGCAGAAGCCGCTGGCGGGCTGGGGCGGATGGGGCCGCAACCTTGAGATCGATCCGATCTCGGGAGAGTACACCAGCGTCAGCGACGGATACTGGGTGGTGGTGATGACCATCAGCGGCATTCTTGGCTATCTGTCGATCTTCGGCCTGCTGTGCGGTTCGGTGATCCGGCTGTGGCTGGCGACGCGGTCCGGTCCGGTCGACCGCTGGACCGCCGGCCTGGCCCTGATCATGGCGGCAAGCCTGGTGGACCTGATCCCCAATGCGACCGTCACTCCTCTGACCTGGATGAGCGCGGGTGCCCTGGCGGGGCTGGCGGCCCGCGGCATGCCCGTCGGAGCCAGACAGGCCGCCCCGGCCCCCGCCGCGCGGCGGGCGATGAAGACGGTGATCGGATGACCGGGCGCGCGCATTCCCCTGTCGCCCCGATGCGGGTCGCGGAACCGCGTGGCGCATCTGCGGCATCCGGCCCCCGGCCATTCAAACCCCTGACAATCGAGGGCACGTGGACGAACTTCTGAACAGATCCTGGGACGTGATCATCGTCGGCGCCGGCCTGGGCGGTGGCCTCTGCGGTCGTGCCTTGGCCGAGGCGGGCCTTTCGGTGCTGTTCGTCGAAAAGGGGTCCACCGGCCCCCGCCTGGCCGAGAACGGCCAGGAATGCGGCTATGACGACCCGTTCGCGCGGCAGATGTTCGGCTGCTGGCCGGTGCCGGTGGAATCGACGGTGGACGGTGCCACGTCGGTTGGCTGGGGCGCGCAGGGTGTGGGCGTCGGCGGCACCTCGGTCTTCTATGCCGCAGCCATGGAACAGCCCGAACGCCACGACATGGAATCCGTCCCCGACCTGCCGCATCCGACGGGCGGCTGGCCGGTGGGCTATGATGAATTCGCGCCTTGGTACGACCGTGCGCGCGACGTGATGGCCGTCAACGGCAGCCAGGACCCGTTGGGCGAACCGGCAGCGCCCCTGGCGGCCCCGCGCCCGCTGGCCGCGCGGGACGAAGCCTTGGGCCAGGCGCTGGAGAGGGCAGGGCTGCACCCCTATCGCGCGCACCTTGGCATCCGCCAGCTGGAGGGATGTCGCGAGTGCATCGGCCGCAAGTGCCCCCGCGACTGCAAGATGGACGGTCGGTCGGCGGGCGTCCTGCCCGCCCTTGCCACGGGGCGCGCCGCGGTGCTGGACGGCACTGATGCCCTGTCGCTGCAGGGTGATGCCGGGACGGTCACGCACCTGCGCGTCCGCCGCGACGGAGTCGAGCATCTGCTGTCAGCGCGGGCCTTCGTGCTTGCCGGGGGCAGCCTGTCGTCGCCGCGCCTGCTGTTGGCCTCCAGCACCCAGTACTGGCCCGACGGCTGCGGCAATTCCAGCGGCCTGGTGGGTCGGGGCCTGATGTTCCACATCAACGAACGCATCGCCATCTGGCCCCCGCGAAACGCGCCCGTCAGCTCGCCCGGACCGCTCAAGACCTTTTCGCTGCGTGACCTGTACCGGGACGGGCCCGATCGGATGGGGCTGTTCCAGTCCCTGGGCCTGCCCGCCGATTACGGAAACATCCTCTACGTGCTGCGTCAGCGGTATCAGGCCTCGCCCTTCAGACACCTGCGCATCGGTCATGAGCTGCTGCGCCTGCCCGCGCTGACCGCGGCCAAGCTTCTGGGAGATGCCCGCGTCTTTGCCGGGATCATCGAGGACCTGCCGGACGAGAACAACCGCGTCCGGCACGACCCCGCGCGGCCCGACACGATCATCTACGAATACCGCATGTCCGGAGAGCTTCTGGCCCGTCGCCTGCGGTTCCGCAAACTGCTCAAGCGGCGCCTGCGCGGGGTCCGATCCCTGTGGCTCAGCCATGCGCCCGAACTGAACATCGCGCATCCCTGCGGCACCCTGCGCTTTTCGGACGATCCGCGCCGGGGCGTCCTGGACAGCGATTGCAAGGCGCATGATCTGGACAACCTGTTCGTCGCCGATGCCAGCTTCATGCCCAGTTCGACCGGGGTGAACCCTGGCATGACCATCGTGGCGAACGCCTTGCGGGTGGCCGATGCGATGGCCCGGCGGCTGAAGGCCGCGCCATGAGCGGGGTCGCCGTCATCACCGGCAGCAGCACGGATTTGGGTCAGGCCATTGCGCGTCACCTGGCGGCGCATGGGATGACGGTGCGGGGCGTATCCCGCCACCCGCGCCCGGCCGAGGGGCTGTTCCAGACGATGCAGGGCGACGTCACCGACGCCCAGGCCATGCGCGACCTGGCGCAGAGGATCGAGGGCGAACTTGGTCCGGTCACCATTCTGATCCATGCCGCGGCGATCCATCGCCGCGAGGATTTCCTGTCCGCCCGGGCCGAGGATGTGTGCCATCAGGTGCAGGTGAACCTGTGCGGGCGCATCAACGTGACGGCCGCGTTCCTGCCCGGCATGGTCGCGCAGGGGCGCGGCCGCATCATCAACATTGCCCGCCCGGTGCCGCGTCCCCCGTTGCCCGGCAACCTGGGGTTCGCTGTCGCACAGGCCGGGGCAGACATCCTGACCCGGGCCCTGTCGGTCGAGGTCGGCGGCCGTCTGCCCGGCATCGTCGCGACCGAGTGGGTGCCAGACCTTGATCCCGCACATGGCCCCGATCAGGCCGCAGGACTGGGCGCGGCGTTGGCGTTGAACGATGATCCGGCCCTGCACGGCGCGACCGTCCTGGGGGATCGCCAGATCCTGCCGGGCCGATCGCTGCGGCGCCGTGTCCTGGACCTGCTGTTGCTGAAACCCGCCGCCAGACCAATCGTCCTGGCCCCGGAACCGACCAGCCTGAAAGAGACGACATGAAGCACATCCTGTATTCCGCCCTTGCCGCCCTTGGCCTGTCCGTGCCCGCGCCTGTTACAGCCGAACCCGTACCCGAACGTGACAGCGCCCGTGTGTTCGTCTTCGGCAACAGCCTGATCCATCACCTGACCGACACGGACGAGACGACCGTCCCCCATTGGCTGGCCGTGATGGCCCGGCACGACGGGCGCGATCTGGCGCTGGACGGACGCTTCGGCTTTCCGCGCGAATTCGCGGCGGAACTGCCGCCGGTTCCGAACTGGTCGTTCGATGCGGTCACCCCCGCCTGGAATCCGGATCAGCCCTTTGCCTCGGCGCGGTTCGACACGATCATCCTGAACCCCGAGAATTTCATTCAATACGGCCGTGCGGACAAGCGCTATCCGGGCGACAACCCCGACCGCCAGTCCCCTTATGGCGCAACAGTCACCGTCCTGGACTGGGTCGTGCAGAACACCGATGCGCCGCGCATCCTGATCTACGAAGGGTGGGCCGACCTGCATCCCTTTGCCGATGATTTCCCGCCCGAACCGGCCGAGATGCAGCGGTATTACCGCCACGCGCAGAACGGCTATGCCCGCTGGTACGACGACTATGTCGCGCGGCTTGCGGGGGTGCGTCCCG
Source organism: Paracoccus marcusii (assembly GCF_006151785.1). Taxonomy (GTDB): domain Bacteria; phylum Pseudomonadota; class Alphaproteobacteria; order Rhodobacterales; family Rhodobacteraceae; genus Paracoccus; species Paracoccus marcusii. The sequence continues at coordinate 8,102 of NZ_VDDD01000044.1, forward strand.
ATGCCGACATCAGCCTGCTGCCGGTCGGTCGCGTGATGGCACGCCTGCTGTCCGAGGCGCCGCTGTCGGCCATCGCGCCCGATGCGCTGTTTTCCGACCTGTCCCCCCACGGGACCGAGACGATCTATCTGCTGGCGGCGATGATCACCTACGCCGATCTCTATGGCGCACGGCCGCCGTCGGGACTGGCGCTGCCCGACACGATTAATCCCGACTTTGCCGCCGCGTATGAGGATACGGCCGACAGAATCTGGGACATCATGCAGACCGGGCGGCACTGACGACCATGCGCGCAATGATCGGATCGCTGTTCACGGGGCAGGGGCTTGCCCAACGGGCCTTCCGCGGCTCGGCCCTGACGATGATCAGCTTCGGGGGCATCCAGGCGATCCGCTTGGCCTCGAACCTGGTACTGACCCGTCTCCTGTTCCCCGAGGTGTTCGGCCTGATGACCCTGATCATGGTCATCATCCAGGGCCTGAACAACTTTTCGGACGTGGGGATCACCCCGGCCATCCTGCAAAGCCGGCGGGGCGACGACCGAACCTTTCTGGACACGGCCTTTACCATGCAGGCCATCCGTGGGGTGATCCTGTGGCTGGGCTGCTGCATCCTGGCGGTGCCGGCGGCGTCCTTCTACGGGGTGCCCGAACTGGTCTGGTTCCTGCCCGTCGCGGGAACCACAGCGATGATCTATGGCCTGCTGCCCACGAAGATCGAGACCGCGAACCGTCATCTGCAGATGGGTCGCCTGACCATCGTGGAACTGGCGACCGCGGCGGTGACCACGATCATCACCATCGGGCTGGCCGCCATGCTGGAATCGGCCTGGGCGCTGGTGATCGGGCTGATCCTGGGGTCGGTGGTCAAGGTGCTGATGGTCAGCTACTGGATGCCGGGCCCGGCAAACCGGTTCCGGTGGGACCCGGATTGTGTTGCCGAACTGGTGCGTTTCGGCAAATGGATCATGCCGTCGACCGTGGTGGGCTTCGTGATCTCTCAGGGCGATAAGGCGGTCTTGGCGCGCCTGCTGACGCTGACGCAGCTGGGCATTTACAACATCGCGTTCTTTCTGGCCAGCTTTCCGCTGATGCTGGGAACGACGGTGATATCCCGCGTGATGATCCCGCTTTATCGTACCGCGTTCGAGGATCCCAGTGCCGGGCACATGCGTCGCGTGCGCATCGTGCGCGCCGCGCTGACGGGCAGCTTCATGCTGCTGCTGGCGCTACTGGCGACATTCGGGGAACATCTCGTCGTGCTGCTCTATGATCCGCGCTATGCCAGTGCGGGGCCGCTGGTGACGCTGATCGCGCTGGCCAGCATTCCGTCGTTGATCGGTCTCAGCTATGACCAGGCCGCCTTGGCCGGAGGGGACTCCCGCGGGTTCTTCTGGGTCACGCTGGTGCGCGCGGTGCTGTTTCTCAGCCTGTTCACCCTTGGTGGCATCCAGGCGGGCATTCCGGGTGCCTTGGCAGGGCAGGCGCTGGCGGCCATCCTGGCCTATCCGATGCTGGTGCGCATCGCCCGCAAGCACGGGGCATGGGATGGTCTGCACGACCTGACCTTCGGCGCGGTCGGGCTGATCTTGGCCGCGGTTCTGCTGGTCTAGGCAGGTTTTGCCGCCACGCGGTGCAAGTGATCCATGCGGCGCCTGAACTCGCTGTGGAAGTCATGGGCCTGCGCAAACTCCAACGCGTGGGCCGAGGCCTTGGCGATCGCCGCCCGGTTCAGCCCCGCGATGATGTTGGCGGCCTTCCTGGGCTGTCCCATCGGCATGACCCAACCGCCGCTGGATTGGCGCGCCAGTTCAGACCACATCCGGTTGTTCGTGCCCAGAACGGGCACACCGCAGCCCATCGCCTCCAGATAGCTGCACGAGGGGTCGGACTGCCTGTGCGGGGCCAAGAACAGATCTGCGTTCCGGCGCATCCACGGCACCAGGCCGGTGGCGAAATCGACCGGCTGATGCAGATGAACCGTCCCGCCCAGATCATGCCGCGCCACGTCGTCCGCGATCGCCTGCCGCATGTCGCCGGCGCCAAAGATGTCCATGCGGAAATCCACGCCCTGCTCGCGCAGCGCGATGGCGGTGGGGATCAGGTCCTGCGTGCCTTTCATCGCGATCAACCGGCCGGCATGGACGATCCGCAGCGGCCCGTTCCACCCCGCGCGGGCCTGCATTTCTGAAGCCGTGGCCATGGTCTCCCGCTCTGACCGATTGTCCAGATAGAGGCATGTGTCGTCGTTCAGCCCCCCATAGGCCGCCATCGCTGGATAACCGTTGGCCTGCACCCCGTGCGCTGACCGCAGCGCACGGCGCAGCCGCAACTCCTGCGTCAGCAGCCACTGGACCGACCGGGCCAGACGCAACGGGCGGCGCGCCAGGTCCAGCCGCGCGACGGCCAGGCGGGTCTGCAGCGGGTATTCGATCGCATAAACCAGCCGCGCCCCAACCGCGCCGCACAGGGGGGCCAGATCCAGCTGCCGATGGTCGTCGGCCGTGCCCAGCACCACCTGCGCGCCGCGCAGATCCTCGGCTGAGATGGGCGCATCCTGGGCGATCAGGCGCAGCTCTCCGGGCAGGTCCGCGGCCGTCACCGGGCTGGCAAAGGGCAGCGTCGCCGATCCCTGCCGCAGCACGACACGGGTCGGGCCGCCCCATTCGCGCGCAAACAGGTGCAGGCCCGCCACGAACTTGTCGTCCATCCACATCTGCCCGTCACGCATCATCACGTGGACCGAGGGCACCATGACCAGCATGCCGGTCATGACTGCCGGGGTCTTTCACGCAGGGCGCGCAGGGCATGTCCCGGCAGGATCAGCGCGCCGCGGACATAGCGCGGGCCCAACCGCTTGGGGCTCAGCGCGGCGCGCCACAGCCATTCCATGCGGGCTGCCCGGAACAACCGCGGGGCGCGGCGCTGCTTGCCCGTGACGAAATCGATGCCCGCCCCGACCGAGGCAAAGCCCACCTGCGGGCAGATCCTGCGCCCGCGCGCGGCCAGGATCTCCTGGCGCGGGGCGCCAAGGGCCAGCAGGCACAGAGAGGCGCCGCTGGCGTTCAGGCGGTCAAGCAGGGCGTCGGCCTCGGCACCGTGGGGATCGAAAGGAAAGCCGGGAGCAGCGACGAGGCTGACGGTCAGTCCGGGATGTGCGGCGATCAGGCGGCGGGCAGCATCCTGTCCGCCCTCCTCGGTGCCGGCCAGAATGGCCACGCCGCGGTCCAGGCGGGCAGCCAGCGCGCACAATGGCTGCACCAGGTCCGATCCTGGCACCAGCGACACCCGCTGTCCGCCAAGCCGCGCCAGCCAGACGACCGGGTTGCCGTCCGCAACGATCAGGTCATGCTGCGCATAGGCCGTGCGGAAATCGGCGTCGCTGCGCAGCTTTTCCAGATGATCGACATTCATCGTCGCCAAGGCAAAACCCTGACGGGCCGCCAGCCGGGTCTCGACGATCGACAGCAGCGCCTGGCGGTCCGGCACGGTCAGGGCGACGCGGTCGTCGCCGATTGCGAATTGCATCATGGCTCCTTCACGGGGGTGGCGGTCGGCGTCGGCGGCAGAAGTCTGCGCAGATGGTCGGCAAGCACCTCGACATTGCCCGGCTCAAGGATCGACAGATGCGTTCCCGGCAGGTCGTGAAGGGTCCACCCGCCCGCCGCAATCTGCGCCCAGCCCAACCCCTGACGTTTGCCCTCCGGGGAATCCCAGAAGCTGGCATCGGCGCGGAAGATCGCGATGGGCCGATCATAGGGCTGGGGGTTGTAATGGATCACGGCCTGCACGTTCGCCTCGATCAGCTGGGCCATGTCGATGGTCGGACCTTCGCCGTCGGTCGGCAGCAGGTCGCGCACCTCGGGCTGTTCGTGGGGTCGGCGGTTGTCCAGCGTTTCGACGATATGGCGCAGGCCGTGGCGGCGCAGCTGGCCCAGATGCGCCCGCAGCTTGGCCCAGCCTCGGACCGAGGGCCGTCCGCCGGGGCCCGCGGCGTCCAGCACCACCAGCAGGGGCACCTCGCGCCCCGCGCGGCGCAATTGCTGCGCCAGCTCCAGCGCAAAGTAGGACGCCATCGACACCGCGACCAGACAGACCGGCTGCCCCGGCAGGTGCCGATCCAGCTCCTCCAGATAGGTGCGGGCGACGGCTTCGACCCTGATGACCAGTCCGCCCTCGGGAACGCCGACCGTCAGGCCCAGCACCGGATAGTCGGGACCAAGCGCGTCCGACAGGGGCCGGAACAGCGCCTGCTTGCGGCCCAGAACATGGACGCCGATGATCGGAACGTTATGTCCCAGGGGCTGGGTCGGGATCAGATAGCGGGGCCGATCCGGGGTCGTGCGGTGAAGGCGGACCAGCCCTTTGGGCGTGGGGGCCTGCATGACATCGGCCGTGTGCAGGCGCAGTCCGGTGCGGCTTCGCACGAGGCTGATCAGGCGCAACGCCAGAAGGGAATCCCCGCCAAGGTCGTAGAAGTCGTCATCTGGTCCGACATGGGCCAGGTCCAGCACATTGGCCATGCAGGCAGCCACGGCCAGGACCTGCGGTTCGGCATGGCCGGGTCCGGCCACGGGCCCGGCGGCGGCGGGACGGGGCAGCAGGTCCCGCGCGATCTTGCCGTTCGCGGTGACCTGCAGATCATCGACCGCGATCAGCCGTGGCACCATATAGGCAGGCAGCTGGTCGCGCAGATCGCGCGCGATCTGGTCAATGTCGGTGCCATCCTCGATGACGATCCAGCCCAGCAGGCGTGCCGGCGGTCCCTTGTCCAGGTCCACGAACAGCTGCAGGACGCCGGGTCGTGCCGCCAGGGCGCTTTCGATCTGGCCCAGTTCGATCCGCTGGCCGCGCAGCTTGACCTGCCGATCCTCGCGCCCCAGGAACATCAGCTGCCCGTCCGCCGACCAGCGGCCCAGATCGCCGCTGCGATACAGCCGGCCTCCGGCGTCTGCCGTGAACGCCCGTGCGGTCGAATCAGGATCGTCCAGATAGCCGCCGCTGACGGCCTGACCGCCGATCACGATCTCTCCCTCGCCACCCACAGGCGTGGGCGTACCGTCCGGCGCGCGCAGCACGACGCGGGCATGGCCGGCGGGACGACCGATCGGAACCTCGGACCCGGCGGACAGGGACGATCCCTGCCACAGGGTACTGGTCACCGTGGCTTCGGCCGGGCCATAGGCGTTGACGAACCGGACGCCAGGGGCCAGGCGCTGCCATTCGCGGAAGGCTGCGGGCGGCACGCGTTCGCTGCCCGTCACCAACAGGCGCAGGCTGTCTGATATGGGCCGCGGATGATCGCGCAGGTCCGCGACCATCTGTTGCCAATAGCTGGCGGGCAGATTCAGAACCGTCAGCCCATGCCGCCGGACCAGATCCAGCAGCCCCTGGATCGAGCCGAGCGGCGTGGCGTCGCGCAACACGACATGCGCGCCGGACAGCAGCGTCGGCCAGACCTCCTCCAGCGCAACGTCGAAACTGGGCGTCGCGAACTGCAGGACCGCATCCCGTTCGGTCAGCGCATAGGCGTCGACCATCGCATGGGCATGCGCGCTGAGTGCCGCGTTCAGCCCCCGAACCGCCTTGGGCGTTCCGGTGGAGCCGGAGGTGAAGGTGACATAGGCCAAGCTGTCCGCATCCAGGGGTGGTCGCGGCGGGGCGTGGGCTTGGCAGGCATCGTCGGCCATCACCACGTTCGGTGCGGCGGTCGACAGTGGCATGTCCTGCTGGACCACGATGGCCTTGGCACGGGCTTGGCGGATCAGGCCGGACAGATAGTCGTGGGACTGATCCAGATCCAGCAGCAGAAAGCCGGCGCCGACCTTGAGCGTGGCCAGCATCGCGGCGATCTGGCGCACGGATCGGGGCAGGGCGATCGCCACGACATCCTGCGGACCGATGCCGCATCCGACAAGCCGCGCCGCAAGGGCATTGGCCTGCTGGTCCAACGTGCGGAAATCGACGGAATGACCCGTCTGCGCCTCGGTCACGGCGGTCCGGTCGCCATGACGGGCGACCGTCGCCTCGAAGGCCGATGCCAGGTCGGGCAGCACATCCGGGACGGGCCGATCGGAGCGTCCCAGTGTGTGCAGGTGTCGCTGCTCCTCTGCGTCCAGCATCGTCAGGTCGGACAGCGGCGTGTCGGTGTCGGCCCGACCCATCGCCTGCAGCAGGTTGGCCATCTGGTGCAGGATGCGGGTCGCCACCTCGTCGGGCAACCGGGCGGTGTCATGCTCCAGCGACAGCCACAACGCGCCCTCGTCATGGACCGACCACGACATCAGCGCCGTGCCCTCCTCGATCAGGCGGACGCCGGTCCAGCCGCAGCCGTCCGCCGCAAGCCGCGCGGCAAGCGTGCCGCGCTGGTACATCAGAACGGTATCGTAAAGCGCCGCACGGCCCTGCCGACCAGACCACTGCCGGATGAGCGTCTGTCGCGCATGGGAATGCGGCCGCAACTGCAGCGTCTGCGCCCGCAGGCGCGCCAGCAGGTCGCCGAAGGTTCCGATGTCGTCCATCCGCACCTGGAACGGCACCGTCGTGACCAGACAGCCCGCGACCCGATTCCACCAGACCGAAGGCCGCGCCGGACCGCCCGGTCCAGCGCATCAGCAGCATCGACCAAGCCGCCTGCACCACCGTCAGCGTGGTCACCTGCGCCGCATGCGCCAGACGGCGGATGGCGTCGCACGCGTCCATCGACAGAGTCAGGTCGGTCTGGTGCATCGGGCCATGCGTTTTCGCCGGGGCCGCGGGAAAGGCCGACGCGACGGTTTCATCGGACAACGTGGCGGCAAAGGCGGCGCGGGCCTGCGACTCGTCCAGCTGGCGCTCCCGGATCGCCTGGATGAAGCCGATGCCGGGTGCCATCAGCGGATCGCCGGACAGGATCCGCCACAGTTCGGTCAGAATCAACGCGATGCTGGTCCCGTCGATCAGGCCGTGGTGGATGGTCCAGACCATCCGGGCCTGCCCCCCACCCAGATCGGCCATCGTGACCCGCCATCCGGGCCGTTCGGTGGGGTCCACGCCGGCCGCGCGGTCATCGGCCAGAAAACGGTCCACCATCCCGTCCGACAAATCGGCACTGTCGATATGCACCGACGCGTGGTCCAGGACGTCCAGCCGCAGGATGCCGGTATCGTCGGTGACCAGAACGGTCCGCAGCGTCTCGTGACGGTCTGCCAACTGCTGCCATGCGGCCAGCAGGGGGCCGGGCGCCAAAATGTCGGACGGAGCGTCCAGAACGATCTGTTCGATATGGGCGCGGTTCGGATCTGCCTGATCGCTGCCCGCCAGAAAGGCCGCCTGGCTGTCGGTGGCGGCGGGCAGATCGCGGACGATCTTTCGATCATCCGTGCTGACAGACGGTCCGTGCAGCATATTCCTAATCCGTTCCGACCAAATAAGATGAAACCAGCGATACCCGTCCAATCACGCTATCGCAAAGAAAGAGTTGCCGCATAGCCGATTGATCGCGATTTTACATAGATGAACCTGCACGCGACCTTACCGGTTCCGACTGTCCGCGAACAGTGCGGCCAGCTTGCCGGCCTCTGTTGCGATGTCATGGCGCGTCAGCGCGCGCGTGCGGGCGGCGGCGCCCATCCGTTCCAGTTGGTCTCGTGGGGTCCGGGCGGCGGTGTCCAGCGCCTTGGCCAGGTCGTCTTCGGACCCGGCCGGGATGAGCCAGCCGGTCTGGCCGTCGACCATCAGCTCGGGGATGCCAGCGATCAGGGTGGCGATGCAGGGGCGGCCGGCCGCCATCGCTTCCATCAGGGCCACCGGCAGGCCTTCGGCAAAGCTGGGCATGGCCATGACATGCGCCGCAGACAGCGCGTCGCGCACGCCGGCCTCGTCCAGCCAGCCGGCCAGCGTGACGCGCGTGTCCAGCCCGTGCGCCCTGATTGCCCGCTGGATCTCGGCCCGCAGCGGGCCGTCACCCACCAGCGTCAGGTGCACCGGCGCGGTGCAGCGCGCCATCGCCTCGATCAGCAGGACCTGGCCCTTCTGCTCGGCGAAGCGGCCGATGCAGACCACGCGCAGCGGATCGTGCGCGTCCGGTCCAGGCGGCAGGGGAACCGGCGCCGCGAACAGGGCGGGGTCGATGCCGCAATGCACCACCTTGATGCGGTCCCAGGCATCGAAGGGCGCCCATCGCGCCAGCTGGCTGCGTCCGAAGGCGCTGACTGCCACCGCGAAACGCGCTTCGGCCACCTTGTCACGCAGCAGCAGCGTGTGCGGGCCATCGAACTCCTCGGGGCCGTGAAAGGTCACGCTGTAGCCCGGCCCGCCCAGCATCCGGACATAGCGGACCACATCGGCCGAGTTTGTCCCGAAATGGGCATGCAGATGCGTCAGGCCCAGCTGCCGGCTGCGATCGGCCAGGATGGCGGCCTCTGCCAGATAGATCACCTGGCGCAGCGGGCCGCGCCCGGGCCCGCCCCGCCGCCCTGCCGACAGTGCCCGAAGCAGGCTGCGCGGATGGCGGATCACCGCACGGATCAGCGCCATGCCCAAGGTCAACGCACCCCGGTCCAGCACGTATTCGGTCCGGTCGGCCTCGGCCTGATCCTCGGCAGACAGCACGGGTTGATCGTCGCGCCGCATGGCGAACCGCGCGACGGTCAGACCGGCCGCCTCGAGGGCCCGAATCTCCCTACGGATGAAGGTCTGGGACGGACGGGGATAGGTGTTGATGACATAGCCGATCCGGTCGGGGGGCAGCGTCGGGTCCATGTCGTCACCGTTCATATTATTCGCCTTAAAGTTTAATTACTTGCGTCTTACACTCGCATGAATGGTGCCCGAAAGACGCCATTCTGTCGATCTTGTTTCGCAAATGAACCGATCGGTGCTATAGTTGTCAGGATCATTTTGAAAGGGTCGGGGCATTTTGCTGGTCGGTATTATCGCAACCTCTGCAGTCATTGGCATCGTCTCAACCATCCTGTTCCTCGTGCTGGGGTTCGGATGGCTGTCGTCGATCCTGTGGGGCTACGTCGGTTGCGGCATGCTCAGCGTGTTCGCGTTGTCCCTTCTTGTCAGCCGTTCCCTTCGATACCGCAATTGTCCGGGGCGATCCAACCTGAACGATGCGGCGCCCGTCGGCGGCGCGGACTGCGATTAAACTTGTACGCAAGATAAACTGGCGCGATGAGTTGGCACGGCTATTGCTGAGGCTCCATGATGGAGGCTCAGATGACGAACGCCGTGACCTGGATGTGGATTGGCAACCACCAGCAGATCAACACCACGCCAGGAACGCCCGCGACCGGGACCGAGGCGGACGGGATGAAGGGCTACAAGGTTGTCGGCCAGAATCAGATCAAGCCGGTCGAGTTGGACGGACAGCTGCGCGCGATCAATACCGCCCAGGGCCCGGCCGAGGCTTATGCCACAAGCTACAGCCAGCATCCTGACGGTGCCAGCAAGTTCGCCTATGGTTCGCCCACCGATGGGGGGCAAAGCACCAGCCAGATCACCGGCTTCCTCAAGGTTCAGTACAAGCTGACCTTTCCCGACAACACCACCAGCACCCAGGACGGCGTGCTGATCCAGATGCGCAACGGGGACATGTTCTTCCGCCCCGCCAAGGACAGCGTCGCAGCATGGTCCGACGTCAAGTCGCTGCATTCGGTCGAGATCATCGAGGCCGACCCCCTGCCCAAGGAGGTCTATGTCGCCAAGATCTCGTTCGCGCCTGACATCCACGACATGGAGATCATGTGCTTTGCTTCGGACACGTTGATCCTGACCGCGGACGGGCCGCGCCCGGTCGACAGCCTGCAGCCGGGTGACCTGATCTGGACGCGCGATCACGGATATCAGCCCCTGCGCTGGATCGGCAGGCGCCGTTTCGATGGCGTGGATTTGGCGGCGAACCCCAAGCTTCGTCCGATCCGCATTGCGGCCGGGGCGCTTGGCCTAAACCAGCCGTCGGCGCCCCTGTCCGTGTCGCGCCAGCACCGCATCATGATCCGGTCATCGGTCGCGCGGACCCTGTTCGGGACCGAGGAGATCCTGGCACCGGCTTGCCAGCTGATCGATGTTCCTGGCATCGCGGTGGACATGTCCGTGTCGCAGGTGACCTATTGCCATCTGATGTTCGACGCCCACCAAGTCGTCGATTCCAACGGCGCACAGACGGAATCTTTGTATCCCGGCCCCCAGGCCCTGCGCGCGATGGGATCGGCGGCCCTGTCCGAACTGCGGCAGATCTTTCCCGAATTGTTCGCGGATCAGGCCCACCCGGCCGAGGCCCGCACCTTCGTGCGCGGCCCCCGGCTGCGCCAGCTTGTCCAGCTGCACGCCATCGGACAGGCCGCGCTGGTCAGCTGAACTCTGCCGGCCTCAGCCGGCCGTCGGCGCGCCGTAAAGGCTGCGCGCCTCGCGGAAGGACACCAGGCGACGACGATTTTCGTCCCACAGGTGCAGGTTCACCGACCGCAGGCTTTCGCGCAGGGTCAGCCGCTGTGCCGATGCCAGTTCGTCATGGTCGCGCAGGATTTCCGGCAGGCGATAGAACGGGATGCGGCTGTACAGGTGGTGGACATGATGCACCCCGATATTGGCGGACAGCCAGCGCAGAGGCTGGGGCAGGATGTAATGCGACGATCCGGCCAGCGCCGCATCGTGCAATTGCCATTCGTCCCCATTGGCCCAGTGCGTTTCCTCGAACTGATGCTGGACATAGAACAGCCATACGCCGACGGTCCCCGCCACGATGGTCGTGGGCAGGAAGATCAGCAGGACGGGCATCGGCCCCGCAAACCAGATCATCGTGCCCAGGATCAGCGCCAGCGCCAGATTGGTGCCCAGGGCCGATGCCCAGAACCGCCATCCCGCCCGCATCAGCCCAAGCGGCAGACGGTTCTGCAGCAGGAACAGGTAGCTTGGCCCCAACACGAACAGCACCAGAGGGTGGCGATACAGCCGGTACATCAGCCGGCCGAACCGGCCGCGGCTGCGATACTCGCCCACCGTCAGGGTCATCACGTCGCCGATGCCGCGTTCATCCAGGTTCCCGTGCTGGGCGTGGTGCAGCGAATGGGTCCGGCGCCAGACGTCATAGGGCGTCAGGGTCAGCACGCCCAGACCCCGCCCGATCCAGTCCTGGACCTTGCGATTGCGAAAGAACGACGCGTGGCCGCAGTCATGCTGGATGCAGAAGATGCGGACCAGGAACAGCCCGTTCACCAGCGCGATCGGCACGGCCAGCCAATAGCTGACCGACAGCGCCGCCCAGGCCAGCGCCCAGAGCGCCAGGAACGGAACGATCGTGGCCATCAACTCCCACACGCTGCGGCGGGTCGACGGCTCGCGATACTTAGCGAGGACCTGCACCCATTCCTTGGCCTGGCGCGGCGTGCTTGCGTTCGGTGTACCCATAATCAGCGACTCTGCGCCCCCTCAGTTCATTTCAGGCGGCGATAGCACAGAAAGGTCGCCGCCGCCTATGGGCCCCGTGACGTCCCATTGCCGCATCATGGCTGACAAAGGGTTGGGGACCGGATCGGACACGGTTTCGTCACCGGATCGACGGCAGTGGTGATGATGCGCGGAACCGGCGCACGCCGGCCGCGTTTTGCGGTGAACAATCCAGGCGAGGCCACCCGATGATCATCCCGTTCGCACGACTGACGCTGACTGCAGCCGTTCTGGCGCTGGCAGTCCCCTTCGGCGGTCTGTCGGGGAGTGCAGCGTGGGCGCAGGCCGCACCGGCCGAGCGCGTGTCCGAGGCACCGGAATGCGCGGCCGATGCCGGTGTTGCCGAACCGGCAACCCAGCCTGACGCATCCGAGGACAGCACCGCCGCGGAAAACACCGGAACCACCGGCTGGAGCGGTGGAACAGGCGGGTCACAGTTGGGGACCAACATTCAGGGCGCCGTCGAATCGTCCCCGACCTGGCAGCCCCCGACGGCGCGAGGTCTGGATCTTGCTGGAACTGCCGAAGATCAACCGGCCTGCTGACGCCCGCTCTGCAAGACCAGTTGGGCCGTACCGCTTGTCGGTGCATTGCTAGCATGTTGTGCATCTTCAACGGGTGACGCAATTTTCAGCTACAGCCTTATGGCGGCCCTTGCAGCACCGTTGTCACTTTATTGAGAGTTACGCGAAGTCCGCTGCCGAACAATCGGCAGCGGCTTGTTTTTGTCGGCGTTCCAGCGGCCATCCGGCTGTGGTGTCCTTAGAATTCCATCATGCGTGCAGTGATTGCCTTGGGCGATCCGACCCTATGGCGCGGCGGGGCGACTTGGACGAACGGATCGTCGCTGGTGCGAAGTGGATCATCCCGTGTGCCCCATGTCGAGGCTGGCTGGAAGGTGAAGCTGGTCAGGGCTGAGGCCAGTACGCCTGCCTGATGCTGCAGCGACGCTGCAGCGGCATTCGTTTCCTCGGCCAGGGCGGCGTTCTGCTGGGTCACTTGGTCCAGATGGTTCACGCCCGAGTTGATCTCGGACAATGCGGTGGACTGGTCGCTGGCTGCCAGGGCCATGGCTGCGACCTGATCCGACACCTCGCGGGCCTTGGACAGGATCTGCTCGAGGCTGCCCCCGGTGCGGCTGACCAGCGAGGATCCCGACCGGACATGCTGCGAGGAATCCGAGATGAGCCCCTTGATCTCACGCGCGGATTCCGATGCACGTTGCGCCAGCCCGCGCACCTCGGATGCGACCACGGCGAAACCGCGGCCCGCCTCTCCGGCACGGGCGGCCTCGACCCCGGCGTTCAGCGCCAGCAGGTTCGTCTGGAACGCAATATCGTCGATGACGGTGATGATGCGGTTGATCTGGTCCGAGGATGCCTCGATCTTTTCCATGGCCTGGATCGCCTCTCCGACGATGCTGCGGCCCTCCTCCGCGATAGAGCGGTTGGCGCGCGACACGCTCTCGGCCGTGCGGGCCAGATCTGCGGTGGAGTGCACGCTGGCGGTCAGTTCGGTCAGCGCCGCCGCCGACTCCTCTAGGGTCGCGGCCTGCGTCTCCGCGCGACCTGCCAGATCTTGGGCAGCAGAGGTGATCTCGTCCGAGCCCGTGCGCACCTGGCGGGCGACCTCGACGATGCGGCCCATCGTGCTGCCCAGATCGGACACGACCTTGTTGAAGCTGGCGCGCAGCGCCTCGTATTCATGGGGGAAGGGATCATGCGCGGGGCTGGCGATCTGCGCGGTCAGGTCGCCCGCCGCCAGCCGCTCCAAGCCGGTGGAAATGTCGGTCACGATACGCGCCTGCTTGCGGGACTGCGCCTGCGCCTCGGCGGCGCCGGCCTCTCGCAGGGCGGCGGCGGCGTGGCGGGCCTCCTGTGCCTGGGCCAGGCCGTCGCGGAACTGTTCCAGGTTGCGGGCGATCGAGCCGATCTCGTCGCGCATCGCCGTGCCGGGGATCGGCCGGTCGTAGTTCTGGCGGGCGACATGCTGCATCGCGGCGTCGACGGCCGCCAAGGGCCGCAGGGCACGACGCGTCATCACCTGGTTCAGCGCAAAGGCCAGCAGCAGCGCGGCGGCCGTCAGGGCCACGGCGGTGGTCAGGTTGCGCCACAGTACCGCCTCGATCCCGTCCATCGCCACGCCGGCATAAAGAACACCGTTCACCTGACCCTGTTGATCGCGGACCGGGACATACAGCGTCAGATAGGGATGATCCAGGATCGTGGTCGTGCCGGAATAGGTCCGCCCCTCCAGCATGGCGGCATGAACCGGGCCCGTCGGGTCCAGCGGCGTGCCGACCGCGCGGGTGCCGTCCGGGCGCTTGACGTTGGTCGTCACGCGCATGAACTGGCCCAGTTCGGGGTCAAGCCGGAAGATGGTCGCCGTCTCTCCGGTCTGGCCGCCGACATCGTCGATCATGGTGTGATCGTCGAAATCGGGGATCTGCGGCCAGACGACGTCGCCCAGGGTGCCGTCCGGCCTGGTCGTCGCAGAGAAGCCGTCGTGGTCCACGGCAAGATCATAGGACAGGACGCGCAGCGTCACCCGTTGCGCGCTTTGGGCGTTTTCCAAAAGGCTTTGGCGTTGCGCCATGCTGAGCACGGTGACCAGCACAAGCGCCAGGGCCGTCATCAGGCCAAGGCTGGTCAGGGTGATCTTTTGGCGCAGGGACAGGCGCGGGACGAAGGACATCGAAATCTCCGGGACAGGGACCAAGAGCCGACGCTAGGGCACAAATGCTAATGCCCGGTTAGCGTGCCCCCGCTTGACTTGGCCCGGCCCCCCGCCTAGGCACGCGCCCTTCGCAGACACAGGGCAGGGCATCCGACATGGCACCGCGCGGCAACGGCCTGGGCATCGACTTCGGCACCTCGAACTCGGCAGCAGGACATGCGCCGGACGGGACGCCGCGCCTGATCCGGCTGGAACCGGGGCAGACGACCATGCCCACGACCTTTTTCCTGGACGCAGACAGCCGCACCACCCTGATGGGCCAGCCCGCGAACCGCGCCCTGCTGGACGGGCACGAGGGCCGCTTCATGCGGGCGCTGAAGCGCGTTCTGGGCACATCGCTGATGCACGAAAAGCGGATGATCCTGAACGAGAGGGTGACCTTCGTCGACCTGATCGCGCGCTTCTTGAACCGCATCAAGACGCGGGCCGAGGCCGAGACCGGGCAGACCTTCGACCGCGCGCTGTCGGGCCGGCCCGTCGTCTTTCATGGCGATGGCGACCCGCGCGAGGCGCAGGCCGAGGACGATCTGCGTCAATGCTACCTGGCCGCGGGCTTTCGCGACGTGGACTTCATGCCCGAGCCCGAGGCCGCGGCCATCGCCGCCGGTGCCGCGCGGCCCGGCGCCACGGGCCTGATCGTGGACGTGGGCGGCGGCACGTCAGATTTCTCGCTGTTCCAGGGGCAGGGGGCGGGGGTGCGGATCCTGGCCAGTCACGGCGTGCGGATCGGCGGCACCGATTTCGACCGCGCGGTCAGTCTGGATCACGTGATGCCGCTGCTGGGCCGGGGATCGGTCCTTCGCAAGGCGATGGGGCCGGGGACGTCGCCCGTACCGAACGCCATCTACAACGACCTTGCCACGTGGGAGAAGATCCCCTTTGTGAACACCCCCCAGAACCGCCGCATGGTCGCCGAAATGGTCCGGCTGGCCGAACAGCCCGACGCCATGGCCCGCCTGTCGCGCGTGCTGGGGGACGATCTGGGCCACGATCTGGCCTTTGCCGTCGAACGCGGCAAGATCGCCGCCAATGACGGTGCCGACGACGCGGCCATCCTGCTGGACGAGGTCGAACGCGGCCTGTCCGCGCCGCTGGCCGGGCAGGCGTTGGCCGACAGCCTTTCGCGCCACGCCAGCCAGCTGCACGAGGGCGCCGTCGAGACGCTGCACCGCGCACAGCTGACCCCGGCGCAGGTCGACCGGGTGATCTATGTCGGGGGGTCAAGCCTGATGACGGTTGTGGGCGACACGATGCGCGCGGCCTTTCCCGATGCAGATCATTCGGCACGGGACGTGTTCACGGCCGTGGCCGACGGGCTGGCCATCGCGGCGCGGTAGGGGCGGGGAAGGCTGGCGGAAGGGAATGGGAGTCGAACCCACCCGGGACAGGCTCGCTGCCCCAACCGGATTTGAAGTCCGGCCAAACCACCGGGTCTGATGCCCTTCCGCGGTCCTTCGTCCCTGTCACCTAGGGGCTGGTGGCGGGTCCTGCAATAGAATGTTTCGCAACATGGCGGCCCGGGACGCAAGCTGCGATGCCAGGTCGCGGTGGTCCGGGTCGTCGAACGTCACGGCATTGACGGCCTGACACAGGCTTGCCACCGCCCGGTCGCGGTCCTGCGCGGACACGCGGGCGAACTGTCGCGCCACAGTCGCGACCATCAGGTTGCCCGTCGGGCGCATCGCATGGAACGCCGCAAGGGTCGCCAGCCGCAGGGGCCAGACCTGATCGACGTGACGCGCCAGGCGGACATAGACGGCGATGAAATCCGGAGGCAGGGATTCGTTGATCCGCGGGGCGTCCTGCAGGGGCGCGTCGGGGGACAGTCCAAGCAGCCCTGCGAACACGCCGATGAAATCCGCGTCCAGCCGGGCCAGCACCCGCGCCGAGGCCCCTGTCTTGTCCGCGATCAGATCGGCCATGGGGCCAAGGTCCATCATCGCGCGGATGGCGGGCATGCGGCAGAAGACCGCAAAATCGGGCAGGCTCAGCGGCCTGCCCGGTGGCACCGGGTTGATCAGCGCCTGTTTCCACAACGACCGCAGCCACCCGTCCAGATCGCGCCCGACCAGGAACAGGGTCGTGTCGAAACCCGTCAGCACTTCTCGGGCCTGCTGCCAGGCGCTGTCTTGGATCAGCGCCCGATTGGTCATCACCCCCTCGCAGGACAGGATCAGCGTGTGGGCGCGCCCATCACGCAGGGGGCCGGTCTCGGCCGCAAGCCGCGACAGGTCGCCGCGCTTCAACCCCTGGACCAGCCATTGATGCTTGGGGTCGCGGGGCATGTCGACCGAGGCATAGACGATGCCCTGCGCCGCCAGCACCCCGCGGTTCAGATGGCACCACGCCTGCAGTGTGGACGTCCCGGTCTTGGGCGGACCGGGATGCAGGATCACGCGCGGACGGCTGTCGTTCATGCGCGCCATGTCGGCCCGATCCGCCGGCGATGTCAACGCAGGGTGCGCCCTCAGCCCGCCAGCAGCGCGGCGTTCCCCCCCGCGGCGGTGGTGTCGACGCAGAGGTGGCGTTCATGCGTGACGTGGGCGCTGTCCGGCACCGCCGTGATCAGCGGCACCAGCGGACCTTGCCGCGCGGCCAGGGCCCGGGCCATCGCCCGCCCCGTCGCCACGTCACCCCACCACAGCACCGCAGCCACATCGGGCAGATCGCGCAGCGCATGCGGATCGACATCGCCCTCTGCGACAATTGCCTGACCGCCGGCATCGGTCACGGCACGTGCCTGTGCGGCCGCGGCAGGGGCGCCGGGGCCCAGGCACAGGACGGGGCCGCGGGGCAGGGTGGTCAGGCGGTTCAGCTCTCCGGTCGGGCCAGGCATCAGCTGGTCGGTGGGCGCGGCGCCAGGGACGGGACGGGTCAGCGCCGCAGCCAGGCGGTCGGTGCTGTCGGCCCCGGTCCAGTCCGTCGCCGCG
>NZ_VDDD01000045.1 GCF_006151785.1 Paracoccus marcusii
CACCGCCCCCGCCACGCCCGCGACGGCGACCAGCGCCAGCCCGGGCAGCAGTCCGATGGCCCCCGCCCCGACCGCCGGACCCAAGGAATTCGCGACGTCGTTCGCCCCGATCGCCACGCCCAGCCAGGCCGCGACCACCAGCCCCGCCCCGATGGCCAGCATGCCGGGCGCGGCACCCGACAGCGCCATGACCATCAGCAACCCGCCCACCAGCGCCAGCACCGCCAGCCCCAGCCGCCAGACGGGGCGGAAGGCATGCATCTGCGCGACCTCGGCATGGCCGATGCGGCCCAGATCCTTGTCCAGCGCGCGAAAGCCGGGGCGGTGCGTCATGCCGGGTCAGGCGGCATCGGGGCGGTCCAGACCGGCCAGGATCTGCTTGAGCCCCGGTTCGACCACCATGCGGGCGGCCTCGACCGGGGCGAACCAGCGACGCTTGCGCTGCCGGTCCTCGGGAAACCGGTCGGACACGCTGTCCACGGACAGCAGATAGACCCGCATCTCGACCGGGACGGCATAGCCCTGGTCCTGCTGCTTTCTGTACCGGAAGCGACCCAGTTCGGCCGGGCGGATGCGCCCGCGCACGCCGGCCTCCTCCCAGGCCTCCTGGGCTGCGGCGCCGGGGAGGGTGCGCCCCTCCATCGGCCAGCCCTTGGGAATGACCCAACGGCCCGTGTCGCGGCTGGTGATCAGCAGGACATTGCCGCTGGCCGGGTCGCGGCAGATCGCGCCGACCTGCATCAGCACCGGCCGCCGTCCCAGCAGCAGATCGAGGGTCCGGCGCCAGACGCTCATTCGTCCTCCACCTTGCCGCGCAGGGACTTGACCTCTCCGCGCACCGACTTGGCCTTCAGCCGGCGGCGCTGGCTGCCCAGGGTGGGGCGGGTGGCGATGCGGCGCTTGGGCGCGACCAGGGCCTGGCGGATCAGGTCGGCCAGCCGTTCGCGGGCCAGTTCACGGTTTCGGGCCTGGCTGCGGGTTTCCTGGGACAGGATCAGGACGGCCCCGTCCTGCGTCCAGCGCCGCCCGGCCAGCCGCTGCAGCCGCCGCTTGACCGGGTCGGTCAGGCTGGGGGATGTCGCGGCCTCGAACCGCAGCTCGACCGCGGTCTCGACCTTGTTCACGTTCTGCCCGCCCGGTCCCTGAGACCGGGTGAACTGTTCGGACAGTTCCCATTCCTGGATGGCGATGGTTTCGGTGACATGCAGCATGACCTTCAGGATATGGCGCGATCCGGGGTCAGTTAAAGCGCAAACCGGTTAATACAGTGTAAATTCCGGCTGTTCTCAGATCAGGCGACAGGGTTCCTGTTCCGGCCAATGCGCGAAGGGCAGGACCGCGCCGTCCCTGCGGCTGACATCGACGCGGGACAGATCGACGGTCGCGCGCACCCATCCCGGTGCGTCCATCTCTCCTTCGGCGATGATCCCGGTCTCGGGCCAGAAACCGTCGGGCGGGCCATAGATCGCGGCGCGGCCCCGGTTCTCGTCCAGCGCGGGCATCCAGTCGCAGGGGCCGACGGTAGGCGCCTGGACCACGACGCACTGGCTTTCCAGCGCGCGGGCCATCGCGCCGATGCGCACCCGGCTGAACCCCGCGACCGTGTCGGTGCAGCTGGGCACCAGCAGGAGCTGCGCCCCGGCCTGCGCCAGTACCCGTCCCAGCAACGGAAATTCGCTGTCATAGCAGATGAGGATGCCGATCCGCCCCAAGGTCGTGTCGAAGATCCGCAGGCCGGGCGCGCCGGTGACATGCCATTCCTCGCGTTCGAACCGGGTCATGATCTGCTTGTCCTGGTGGCCGATCACACCGTCGGGGCCATACAGCACCGCACGGTTGACCGGCCGCGCGCCGTCGAAGGCCGGCCCCGACGCGCCCAGGATGTGACAGCCGTGCCGCGCCGCAAGGTCCGCATGCAGCGCCCGGACCTGCGGGTCCAGCGCCGCCACGGCATGCAGGCTGGCCTCCAGATCGCCGGCGACCGCGCGCCCGGACAGGGATGCCAGCTCCATCGCGCCGTATTCGGGAAAGACCAGCAGGTCGGCATCAGCATCGGAGACCCACCGTGCCAGCTTGGCGGCATAGGCGTCGAAGCTGTCGAACCAGTCGATCGGATAGGCGGCGGCGGCGATCTTCACAGCGGTTTCATCCAGAATTGCAGGGTCTTTTCGGTCTCGGTGGCCTGGCCCAGGTCCTTCCAGGCGAACTGTGCGACGACGCCCGGCAGGGGCGCATAGCCGCGCTTGCGCCAGAACGCATCCAGCGGCCAGTACTCGGCCGGACGCATCGGGTGATCCGCGGGACGGATCACGCTGCAGAAGGCTGACCAGCGTGCGCCCAGGGCGCGGGCGTGATCCTCGCGCGCGTCGAAGAATGCATGGCCCAGCCCGTGCCCGCGATAGGCCCGCAGCAGCACCGATTCGGCACAGTAGAAGATGTCGGACAGCGGTTCGGGACGATCCGCGAATGCCGCGCCGAAATCGGCGGCGTGATCCGACATCGGCGCGCCCGTGGCCGCCCCCACGATCCGGTCCCCGTCCATCGCGGCGACCACGACCGCGCCGGGCGACTGATAGGCGCGCAGATAGTCGCGTTCGTAATCGGCATCGCCGTCATACAGATACGGCCAGTCGCGGAACACGTCGATCCGCAGGCGCGCCACGTCGGGCAGCGCCTCGGCCAGCGCATCGCCGGTCAGGACGCGGACCGCGACGCTCATGCGCCGACCTGGGCCATCCAGTCGGCCAGGTTGTAATAGGTGGTCACCCGCGCGATGCGGCCGTCACGGATGGTGAAGAACGCGCCCGCAGGCAGGCGATAGGTCTGGCCGCGGGCCTCGGGCAGGCCGGGATCGGTCTTCAGATAGGTTCCGTTCACGACGAATTCCGCCGCCGCGCGGTCGCCCGCCTCGTTGGCCATGATGACCATGTCGGTCAGGTTTTCCCGATAGCTTTCGGTCATGTGGGCGTTAAATTCCGCGAACAGCGCGCGGCCGCGGCGGATCTTGCCCTCGTTCACGTGGTGCTCGACGTCGTCATGCAGCAGCGCCAGCATGTCGTCGGTGCGCCCCGCGTTGAAGGCGTCGTAATAGGCGGCGATCAGGGCCTTGGCATCCATCGGGGTCTCCTTGCTTTTGCGCAAGGCTAGCGTGCCGAACGCGCGCCGTCACCTGATCCCAAGGTCCGAGGGAACCAATCCGGCCCCGGCGGCCTTGAAAAACGGTTTGAACCTGTTAGCGCTGATGCAAACAGGAACCGGAGGACTTCATGGACAATCGCGATCAGCTGGGCAAGCGCGAGATCACCTGCTTCAAGGCGTATGACGTGCGCGGAGAGCTGGGCAAGAACCTGGATGCGGACGTCGCCTATCGCATCGGTCGCGCCTTTGCGCAGGCGCGCGGCGCCAAACGCGTCGTCGTGGGTCGCGACAGCCGCGAATCCTCGCCCGAACTGGCCGCGGCGCTGATCGAGGGCCTGACCGACGGCGGCGCCGACGTGCTGGACCTTGGCCTGGCCGGCACCGAGGAGGTGTATTTCCACACTGGCAATCAGGACACCGATGGCGGCATCGAGGTCACGGCCTCGCATAACCCGATCAACTACAACGGCATGAAGATCGTGGGTCGCGGCTCGGCGCCGCTGGACCCGGCGACCGAACTGCCGCCCATCGTCGATCTGGCCACCAACGGCGAATTCGCCCCCACCACCAAGGGCAGCGTCACCGATTTCAGCCATGCCCGCGCCGAATACGCATCGCGCATGGCCGATTTCGTCGATGTGGCCGCGCTGCGCCCGATGAAGATCGTGGTGAATGCCGGCAACGGCACCGCGGGCCCGACCTTCGACGCGATCGCCGAGGAGCTGGAGCGTCGGGGCGCGCCGCTGACCTTCGTGCGGATGCACCACAACGTCGACAGCAGCTTTCCCAACGGCATCCCCAACCCTCTGCTGGACGAGAACCAGCCCCCCACCGTCGCGCGGATGAAGGAAGAAAAGGCCGACCTGGGCGTGGCCTGGGACGGCGATTTCGACCGCTGCTTCTTCTTCGACGAGAACGGGCGCTTCATTCCCGGGGAATACATCGTGGGCCTGCTGGGCGCGGCATTCCTGGAGAAGTCGCCCGGCGAGAAGATCGTCCATGACCCCCGCGTGATCATGAATACCCGCGCCATGATCGAAGAGGCCGGCGGCGAGGCCGTGGTGTCCAAGACCGGCCATGCCTTCATCAAGCGCAAGATGCGCGATGTCAGCGCGATCTATGGCGGAGAGATGTCGGCGCATCACTATTTCCGCGACTTCTACTATTGTGACAGCGGCATGATCCCGTGGCTGCTGATGATCGAACTGCTGTCGCGCAAGGGCATGACCCTGGCCGAGATGCTGGAAGAGCGGATGCGCCTGTATCCGTCGTCCGGAGAGACGAACTACACCATCTCGGACCCGGATGCGGCCATCGCGCGCCTGATCGAAACCTACGAGCCGCAGGCCGACAGCCGGGACGACCTGGACGGGGTGTCGCTGAACTTTGGCAAGTGGCGGTTCAACCTGCGCAAGTCGAACACCGAACCGGTGGTCCGCCTGAACGTCGAATCCGATGGCGACGCGGCGCTGGTGCGTGAAAAGCAGGCCGAACTGGCGGCGCTGCTCAAGGCGTGACGGGCAGGCGGGCCGAAAGGCCCGCCCCCTAGTCCGAAAACCCGAAGGCGATGTAGTCGCGCAGGTACGCCTGACGCGCGGCCTGCAGCAGGGCCTTGTCGCGCAGGAAATCGGGCATCGGCTGAACCTTCAGCCCCGCCAGGCGCGCGTCGTCGATCCCTGCCGCGCGGGCCAGCGTGGGCAGTTCGTCGGCGATGCGGTCCTCGCGGATCAGCATGTCGGGGCTGGCCACGCGGCTGAACCCGGCGATCACCTCGGACTGGCTGGCCCAACCGGCATGGGTGGGCAGTGTCGTCTGGCCGTTCAGGTTACGTTTCAGGAAGGCCAGGAACTGTGCGAACAGCTCCAGCTGCGCCTGACGATCCATCCCCGCCAATGCCGCGTCCGGCGGCAGCGCCACCCGATGGACGTCGCGCATCAGCTGACGCAGTTCGGGGCGGCTGTCGGTCAGCAGCTGCCGGAACGCCGTCCAGGCCCGGTGCAGCGGGTGGCGCAGTACCGCAAAGCTGCGATGGCCGGGATGCTGGCGTTTCCACTGGCGCAGGCTTGTCTGGGTGAAATCGCCCGACACCGCGCCCAGTGTCGCCATCCAGTCGCGCACCGCATCCCCCGGCCCGCAGCGGACCGGCATGAAGATCAGCCCCTGCCCCGCCTCGACCGCGGAAAAGCTGGGCACGGAGGGGCCGCGACGCGGTTCGAAATTCGGGATGCGGCGCAGCATGAACGGGTCAATCTGCGCCAGGTCCGCCTGCATCTCGTCGAAATTGCGGACCTTGTCGGCCAGTTCGCGAGGGTTCTGGGGCACCTGGTCGCTGGCGGGTTCGACCCTTGCGATGTCGGTGCGGCCCAGCCAGTGGACCAGGCCGGTCATCACCTCGGGGTCGCGCAGGTCCTCGTATCCCAGCCAGAAGGCGGTCTGCCCGGTCACCTGCAACCGGTGCATCACGCGCAGCTGAAACCGCTCGACAGCCGCGATGGTGTCGCGGAACTCTGGCCCGTCATAGGTGATCGCGGCGGGGATCGGAGTCTCCGTCTCGTTCAGCTTCCACTGGTTCGTCTCGCGCGCAAGCTGGGTCGAGACATAGCTGTCCAGCGGGTTGCGGGTCAGCACGATCTTGGCGCATTCGGGGTCATGCATGATCGCGTCGAAGACCCGCGGATCGTGATCGTGGAAATAGCGGAAGCCGGGCAGATGGCCGGGCCGGTCGAACAGCCTGTCCAGCAGGACCATCGGGTCGGCCTCGCGCTGGGCGCGGGTGACGCCCTGCAATTCGTCCTTGTCGGGCCAGCCCATCATGTAGGGGTTGAACGCCTCGCCAAAGCAGGTGACGCCCCGCAGCGCGTTCAGCGTCGCCTCCAGCAGGTTCGAGCCCGTGCGCATCTCGGCGAAGATGACGAAGCGGCGGAACGGAACGGTCATTCGGCGGCGGTCCTTTCGGGAAGGGGGATGTCCGGCATGGGCAGGCCGTCGCCGAACATGCGCGGACGCAGGCCGGAATTGCGCAGCCGCCGCAGCAACTCGGGCAGCCCGTGCAGGTCACGCATCTGCGGCATGTCGGTGGGCGCGTCCGCCAGGCGCGGCAGCTGGGCCAGCGACTGGAACAGCATCTCCTGGGGGCGGGCCAGGAAGTCGGACAGTTCATGGACATGCACGCGCGCCTTGACCCAGACCGAATTCAGCACGTCCATCTGCGCGATCTCGGCCCGCTGCAGCAGGGCCGTGACCCGGCGGATGTCGTCGAAGGGCATGTCCGATCGCAGCAGCGGCAGCATCCAGGCCCCGGTGACCACATGGATATGGGCGTTCGGGTCCGTGGCGATGAACCAATTCAGCGCCTGGTTGTCGCGCGGGCTGAACTGGAACACCTGCATCCGCGTGGTGATGCGGATCAGCGCGGTCAGGAACCCGTGCGGGTCGCGGTCGCGGATCAACGTACTGGACGAGATCGCCCCCGGTCCGATCTGCGGGCGGCCGCCGAATTCCACCGTCTCGGGCCCCAGCAGGTGGCCGTGGACATCGGCATCGACCTGCGCGGACAGCCACCCCTCGAAGCCGGGAAAGATGTCGGAAAAGCCCTGGAACATCGCATAGGGGGCCGAAGTCTTGCCGTTCTCGGCATCCTTGCGCGGAAAGCGCGACTGCATGTAGAGGCCGGGCCGCCCCAGCAGGCGGCGGCGCACCGTCCGGTTGATCAAACGTTCGATCCGTTGGGGCTGGGGCGCGGACAGATCGGGGCGGGCACCGGCCGGACGCGGGAAATGCGCCAGAAGATGCGCGGCTTCGGGCCAGACCTTGCGCGCCACGAAGCAGCGCGACTCCTCCAGCATCAGGGCGTGGTCGTCGTACAGCTGATAGGGCCTGCCGTCGTGGTCGAACTTGGCCAGGGTCAGCGAATGGCTTTCGATGCGGGTCGCGTGGCGCCGCGCCAGCGTCTGGAAATAGCTTTCGTCCGGGATCCAGACCATGCGGAAATAGCGGTCGAACTCGGCCCGGCGCGGATCGTCCAGGATCGCGCGCAGCGTCATCACCGTCAGGCACCACCATTGCGCCCCCAGATGCGGGGTCAGCCCCTTGGGCAGCCTGCGGCGGATGCCCAGGCGGCGCTGCCACTCGGTCAGGCGATCGAACAGCCAGCGCCGCCTGCGCCAGTCCAGCGGATAGAACAGGGTAAAGCGTTCCTCGTTCAGCCCGCCGACGGTCCAGCCGACGTCCAGCGCACTGACGCTTTCGATATGGTCGCGGTCGGGGTCCTGCGCCAGGAACGCCGTCAGGTCGCGCACCGGGCGCAGCGGCAGGCAGGCCCCGGATGCCAGATAGACATGGGTGACGTCGGAAAAGCTGTCCAGCAGCAGCCGCGCCGCATCCTGGGTGGCGCGCACCAGGCTGAAGCGGCCCCAGTCGCAGGTATGGCGCCGCGACCAGACGATGCCGGGAAGGTCGGACAGTTCGACCTGCATCCGCGCCACCGACCGGGCCGAGGCCTTGGCATCGACATGGATCGCCACCCGAGCGCCGCCCTGGACCCAGATCCGCGCCATGTGGGCCGCCACGTCCAGGCGCGCATGGCACAGAAGCACCACCCCCAGCCTGACACGGCGCACCTCCACCGGGCCCGTCATGCCCAGTTCCCCCGGGAGATCAGCCCCAGATCCTCCAGCTGGCGCCAGTCGTCGTATTCGCGCGATTCGCTGCACCACAGGTCGGTGCCGCCGCGCAGCCCGGCGTGATACGCCTTGTATTCCTTGCTGTTGGCATAATGCTGGCGACGGTCCAGCTCCTCGGCGGACTTGTCGGCGAAGGTGGACAGGAACTTGGCGTGCAGCAGGCAGCCCGATGCCATCTCTCCGCCGGCCTCGTCATAGACCATGTTCAGATGGCGGGGCAGCAGCATGTGGGTCGAACTGACATAGGCATAGCGCCAGTCCCACCTGACCAGCGGGGTCTTGTTCAGCGCCGGGCCGGACAGGGGTTCGGCGGTGAAGAACTTGCGCGTGCGGGGACCGCCCTGGATCCACAGGTTGCCGTAATAGGGGTTCTTGCTGATCGTGTAGTTCGCCGGATCGAACCATCGGGCGATGGTGAACGGGTCCGTCCCCTCGGCATAAGGTTCGTCCTCGATATGGCCGCGGGGGTACATGTCCAGCAGCATGGCCGGAAAGCTGCGCCGCCCCGAGGCCTCCAGCCAGTCGGTCAGGGCGGGCAGCGGGCGCGAATCGCAATGCGGATAGATCAGGAACTCGTCCGGATCGACGGTCAGGCACCAATGCCCGTGGCCGTACTTTGCCAGAAGCCTGTTGATCCAGTCCATCCCGAACCGCGACCGCTTGTAGCCGGCATTGGTCCACCACAGCGACACGTCGGGCTGTTCGGCCAGATAATTGCCGCTGCCGTCATCGCTGTCGTTGTTCACGAACAGAAAATGATTCACGCCCAGGTTGCGGTAATAGTTCAGAAAGAATGGCAGCCGCACCCGTTCGTTGCGCATCGTCACCAGGGCCAGGATGTCGTTCTTGCGGATCTGGGCAGTGCGGTTGACCACGGGCCGCAGGGCCCGCCGCCGGTTGAACGCGCGCGCGATCAGGTACTGCCGTTCGGCCCTGCGCCGCAGGCGGTCGGGGATCGGGAACCGGCCCATGCGCATCACGCGGACCGGCGATCGGCAGAAGATGTGCGGCGCGACGTCATGCCCTAGCAATGTGCAGGACACCCCGTTTTGGCAAGCCCATTCAGCGCTTTGGTCAACGCGGCCAGTCGCCTGTGCCCATCAGGCCAAGGTCGACAAGCTGCCGCCACCCCGTGAATCGCACGGATTCCGGCCCGTGCAGCCGCGGCCCGGCCGCAACCGCGCGGTGATAGGCGGCATAGGCATCGGGGTCCGCGAAATGCTGGCGCCGACCCAGTTCCTCATGCGACTTGGCGACGATGTCGGGCAGGAACTTGCCGTGCAGAAGCGCGCCCGACAGCCGTGCATCGCCCGGCCCGTCATAGATCAGGTTCAGCCGGGGCGGCAGGATCGAATGGGTCGAGTTCACATAGACGGCCCGCCCGGTCCAGCGCATCAGCGGCAGCTTGTTCATCGTGGGCGCGCGTCGCGGGGCATCGGCAAAGAACACCCGGTCGCGGACACCGCCCTGCAACCACAGATTTTGGCGCGGCACCGCCCTGCTGGACCGCCACGGCCCCGCGTCGAACCACGGCAGACGCCGTGTCAGCGGCGCCTCCGGCGGCGCATCGGCGGTGCCCAGCGGTCCCGACGGATACAGGTCCAGCATCACCGCCCCCAGCCCCGGCTGCCCGATCCGGTCCAGATGGGCCGTCAGATCGGGCAGCGGCCGGGTATCGTGATGGGGATAGACCAGCAGCTCATCGGCATCGACGGTCGCGCACCAATGCCCCCGCCCGAACCGCCACAGCAGCGCGCCGGCCCAATCCAGCCCGAACCGCGCCTTGCGATAGCTGGCGTCGCAGCGCCACAGCGACACGTCGGGCTGGGCTGCCAGAAACCGGTCCGACCCGTCCGTGCCGGCATTGTCGACGATCAGGAAATGCGCGACGCCCAAGCGGCGATAATGGTCCAGAAACCCCGGCAGGTGCGCGATCTCGTTACGCAGGGTGGTCACGGCCAAGATGTCGGCGGAGCGGATGGCGGCGGTACGGTCGGCGACCGGCTGCAGCAGATGGCGCGCCCTAAGGGCGCGCCAGATCAGTTCGCGGCGTTTCCAGCGCAGGCGATAGGCCTGCCACG
This sequence comes from Paracoccus marcusii, assembly GCF_006151785.1. Classification (GTDB taxonomy): domain Bacteria; phylum Pseudomonadota; class Alphaproteobacteria; order Rhodobacterales; family Rhodobacteraceae; genus Paracoccus; species Paracoccus marcusii. Next base: position 9,902 of record NZ_VDDD01000045.1, read on the forward strand.
CCGCGCGCGGTGTCACTGCCTGTAATCGCCCGTCTGATGCCAGCGCCAGGCATCCGCGATCATCTGGGGCATGGTCGATCGGTCGGGCGACCAGCCCAGTTCGGCCTTGGCACGCGTGCTGCCGCAGACCAGCTTGACCGCGTCGCCGCCCCTGCGCGGGCCGTCCAGCATCGGAACTTCGCGGTTGGTGATCGAGCGCGTCGCGTCCACCACCTCGCGGACCGAGAATCCGTCGCCGGTTCCCAGGCAGAAGACCCGGCTTTCGCGTCCCGCCCGCAGCCATTCCAGACCCTTCACATGCGCGTCGACCAGGTCCATCACATGGACATAGTCGCGGATGCAGGTGCCGTCGGCGGTGGGATAGTCAGTGCCGTGGATGGTCAGCGCCGCGCGCTTGCCATCGACCGCATCCAGGATCAGCGGGATCAGATGCGTTTCCGGGCGGTGGAATTCACCGACCTGCCCGTCGGGATCGGCGCCCGCGACGTTGAAATACCGGAAGATCACAGAGCGCAGGCCGTGGGCCGCGCCGAAATCCGTCAGCATGTCCTCGATCGCGCGCTTGGAGGCGCCATAGGCATTGAGCGGCGCCTGCGGGGTGTCCTCGTCCAGGATCTCGCCGTCGCGGTCACCATAGGTCGCGCAGGTCGAGCTGAAGACGAAATCCAGACAGCCCGCGGCCACCGCGGCCTCGATCAGGTTCAACGACCCCGCGACGTTGTTGCGCCAGTAGAGGCCCGGTTCGGCCATCGCCTCTCCGACCTGGGACAGGGCCGCGAAATGCAGCACCGCCACGGGCCGGTGTTCGGCGAAGGCCGCGTCAAGGGCGGCACGGTCCATTAGGTCGGCCTCGACCACCGGACCGAACTTGACCGCATCGCGCCAGCCGGTGGAGAAATTGTCCAGCGTGACGGGGGTGAACCCCGCCGCCGCCAGTGCCTTGCAGGCGTGCGAGCCGATATAGCCCGCGCCGCCCGTCACCAGAACCGTATCCGACATGAATTATTCGGCCGCCCGGCGCATGGACATCACCTCGTGCAGGTACTCGGCGAACTCGTCCTTCAGCTCGTCGCGCTCCAGGCCAAAGGCCACGGTCGCCTGCAGGAAGCCTGCCTTGGAACCGCAATCGAAACGCTGGCCGCGGAAGCGCAGGCCGAACACGTCGCGGCCCGCCTGGATCTCCTCGGCGATGGCGTCGGTCAGCTGGATCTCGCCACCGGCGCCCTGCTTCAGCTTGTTGAGGTTCTTCATGACCGTCGGCGCCAGGATATAGCGGCCGATCACCGCCAGGTTCGACGGCTGCGTGCCGGTGGCGGGCTTTTCGACCATGCCCTTGGCGCGCACGATCGCGCCCATGTCCTCGGCCACGTCCAGAACGCCATAGGCCTTGGCCTTTTCGGGCGCGACCTCCATCGTGGCGACCATGCTGCCGCCGGTCTCGCCATAAGCCTCTATCATCTGCTGCAGGCAGGGGGGCTCGCCTTGGATGACGTCGTCGGTCAGCACGACCGCAAAGGGCTCGTCATCCGACAGCAGGCGACGGGCGCACCAGACCGCATGGCCCAGGCCCAGGGCCTTGTGCTGGCGGATATAGGCGATGGCGCCCGAATCCATGTTCGTCGCACGCAGAATCTCCAGCAGCTCGGTCTTGCCGGCCTTCTTCAGGCTGGATTCCAGCTCGTGCGCGTGGTCGAAATAGTCCTCAAGCGAGCCCTTGCCGCGCGAGGTCACGAAGATGAATTCCTTGATGCCTGCCGCGCGCGCCTCGTCGATGGCGTATTGAATCAGCGGCTTGTCGACCAGCGACAGCATTTCCTTGGGGATGCTCTTGGTGGTGGGTAGGAATCGTGTTCCCAGTCCGGCGACCGGAAAGATGGCTTTTGTAACCTTGCGACCCATGACGGATACCTTTTGTATGGCTCGGCGGGACCAGTCCCCGCCGCAATGGCGTCGATGCCTAGTGCAGCAGCGACATTGACTTCAATGGGCAGGTTAGGCTCTCGGCAGCTTGTCGCCAAGCAAATGTCGAGAATTCGCTGCAAATTCACAAAGATCAAACGCTGCGGGGCAGGCGATCACATCATCGCCATGTCCTGCATCATCTGCTCCAGACGCGGAACATCCTGAGGGTTGTTTAGTTCCCAGAATTGCCGACCGCGTGCCTCGACCTCGACGCAGCGCACATGGCGGCCGCGTTCCAGAAAACGCAGCTGTTCCAGTCCCTCCAACCGTTCCAGTGCGCCTTCGGGCCAGGTGGCGTATTCGGCCAGCGCCGCCGGGCGATAGGCATAGACGCCCACGTGATGAAAGACCGGGCTTGGCGCGTCGGGGGCCACGTCACCCGGAACAAAGGGGATGACCTCCTTGGAAAAGTACAGCGCACGGCCCTCATGGCCGAAAACCGCCGTCGTCCCGCCCACGCGCCCCGCATGGCGGTCGGCGATGAGGTCGGCCCGCATCGCCCCGGTGCAGCGCAGGACAGGCGTCGCCACCTGCGCGTCGGGATCGGCGCGCAGGCCGGCGACCAGATCCTCAACGAACCAGGCAGGCGTCAGCGGCGCGTCGCCCTGCAGGTTCACCACGATCTCGGGGGTCAGGCCCAGGGTCGCCACCGCCTCGGCGCAGCGCTCGGTGCCGTTGCGGCAGTCGGGGCTGGTCATCGCCACCTCCGCGCCGAAGGCCAGGGCGTGGTCGCGGATGCGGTCGTCGTCGGTGGCCACGATAACGCGGTCGATCCCGCGCACGCCGACGGCCGCGTCCCAGCTGCGTCGGATCAGGCTGCGCGCCTGCCCCCCCGCGCCGCGCAGTTCGACCAGCGGCTTGCCCGGATAGCGGGTCGAGGCGAAACGGGCGGGAATGACGATGACGACCGACATGGTCACTCCTTCACCAGCAGGACGCCCGGCGCATAGGCGATGAAGAACGGGTTCTCGAACCCCGGCTTGCCATAGGCCAGGGGGCTGTGGTCGTCGAACCGCACGACCTCTCCGCCGGCGCCGCGCAGGACGGCGTCGCCCGCGGCGGTGTCCCATTCCATCGTCCGGCCCAGGCGCGGATACAGGTCAGCCTCGCCCGTGGCGACCAGGCAGAACTTCAGCGAACTGCCTGCGCTGGTCATGTCGCGCAGGCCGTAGCGGTCGATATAGGCGTCGGTCGCCGCGTCGCGATGCGACTTGGAGGCGACGACCATCAGGCCGCGGTTGTCGGGCATCGGGTTCACGCCGATCGGGCGGGTCTCTCCGGGCGCGTCCCCGAAGGGGCCCGTCTCCTCGACGGACCGCCCGTCGGCGGTGGTGTAGAACAGCCGCCCCTTGGCGGGGGCGTAGACGATGCCGCGCACCGGCACGCCGTGCTGGACATAGGCGATGTTGACGGTGAAATCGCCGCGGCGCTGGACGAACTCCTTGGTCCCGTCCAGCGGGTCCACGATCAGGAAGGTGCGCAGGCTCTGGCCGTGGGTGTCGGCCTGCTCCTCGGTCACCAGGGGCGTGTCCGGGAACGCCTCGCGCAGCCCGGCCGAGATCAGCGCATCGGCGGCCTCGTCCGCGGCGGTGACGGGCGAATCATCGGACTTGGCGCGGACGTCGAAATCGTCGGCCTCGTAGATCTGCATGATCCGGTCGCCGGCCTGCAGGGCCAGGCGCCGCATTTCGGTGATCAGTCGGTCGAATTGCATTCACTTTCCTTTCCCTGCCAGAGGCCTGCGGCCGCTGCCCGATTGTGCGGGGGTGCTGCGCCTCTTATGATGTGCGGCGGGTCCATCGGCAAGCGCCGGGCCGCCAGTGACGGAGCACCGCCCTTGTTCAAGCAGCGCCAGAACCGGAACCTGTTCCAGGCCGCCTTCACCACCTTCGCGCTGATCTATCACCAGACGGTGTACAACCTGCGCACCGAACACCGCAACGCGGTGCTGGGCCTGGTCATGACCATGATGCAAAGCGTCGTCTTCGTCGTGGTGTTTCTGGGCATGTACACGCTGATCGGCATCGGCGGGTCGCAGATCCGCGGGGATTTCCTGCTGTACATCATGTCGGGGATCTTCATCTTCATGCTGCACGTGCAGGCCGTGGGCGCGGTCGCGGGCAGCCATTCGGTGTCGTCGGGCATCATCAAGCACGAACCCCTGAACGCGGCGGTGCTGATCTCGGGGGCGGCGCTGGCGGTGCTGTACCGCCAGACGATCAGCTGCCTGGTGATCCTGTCGGTCTACCACATGGTCTTCCAGCCGATCACGATCGAGGACCCTGTCGGTGCCGGGTCGCTGTTCGTGGTGTCCTGGTTCACCGGCTGCGCGATCGGGCTGATCTTTCTGGGCATCCGCCCCTGGTCCCCGCAGGCCTGCAAGGTGCTGACGATGGTCTATCAGCGCGTGAACATGTTCGCGTCGGGCAAGTTCTTCGTCGCCAACATGATCCCCAGCTTCATCCTGCCATGGTTCGCGTGGAACCCGCTGTTCCACCTGATCGACCAGGAACGCGGCTTCCTGTTCATCAACTATTCGCCCCATCGCACGATGCTGTTCTACCCCCTGTGGTTCGCGATCGCGGCGCTGATGGTGGGGCTGCTGATCAACTTCACGACCCGCAAGTACGAATCCATCAGCTGGAGCGCCGCGCAGTAGCGCCATGGCCCCGGTTTCGCGGGCCCAAACCACCGATTTTGCGCTGCGGCAGTGCTTGCGGGGCTGAATTGCATCCCTATATACACCCCCGAAGCGGTCCGGAGGTTCCGGCCCGTTCGTCAAGGGATCGGGCCTCGGGGGCCGCAACGGACCCGCAGTCCAAGATATCGCCGCAAGAGAAGGTTAAACACATATGTCAAAAGTCATCGGCATCGACCTCGGCACCACCAACAGCTGCGTCGCCATCATGGACGGCAGCCAGCCGAAGGTCATCGAGAACAGCGAAGGCGCGCGCACCACGCCCTCGATCGTGGGTTTCAAGGATGGTGAACGCCTGGTCGGCCAGCCCGCCAAGCGCCAGGCCGTGACCAACCCGACCAACACCGTCTTTGCCGTGAAACGCCTGATCGGGCGCCGCATGGGCGACGAGGCCGTCGAGAAGGACCGCAAGATGGTCCCCTACACCATCGCGGATGGTGGCAACGGCGACGCCTGGGTCGAGGTGCAGGGTGAGAAGTACTCCCCCGCGCAGGTCAGCGCGATGATCCTTCAGAAGATGAAGGAGACCGCCGAATCCTATCTGGGCGAGACCGTGACCCAGGCCGTGATCACCGTTCCGGCCTATTTCAACGACGCCCAGCGCCAAGCCACCAAGGATGCCGGCAAGATCGCCGGACTGGAAGTGCTGCGCATCATCAACGAGCCGACCGCGGCCGCGCTGGCTTATGGTCTGGACAAGAAGGAAACCAAGACGATCGCGGTCTATGACCTTGGCGGCGGTACCTTCGACATCACCATCCTGGAGATCGACGACGGCCTGTTCGAGGTGAAGTCCACGAACGGCGACACCTTCCTGGGTGGCGAAGACTTCGACATGCGGATCGTGAACTATCTGGCCGACGAGTTCAAAAAGGAACACGGCGTCGATCTGTCCAAGGACAAGATGGCCCTGCAGCGCCTGAAGGAAGCCGCGGAAAAGGCCAAGATCGAGCTGTCTTCCTCCAGCCAGACCGAGATCAACCAGCCGTTCATCTCGATGGACAAGAACAGCGGCACCCCGCTGCACCTGGTCGTCAAGCTGACCCGCTCCAAGCTGGAAAGCCTGGTCGCGGACCTGATCAAGCGCACCATGAAGCCCGTCCAGGACGCGCTGAAGGATGCCGGCTGCTCCAAGGGAGACATCGACGAGGTCGTCCTGGTCGGCGGCATGACCCGCATGCCCAAGGTCGTGGCCGAGGTCACCGAGTTCTTCGGCAAGGAGCCCCACAAAGGCGTGAACCCCGACGAGGTCGTGGCCCTTGGCGCCGCCATTCAGGCCGGCGTGCTGCAGGGTGACGTCAAGGACGTCGTGCTGCTGGACGTGACGCCGCTGTCGCTGGGCATCGAGACGCTGGGTGGCGTGTTCACCCGCCTGATCGACCGCAACACGACCATCCCGACCAAGAAGAGCCAGATCTTCTCGACCGCCGAGGACAACCAGGGCGCCGTGACGATTCGCGTGTTCCAGGGTGAGCGCGAGATGGCCGCGGACAACAAGATGCTGGGCCAGTTCAACCTGGAGCACATCCCGCCCGCGCCGCGCGGCATGCCGCAGATCGAGGTGACCTTCGACATCGACGCCAACGGCATCGTGTCGGTGGCCGCCAAGGACAAGGGCACCGGGAAAGAGCAGACCATCACCATCGCGGCTTCGGGCGGTCTGTCCGACGAGGACATCGAGCGGATGGTCAAGGATGCCGAGGCGAACGCCGAATCCGACAAGACCCGCCGCGAGCTGGTCGAGGCCAAGAACCAAGCCGAAAGCCTGATCCACTCGACCAACAAGTCGCTGTCCGAGCATGGCGACAAGGTCGACGCCTCGACCGTCGAGGCCATCGAGCTGGCCATCGGCGCGCTGGAGGAATCGCTGAAGTCCGAGGACCCGGGCAAGATCCGGTCGGGCATCCAGAACGTCATGGACGCGTCCATGCGCCTGGGCGAGGCAATCTACAAGAACCAGCAGAGCGCCGAGGACTCCGATCCGTCGGACCGCGACGCCCCGCGTGATGTCGACGACGACATCGTGGACGCCGATTTCGAAGATCTGGGCGACGACAAGAAGCGCGGCTGATCGGGGCCGCATCCCCTGACCGGGCCGGCCCGCCTTTCCCGCGGGCCGGCCTGTTTCATGGGGACAGCTGAACAGGACGACACATGAGCAAGCGTTGTTACTACGAAGTGCTCGGGGTCACGCGCGGGGCCTCGACCGACGAGATCAAGAAGGCCTACCGCACCAAGGCCAAAGAGCTGCATCCCGACCGCAACCAGGACGATGCGACAGCCGAGGCCCGCTTCAAGGAAGCGAACGAGGCCTATGACTGCCTGAAGGACGACACCAAGAAGGCCGCCTATGACCGCTTCGGCCATGCCGCCTTCGAGGGTGGCATGGGCGGCGGTGGCGGTGGCCGCGGCCAGCATCCGGGCGATTTCGGCGCGGCGTTCGCCGACGTGTTCGAGGATCTGTTCGGCGACATGATGGGCCGTCGCGGCGGCGGCGGTGGCGGGCGTGCCCGGGCGCAGCGCGGGCAGGACCTGCGCTACAACCTGCGCGTCAGCCTTGAGGACGCCTATGTCGGCGTGCAAAAGCCGATCACCGTGCGCGGCTCGGTCGCCTGCGGCGAATGCGACGGGACCGGGGCCGAGGGCGCGTCCCAGCCTGCCGCCTGTCCGACCTGCGCAGGCATGGGCAAGGTCCGCGCCCAGCAGGGCTTCTTCACCGTCGAACGCACCTGCCCGACCTGCGGCGGCGCCGGCCAGATCGTCAAGAACCCGTGCAAGGCCTGCCACGGTGCGGGCCGGATGGAACGCGACCGCGCGCTGTCGGTGAACATTCCCGCCGGTGTCGAGACCGGCACCCGAATCCGGCTGGCCGGAGAGGGCGAGGCAGGGCTGCGTGGCGGTCCGGCCGGGGATCTGTACATCTTCATCGAGGTCCAGGACCACGCCATCTTCCTGCGCGACGGCAAGACGCTGGCCTGCCAGGTGCCGGTCAGCATGGCCACCGCCGCCTTGGGCGGCGAAGTCGAGGTGCCGACCATCGACGGCGGGCGCGCCCGCGTCAAGGTCGCCGCCGGCAGCCAGACGGGCCGGCAGATGCGCCTGCGCGGCAAGGGCATGCCGCCCCTGCGCCACGGCCCCGGGGCGCAGGGCGATTTCGGCGACATGCTGATCGAGCTGACCGTCGAGACGCCGGTCAACCTGACGCCCCGCCAGCGGGAGCTGCTGCGAGAGTTCGAGGCCGAGAAGGCCGACAACAGCCCGCAATCGGACAGCTTCTTCGACAAGGTGAAAGGGTTCTGGGAAGGGATGACCCGTTAAGGGTTAACCGTTCCTTTACCGATTCGGGTTCATGTTCCGCACATGGACCCGAATCGTTCCTTTGGCGAAATGCCCCTGCCCCTGTTCAGCCCCGCCGCGGATGACGTGGTGCCGGCCACCAAGGCCGCACCCTCCTATCTGGCCGATCACCGGGCAAGGCTGCGCGAACGGTTCCTGCAGGGCGGCGCGACCGCGATGCCCGATTACGAGCTTTTGGAGCTGGTGCTGTTCCGCGCCATCCCGCGCCAGGACGTCAAACCGCTGGCCCGCCGCCTGATCGAGACCTTCGGCGATTTCAACCGCGTGGTCACCGCGCCGCCCGCCCGCCTGCAGGCGGTCGACGGTGTTGGCCCCGCGGTCGTCACCGAACTGAAGATCGTCGAGGCCGCGGCGCAGCGAATGGCCCGCGCCCGCATCATGCACCGCCCGGTCCTGTCCAGCTGGCAGTCGCTGCTGGACTATTGCCACACCGCGATGGCGCATCGCGAGATCGAGCAGTTCCGCGTGCTGTACCTGGACCGAAAGAACGTCCTGATCGCGGACGAGGAGCAGTCGCGCGGCACGGTGGACCACGTCCCCGTCTATCCCCGCGAGATCATCCGCCGCGCATTGGAGCTGAACGCCTCGGCGCTGATCCTGGTGCATAACCACCCCTCGGGCGATCCGACGCCCTCGGACAGCGACATCGCCATGACGGTGCGCATCGGGCAGGCCGCAGAAAGCATGGGAATCACCATCCACGACCACCTGATCATCGGCAAGTCGCGCGAGCTGTCGTTCCGGTCCGAGGGCCTGCTCTGATCCCCGCGGGGGGTGCAGCATTTGTGCCCGATGCGTCGAATTGCAACGGGCCGCGACGGCTTATCATCTGGACTGACGAGGAATTGAGGGCTAGAACCGCCCCGCGAAGGCTGCGTTTCGGACGCGGCCCGGAATGTCGTATCGGCCTGCATTGACGGCCCGAATTGGAGTATGACCCGTGTCCCACGCAGATGACCACGTAGGCACCCGGAGGGATTTCCTCTATTATGCCACGGCGGGCGCAGGCACGGTGGCCGCCGGTGCCGCCGCCTGGACCCTTGTGAATCAGATGAACCCCTCGGCCGACGTGCAGGCGCTGGCCTCGATCCAGGTCGATGTCAGCGGCGTCGCCGCCGGGTCGCAGATCACCGTGCTGTTCCTGGGCAAGCCCGTGTTCATCCGCCGCCGGACCCCCGAGGAGATCGAGGCCGGACGTGCGGTCGAGCTGAGCGAGCTGCCCGACCAGAACGCCCAGAACCCCAACCTGGCCGACGGATCGCCCGCCACCGACGCGAACCGCGCGCTGGACGAGACCGGCGAATGGCTGGTCCAGATCGGCGTCTGCACCCATCTGGGCTGCGTGCCCATCGGTGACGGCGCGGGCGATTTCGGCGGCTGGTTCTGCCCCTGCCACGGCAGCCATTACGACACCGCAGGCCGCATCCGTCGCGGGCCCGCGCCGCAGAACATGCATATTCCGCTGGCGTCGTTCGTGAACGACACCACCATTCAGCTGGGTTAAGGAGGGTTATCATGGCCGGAATTCCGCACGACCATTACGAGCCCAAGTCGGGCTTCGAACGCTGGCTTCACCGCCGCCTGCCCGTCGCCGGCGTGCTTTACGACACGCTGATGATCCCCACGCCCAAGAACCTGAACTGGATGTGGATCTGGGGGATCGTGCTGGTCTTCTGCCTGGTGCTGCAGATCGTCACGGGCATCGTCCTGGTGATGCACTATACCCCGCATGTCGACATGGCCTTCGCCAGCGTCGAGCACATCATGCGCAACGTCAACGGCGGCTACATGCTGCGCTACATCCACATGAACGGCGCGTCGCTGTTCTTCGTGGCCGTGTACCTGCACATCTTCCGCGGCCTCTACTACGGCAGCTACAAGGCCCCGCGCGAGGTCACCTGGATCATCGGCATGCTGATCTACCTGCTGATGATGGCCACCGCCTTCATGGGCTACGTGCTGCCCTGGGGTCAGATGTCTTTCTGGGGCGCGACCGTGATCACCGGCCTGTTCGGCGCCATTCCGGGCGTGGGTGAAACGCTGCAGACCTGGCTGCTGGGCGGACCCGCGGTCGGCAACGCGACGCTGAACCGCTTCTTCTCGCTGCACTACCTGCTGCCCTTCATCATCGCGGGCCTGGTCATCGTCCACGTGTGGGCCTTCCACACCACGGGCAACAACAACCCGACCGGCATCGAGGTGCGTCGCACCAGCAAGGAGGAGGCCGCCAAGGACACCCTGCCCTTCTGGCCCTACTTCGTCATCAAGGACCTGTTCGCGCTGGCCGTCATTTTGGCCGTGTTCTTCGCGATCGTGGGCTTCATGCCCAACTACCTGGGCCACCCGGACAACTACATCGAGGCCAATGCGCTGGCCACGCCCGCGCATATCGTGCCCGAATGGTACTTCCTGCCCTTCTACGCGATCCTGCGCGCCTTCGACGCCGAGGTGTGGCTGGTCCAGCTGGTCCAGTTCGTGACCTTCGGCATCGTCGACGCCAAGTTCTTCGGCGTGCTGGCGATGTTCGGCGCCATCGTGGTGATGGGCCTGGCGCCCTGGCTGGACACCAGCCGCGTGCGCTCGGGCCGCTATCGTCCGCAGTTCAAGTGGTGGTTCTGGCTGCTGGCGGTCGACTTCGTCGTCCTGACCTGGGTCGGTGCCATGCCCACCGAGGGGCCCTATCCCTACATCGCGCTGGCTGCCGCGGCCTACTGGTTCGGCTACTTCCTGGTGATCCTGCCGCTGCTGGGCGTGATCGAGAAGCCGGAGCCCATGCCCGCCACGATCGAGGAAGACTTCAACGAACACTACGCGCCCAAGGTTGGTGGAACCAGCCTGACGCAGCCGGCCGAATGAGAGGACCAAGGATCATGCTGAAAGCACTAGCGATCGCCGCCGTCACGGCCCTTGGCCTGTCCGGACCGGCGATGGCCGCAGGCGAAGGCGGGCACATCGAGGATGTCGCCTTCCCGCACGAGGGTCCGTTCGGCGCATACGACCAGTTCCAGCTGCAGCGCGGGTTGCAGGTCTATACCGAGGTCTGCTCGGCCTGCCACGGCCTGAAATACGTCGCCATCCGCACTCTGGCGGATGAAGGCGGCCCTGGCCTGCCCGAGGATCAGGTCCGCGCCTATGCGGCCGAACTGCTGCCGGTCTTCGACGACGCGATCGGAGAGGAGCGTCCGCGCACCATCACCGATCACTTCCCGGCAACCTCGGGTGACGGCATGGGCCCGGACCTGTCGCTGATGGCCAAGGCCCGCGCGGGCTTTCACGGCCCCTTCGGCACCGGTCTCAGCCAGCTGGTCAACGGCATGGGCGGTCCGGAATACATCCACGCCCTGCTGACCAGCTATACCGGCGAGGACCAGGAACAGGCCGGCACGCTGCTGCACGGAAACACCGCCTTCCCGGGCGGCTGGATCAGCATGGCGGCTCCGCTGTCCGACGGTCAGGTCACCTACGAGGACGGCACCGAGGCGACCGTCGACCAGATGGCGATGGACATCGCAGCCTTCCTGATGTGGACCGCCGAGCCCAAGATGATGGACCGCAAGTCCGTGGGCCTGGTCGCGGTGCTGTTCCTGGTGCTGCTCAGCGCGCTGCTCTATGTCGTGAACAAGCGGCTGTGGGCGCCCCACAAGGGCAAGCTGCCCGCCTGATCCTGCACGACAGGTCGACATGACAGGACGCGCTCCGCAACGGGCGCGTCTTTTCACATCTGGACAAGGCCCGGCCCGCCCGGTCACATGGCCGCCAAACGGCGGAGGCGTGCATGGCAATCTGGAACCTGGGCTCGATCAACATCGACCATGTCTATCGGCTGGAGAGCCTGCCCAAGCCCGGAGAGACGTTGGCCTCGCGCGGCTATGCGCAGGGTCTGGGCGGCAAGGGCGCGAACCAGTCGGTCGCCGCGGCGCGCGCGGGCGCGGTCACGCATCACCTGGGCGCGATGGGCACGGGCGATGACTGGGTGCGGGACCGGCTGGCGCAGGCAGGCGTGGACATGGGCCATGTCGCCCGGCTTGCGGATCAGGCGACGGGCCACGCGATCATCCTGCTGGATGCCGATGCGGAAAACGCCATCGTCATCCACCCCGGCGCGAACCGTGCCATCGACGAGAATGCCCTGACGCAGGCCCTCTCCGCCCTGACCCCCACTGATACGCTGCTGATCCAGAACGAGACGAACGGCCAGGTCGCCGCCGCCCGCGCGGCGCAGGCGCAGGGCGCGCGCGTGATCTATTCCGCCGCCCCCTTCGATCTGGACGCGGTGCGCGCGATCCTACCCCATGTGTCGATCCTGGCGATGAACGCCGGAGAGGCGGAGCAGCTGTTCGCGGGTGTTCCCGGCGACCTGCCCGTGCAGGGCCTGCTGATCACCCGCGGCGCGGACGGAGCCGAATATCGCGACCTGACCACCGCGCAGGTGCATGAGCAGCCCTCGTTCCGCGTGACGCCTGTGGACACGACCGGCGCGGGCGACACCTTCGCGGGCTATTTCGCGGCGGCGCTGGACAGCGGGGCGGATATTCCTGCCGCCCTAAGGTTGGCCTCGGCCGCGGCGGCGGTCAAGGTCACGCGGGCGGGGGCGGGCGATGCCATCCCCACCCGCACGGAAGTAGACGCGTTTCTGGCCGATCAGCCGATCTGACCACGCACCCCGCCGGTCTGCGCCCGGTCCATCAGCAGGTGATCCAGGATCACGCAGGCCGCCATCGCCTCTGCCACCGGCACGGCACGGATGCCCACGCAGGGGTCGTGGCGGCCCTTGGTGATCACGTCGATCTCCTCTCCGCGCGCATTGATCGATCGGCGGGGCGTGGTGATCGAGCTGGTCGGCTTGATCGCGAAACGCACGACGATGTCCTGACCCGTTGAAATGCCTCCTAGAATCCCGCCTGCATGGTTCGACAGGAACTCCGGCCCGTCCGGCCCCATGCGGATCTCGTCCGCGTTCGCCACCCCGGTCAGCGCGGCCGAGGCCATGCCCTCGCCGATCTCCACGGCCTTCACGGCATTGATCGACATCATCGCGGCGGCCAGATCGGTGTCCAGCTTCGCATAGACTGGCGCGCCGAGGCCGGCGGGACAGCCCTGAACGCAGACCTCGATGGCCGCGCCGACGCTGTTCTGATCCTTGCGGATGCCGTCCAGGTAATCGGACCAGGCCTGAACCGCGCCCGCATCGGGCAGGAAGAACGGATTGTCGTTCACCGCGCCCAGGTCCAGCCGCGCGCGGTCCAGATGCATCGCCCCCATCTGCACCATGTAGCCGGTGATCCGCAGATCGGGCACCAACGCGCCCAGCACCGCCTGCGCCACCGCTCCCGCCGCAACCCGCGCCGCCGTCTCGCGCGCCGAAGACCGGCCCCCGCCGCGATAGTCGCGCACCCCGTATTTCAGATGATAGGTGATGTCGGCATGACCGGGGCGGAAACTGGTCGCGATGTCGCCGTAATCCTTGGACCGCTGATCGGTGTTCTCGATCATCAGCTGGATCGCGGTGCCGGTGGTGACGCCCTCAAAGACGCCGGACAGGATGCGCACCTGGTCGGGCTCGCGCCGCTGCGTGGTGTGCTTGGAGGTGCCGGGGCGGCGGCGGTCCATGAAGCGCTGGATGTATTCTTCGGTCAGGGGCACGCCGGGCGGCACGCCGTCCACCGTCGCGCCCAGGGCGGGGCCGTGGCTTTCGCCCCAGGTGGTAAAGCGGAACTCGCGGCCGAAGGTGTTGTAGCTCATGGGCGCGTCTCCTCGGACAGGGCTTTCAGTTCATAGATCAGGTCCAGCGCCTCGCGCGGGGACAGGGCGTCGGGATGGACCGCCTTCAGCCGGTCGTCCAACGGGCGGGCCTTGGGCGCGGGCGGCGGCACGGCGCGGAACAGCGGCAGGTCGTCGATCAGCGCCACGGGGCGCGCCGACTGACGCTCTCCGCTTTCCAGCGCGGTCAGGACGGTGCGGGCGCGCTCCACGACCGACGCGGGCAGGCCCGCCAGCCGTGCGACCTGGACGCCATAGCTGCGGTCGGCCGCGCCCTTCCTGACCTCGTGCAGGAAGATCACCTCGCCCTGCCATTCGCGCACGGTGACGGTGGCGTTCTCGACGCCCTCCAGCTTGGCCGACAGCGCCGTCATCTCATGGTAATGCGTCGCGAACAGCGCCCGGCAGCGGTTGGCGGCATGCAGATGCTCCATCACCGCCCAGGCAATCGACAGCCCGTCCCAGGTCGAGGTGCCGCGCCCGATCTCGTCCAGGATCACCAGCGCGCGGTCATCGGCCTGGTTCAGGATCGCGGCGGTTTCCACCATCTCGACCATGAAGGTCGAGCGCCCCCGCGCCAGGTCGTCGGCGGCGCCCACGCGGCTGAACAGCTGGCTGACCAGCCCGATATGCGCCGCCCGCGCCGGAACAAAGGCCCCGGCCTGCGCCAGCACCGCGATCAGCGCGTTCTGGCGCAGGAAGGTCGACTTGCCCGCCATGTTCGGCCCGGTCAGCAGCCAGATCGCGGGCGTGGCCCCGGTGGTCAGGTCGCAATCATTGGCGACGAAGCTTTCCGCCTTGCGGCGCAGCGCGCGTTCCACGACCGGATGGCGGCCCCCTTCGATGACGAAGGCGCGGCTGTCATCGACGCGCGGCCGGACCCAGCCCTCGCCCGAGGCAAGATCGGCAAAGGCGCAGGCAAGGTCGATCTCGGCCAGCGCGCGCGCTGCCTGCCCGATGCGCGCCGCCTGATCCAGGATCGCCGTCCGCAGGCGGTCGAAGATGCCCCGCTCGATCTCCAGCGCGCGGTCGCGGGCGTTCAGGATGCGGGTCTCCAGTTCGGACAGTTCCACCGTGGTGAAGCGGATCTGGTTCGCGGTGGTCTGGCGGTGGATGAAGGTCTGGTTCAGCGGCGCGGCCATCATGCGTTCGGCATGGGTGGTCGTCGTCTCGATGAAATAGCCCAGGACGTTGTTGTGCTTGATCTTCAGGCTGCCGACCCCGGCCAGTGCCGCGTAATCGGCCTGCATCCCGGCGATGACGCCGCGCCCCTCGTCGCGCAGCCGCCGGGTCTGGTCCAGATCGGCGTCATGCCCCTCGGCCACGAAGCCGCCGTCCCGCGCCAGCAGCGGCGGCTCGGCCACCAGCGCATCGTCCAGCAGGTCAACCAGCGTCTCATGCCCGACCAGATCGCCCGCCGCATCGCGCAGCACGGGCGGCGCATCACCGGGCAGGCGCGCCGCGATGGCCGCGCCCTGCGTCAGCCCCGCCCGGA
>NZ_VDDD01000046.1 GCF_006151785.1 Paracoccus marcusii
CAGAAACCGCGGGATAAATCCGTCCGGGGAAAGGGGAACCTCGGACATCAGAGGCTTTGTGCAACAAAGCCTCCGGGAAGCGCAGTAAATCGGTGTCGCCGCCGGCAGCGAGGGGTGGGAAGTCATATTCTAACGGCTGATCCCACTTTCCGCGCTCGATCTCCGGGACTGTCGAAGACGGCCAGATCGAAACCGCCATATCTGCAAATGCTTCACCCCTTTCCCTGATATCTGTCTCGTCCCAACTATCCCTCTTTAGGAACCACTTGTTCAGGAAGAGCCCGGTGTGCTCCTCCAATTTTTCTCTTTTTTCGAGAAACCGTTTGTTGCCCGACGAGATGTTCAGACCACCGGTCAGCAACGTAAGGTTTCCAAGTGAATGAAGAACTCTGTTGCGGTTCTCGGCTTTCGGGTCATTCGTCCACCGCTCAACAAACTCGCCATCTTCGAAAGGCCAATCAGAGGTCCATGAAACAGGTAGGACGTGCTCGGTCCATAATCCGTTCGGCATGGCTGTCTGTTCGTAGAATTTTGTGCGGCTGGCTTCCTCCAATTCCCAAAGCACGTCCTTGATCCGCGTTTGCGGGGCCAAGGTGTATGCAGGCTTCAAGAGTATTCCTTGACGGAACTCCTGATCGCCCGGAAAGCGTGTGCTATCACCGATGCGCTGCGCGAAATACCCTTCGAATGCCTCGACGGATGGGCCGTTCTCTCTGAACACCTGTGATAGGCTTTGAAAGACCCGGTTAAGGTTCTTGGCTGTCAAACCCGAGAGTGCCCGACGGACAATATATGAATAGATTAGACGATATAGCTTGCGCTTCTCCTCGGGCTCGATGTTGGCGACATTCACCTGCATTGCAACAGGATAGGCCGTTGTGACCTGCCATGCCGCCAACTTCCTTCCGAGCCAGTGCAGGTCCTTGTCATCATCCAAGCGACCTTCGAGCGTTTCATAGATCGGCGAATACGAGCTTAGGAGGTCAAGTTCATCCTCCACCCTCTCGAACCGGGGCCGTCCCTTTGGCACTGCGAACGCGCGGTATTCGGCATAAAGCTCGCGCATCGAGATTTTCTGACCTGTCTCTGCCGCAAGTACATGGGTCAGAAAGTGGTCGATCCGTGGCCGTGTGGGGCGCGCGAAAGGCGCCGCCTCTTTCCACCATGAATGGTCGAAGGGGTCCCAGAGGTCGTGATAAAGATCTTCGACTTCAGCTTCTTCTTTCTCAGCGCGATAGAAAATATTGTTGCGCACGAGGTCCATGGCGAGCAGTGGCTCACCCTTCGAGTTCAGCGTCTCGAAGATTACCTGCGCGTCGTCGTCCTCGCCCAGCGTAATGACAACCAGCTTCATCCGGTTCAGTAGGGCAGTGAGTATGGCCTCCAGTCGTGCTTGGATCGCCTCGCTGGTATGGTAATCCTCCCCGTTTTAACGGGGTTTGGCCGTAGAATTCACGCAGCCATCTTCAGTTTCTGCGCGGGTGTAATGCCGCCGATGCCCATGTTGGGCCGCTCGTTATTGTAAGTCCAGAGCCAGTCGGTTGCGATGTTCTGTGCCTCCGCGATGGTTTCAAAGATGTAGAGGTCGAGCCATTCATGGCGGACGGTGCGGTTGTAGCGCTCGACGTAAGCATTCTGCTGCGGCTTTCCGGGCTGGATGTGGGTCAGGGCAATGCCCTGCTTTGCAGCCCAGATCGCCAGGGTTGCGCTGATGTATTCGGGGCCGTTGTCGACCCTGATGGCCGTTGGCTTGCCGCGCCACTCAATGATCTGGTTCAGCGCCCGAACCACGCGCTCTGCGGGCAGCGAGAAGTCGACCTCGATACCCAGACCCTCGCGGTTGAAGTCGTCCAGCACGTTCAGCAGCCGGAACTGGCGACCATCCGCAAGCCTGTCGGCCATGAAGTCCATGGACCAGACGAGGTTCGGCGCGTCCGGAACCGAGAGCACGTCCGGCTTGTCCCGTTTGATCCGCCGCCGGGGTTTAATCCGCAGGTTCAACTCCAGCTCGCAGTAGATCCTGCGAACCCTTTTGTGGTTCCAGACGTGCCCGCGAACGTTGCGCAGATACAGAAAGCACAGCCCGAAGCCCCAGGTCCGGTGCGCCTTGGTCAGGCCCTCGAGGAGATCCGCGATGGTCTCGTTCTCGGCGCAGCGCTTCGGGCTGTAACGAAAGCAGGTCTCGCTGACCCCGAAAGCCCGGCAGGCCAGCGCAATACTGACCCCCTTCGTTGCCACCGCTCTCGCGGCCAACTCTCGGCGTTGAGTTGGCCGCGTCACTTTTTTCCCAGGGCTTCTTTCAGCAGGTCGGCCTGCATGCTCAGATCCGCGAACATGCGCTTGAGCCGCCGGTTCTCGTCTTCCAAGGCCTTCATCTGGCTCATCATGGAGGCATCCATGCCGCCATACTTCGCCCGCCATTTGTAAAAGCTCGCGCTGCTGATCCCGTGCTCGCGGCACAGTTCCGGCACCGCAACGCCGCCCTCGGCCTGGCGCAACACCGCCATGATCTGCGGTTCGGTAAATCGGGTCTTCCTCATTCGAATCTCCTCAGCTCACGCTACGAGAAAATTCTACGAACGAATCCCCTTAACCATGGGGAGGATTACCGGTAGACCTCCTTTCGGTTGGGGTCAGCGTCGATAAATACCCAGCGGTCTTGGATTTCATAGGCGATGCGATACTTGAGCGATGGCACACGCTCCGACATCAAAAGGTCGCGAAAGATGACAGTCAGGGCTTCGAGAACATTGGACTTGCCGGTTCCGTTCCGGCCGATGAGTACAGTGATCAAGTGGTCCTGAGAGAAATCAATCGTCAGGTCCCTGAGGTTCTTGTACTCGTCCACCCAAAGCCAATCGATGCGCATCAGCTCACCTCGGCCTTCGCAAGGCGCAGCCAATCTTCGTCACCACGCCTTTCGACTTCGATGGCACCGTCTTCGACAAAATCCTTGAGTTGGCGGTAGAACGCCTCGACATCGTCTGATGTTGAGCCATCGCCGATCCCCAACTCCTGCGCCGCCTTCGCGGCCGAGATCCAGCTTTTCTGCTTTTTGAGGACTTCGATCAGGTCAGTCAATGTCGGCCTCCTTGCCTCGGGTTTGCGGGGTGGCGTGTATTTTCGGTCGTGTTTGGCGGCTTGGTCTCTTTCGGCCTTCTCAGCCTTGATCCGTTCCAGCAGGGCGGCGGCGGGTTCGTCGGTAGGGTCCTGGGGGACGAGCTGGCCGGAGAAGGCTTTTTTCAGGATGGATTGGCGCAGGGCGCGGGCGCGGGTGAGGGCGGCGTCGATCTCGGCTTCGAGCGCGTCGGCGGCCTCGAGCCGGGCGTCGAGGATGCGGACGATTTCGGCTTGTTCTGCTTCGGAGCAAACCGGGACTTGTAGTTCCTGCAATTCCTTCGCGTTGATGTTGTGGACGCCGCTCGTCGACTTGGCCTTGCTTTCGATTTGGCCGCGTACGTTTGGCTCCATCATCAGATAGATGAGGTTCTTGGAAAGCAGCGAGCCGGGTATGGGGCGAAGCCGGATCAGATAGCCTGCGTACAAGAAATCCGTATCGACTGATCGAACCAGTGCAGGCTTTCCGACCAATGAAAGGCTCCCGTTCGACCGAATGGTCAGCACGTCGCCTTCAAACAGTTGGTATTGGGCAAGCTCGACCTCATCGAAACTGGCCGATTTGAGGTCGGTCGCGTCTACCACGCCGGCCGCAATGTTCGGGATGCGCAGAACGCCCTTACTGCCACCATCGTAGTCGCTTTTCTTCGACGTCCCGTATGCCGGTTCGTCGATAAGCAGGCCGAGCGGCATTATGGTCCATCCAGATATGCCGATGTCCGATGCTTTGGTTGAGATGTCCCGAGGCCGCTTTGGTTTCGCGGGTTTCTGGCCTTTATGGCCATCGGCGCGCCACTGGGCGAGGGCGTCTTGCCATTCGTCGAGGGCGGCTTTGTAGCGGGTGTCGCGTTCTTTCTGGATGCCGGCGAGGAGGGTTTCGGGGGCTTCGAGTTTGTCGGCATTCTGCGCGCGCCAGTCGGCGGTGAGGCGGCCCTCAAAGGCGGATTTCAGCAGGGACTGGCGGTAGAGGCCGAGGGTGGTGCGCGCCGTTTGCAGGCTCTGGATCCCGGCGTCGATCTCGTCGAACATCGCCTCGATCTTCTCCACGATGCGGCGTTGTTCGTTGAGGGGCGGAAGGGGAAGCGGTAAATCTTGCACCGTCTTTGATGACAGATGCTTAACGGTAACGGACGACGTCTCGGCGTTAACTGCATCGAGATAAGGCTGAAGGCAGATTAAGAAGAAGCGTTCGCAATGTCTTCGGTTTCCAGCTTCAATCGACATACGCGCTGGTTTAGCAGCGCGTCAGGCCCTCGCCACCGAGCCGCGCGGAAGTCCCCATCCATACCGATGAGAATGTCATCGCGTCTGACAATGAACTGGTCATCGTAATCACCAGTGTAGAAATGCTGCGTTTCGCCGCGACCAACATCGCGGATGCGAATAAGTGGAAAGCCGTTTTCCCCTGAGAACAGCGTCGATTTGAAGGGAAAGCCATTTTGCACGACTGCTATATCTCCGAGCGCCACCCGTTCCCAGCGCGGCGAGATGCGCAGGAGAGGATATTCATCGCGTTCAACGATTTCGTGTGGAGACAGTGAAAGCGCCATTATGCCGACAACGCCTCATTCATCTCGGTCATGACCTCATCCATTCCGTCGCCAAAGAGCGCGTACATCTGCCCCATCCCGCCCTTGCCGTCAAAGGGGGACATGTCCAGATCGTCGCGCTCGATGGTGAAGGAAGTGGTTAGGTGGTCGCGGATCATGCGCAGCCAGTCCATCTGCTCCTCGGTGAACTTCTCGCCCGCGCCCGAATGGCGGTTCAGTACCCAGTTCTGGAAGTTGCGCCGCACCCGTTCGGAATGGCGGGTGAGCGTGTCATCCAGCCCCGTGACCCGGCGGATCAGCGCCAAGAGGGCTGTCAGATCGCTGGCGGGGTTGCTGCCCTTGTAGTCGTCAAGATGCGCATAGGCGCGCCAGACGGTGAGCGGGGCAAGTCGTGGGCGGTCGTCGGTCAGTTTTTTCAGCACATCCTTGACCATGGCATAGGTCACCTCGGCCCGGCGCGCGGGGGTGTTGAAGTAGATCGACAGCGCCTCGATCTCGTCGCGGTTCTCGTTCAGGTACGCCTCGAACTCCTGCGCGATCTGTTTGGCGTTCTCGGCCACGTCGCCCGCCCATTCGGCGCGCAGGAGCGTATCGAGGTTGTCATGGTCGATGGTCTGCTCGTTGTCGCGGCGGATGGTGTCCATTAGGTTGATGAGCGGGCCGGTGAAGACATTGGCGGTGTGTTTGATCCGTTCCTCACGCGCGGCCTGCATGGCGGCATCGTCGGGCTCGGGGTGGCCTGCGGCCTTGGCGTCGGCCTCCACCTTGTCGGGGTCTATGGCGTCGAAGAGGTCGCGGACAATGGCGGTGAGGGAGGTGCCGGCCTCGTTCGTGATCTTCTCCTGATCCTCGGTCCCGAGCTTGTTGTCTAGCCGTGACAGGCGGGCGGCGAGTGAACTAACGGTTTCCTCTGACCGGTCGCCCATCATCAGGCCCATGGCGAGGTCCTTGAAGGGGATCGAAGGCTTGGTGTCGAGCGGCTGGCTGGCGGTTTTGAGCGACTTGGTCACACCGACGGCATCGACGATCACATAATGCGTCTTGGCCTGGGCGGAGGGAGAGACCTTTTTCAGATCATCGGGTTTGAGGACACGGGTGCCGCGGCCCTTCATCTGCTCGAAGTAGTTCTTCGACTTCACGTCGCGCATGAAGATCAGGCATTCGAGCGGTTTCACGTCGGTGCCCGTGGCGATCATGTCCACGGTCACGGCGATGCGCGGGTAGTAGTCGTTGCGGAAAGCCGACAGCGAGGATTTGGGGTTCTTCGCCCCGTTGGTGATTTTGCGGCAGAAGTCGTTGCCCTCGCCGAACTCCTGCCGGACGGTCTGGATGATGTCGTCCGCGTGGCTGTCGGTCTTGGCGAAGATCAGGGTCTTCGGCAGCTCCTTGCGGCCGGGGAAGATCTCGGGCCACTTGTCGTGGAATGTGCGGATGACGGTTCGGATCTGGCCGGGGTTCACGACAGAGCGGTCAAGCTGGGTCGCGGCGTAGGCCTGTTCGTCGTCCTGTGTTTCCCACCGGCGCGCACGGGTTTCGCGTTCGCGTTTCTCCACCAGTTGCTCGGCCTTGAGCGTTTGGCCGCCCTGGGTGATCTCGGTCTCGATCAGATAGATTTCGTTGCCGACGTTGACCTTGTCGGCGACGGCCTTCTCGTGGGTGTATTCGCTGACGACGTTTTTCTGGAAGAATCCGTAGGTGCGGTTGTCGGGCGTGGCAGTCAGGCCGATGAGGTAGGCGTCGAAATATTCGATGGCCTGGCGCCACAGATTGTAGATCGAGCGATGGCATTCGTCGATGACGACCACGTCGAAGTATTCCGGCGGCAGCTTGGCATTGTAGGCGACCGGCAGAGGTTCCTTCCGGCGCCATCTCTGCTCCGCCGGGTTATCGTCCTCCGCGCCGTCGTTCAATTTCTCGCCCTTGAGCGTGGCGTACATGCGCTGGATCGTCGAGATGACGACCTGACTGTCATTCGCGATAGCGGGCGAGGTGAGGCGCTGGACGTTATACAATTCGGTGAACTTGCGATTGTCGTCGTTGGGGATGAAGGTCATGAACTCCTGTTCGGCCTGCTCGCCTAAGTTCTTGGTGTCGACGAGGAACAGGATGCGCCGCGCACCTGCATGTTTAAGCAGGCGGTAGACCTGAGTGATAGCCGTGAAGGTCTTTCCCGACCCGGTCGCCATCTGGACGAGGGCGCGTGGCTTGTCGGCCTCAAGCGACTTTTCGAGGTTCGTGATTGCCTTGCTCTGGCAGTCACGCAGCCCGTCCGGGTTAAGATCCGGGAGGGCAGCGATGATCGAACGCAGGCTTTTTGGAGCCTGAGCCCATGATTTCAAACTTTCAGGGCGGTGAAAGGTGAAGACCTCACGAGATCGAGGACGCGGGTCGCGGGCGTTGGTGAAGCGGGTCACCTGGCCGGTACTTTCGTAGAGGAACGGGAGCCGTTCGGCGTTGTTGACCCATTTCAGCTTGGCGTTGGCGTACCCCTCGGATTGCTCCTCGACGGAGGTCAGGCGGACCCCCCAGTTGTTAGGCTTGGCTTCGACCACACCGACCGCATGCCTGTCGGCGAAGAGGACGTAATCGGCGGGCCCAATATCTGTCTGGTACTCGCGGACGGCTATGCCAAGGCCGGCATTGAAGTCGAGCGAGTCCTTGTCCTGAACATGCCAACCGGACGTCCGCAGGCGTTCGTCGATCCGGTCTCGGGCGAGTTGCTCGGGGGTTTGGTTGACATCAGAAGACACGCGATAGGGCCCAGATTTGATATATTCCGATCAATCGGTGGATAGCATTAAAAATATTGCTTTCGCCATGACCATGTTAGGTTCAATGGGGCTCAAGGTGCTTGATTTGCACTTTCTTACGGAATCGCATCCCGGGATGCTCGCGAGGCAGCTTCGATCGACGAATGAGGCATAAATGCCTGTTTCGTTGAAGGCCTATGCAAACCCGTCAGCGAATCCACACATGTGCTTCATTTCTCACGGTCCCGTACTACCCCGCCTCCTGCTCACGGCCGCTGATGCCGGCGATGTAGTGTTCGTCTGCGGTGCAGGCGTGTCGCTTGCTCCCGCAGGCTCGCCGACATTCCAGGGCCTGCGCGACGGTGTCGTGAACCGCCTCCGACCGGCCATTGACGGCCTCGCAGCGCGGGTGCTGGCCGCAGAGGCGCAGCTGCGCGCGGCGGACTTTCCGACGAACTGCCGCCATGCTTTTCCGGTATTGCCACGCCCGACCGGGTATACAGTCTTCTGGAGGAGGAATTCGGCAGGGAGACGGTGGAGCGCACTGTCGCCGCCATTCTACGACCTGTGGAGACGATGGAGCGGATACCACCGCCGAAACCGCGTAGAGAGAAAGATGCATTGCGTATAACTGCTGGACCAGCGGCTCATGACGCGGGACTTCGACCGCCAGGTCGCGGAATTCCAAGTCCATGTCACCGTCCTGAACGGCCACACCGCGCTCAGCATCCCCCGTCACGGACGCCGTGGGATAGGTCTTTCCTCGCCTTGGGGGGATAAATGGGGGGTTAACGAGCGACCACCTAGAATCGTGCTAGCTTATCAACGGCTTCGACCTAGGATTGGCGGAGGCGGTGGGATTCGAACCCACGGTGGACTTTCACCCACGTCGGTTTTCAAGACCGGTGCATTTAACCACTCTGCCACGCCTCCGACCGCTGCGGACTAGCGCGGCGCGGGCGTTTGCGCAAGCCTTCAGCGGGTCAGGGTGATCACGCGGTCGCCGCCCTCGACCTGGATCGCGGACAGGCGCGACAGGCGCAGGAAGCTGATCGGCAGCGCCACCGTGATCGTGTCCGTGACGGGATTTGCGGGCAGGGCCGCCGCGGGGTTGTCCGCGACCGGAGGCGAGGCCACGAAGCGCAAGCGCAGGACGCCGTCAGAGTCGGGCTGCAGCTGGTCGCCGGACCGCGGCACCGACCGGACCAGGGCGGCCGAGTGATAGCCCTTGACCGGGGCAAAGCCGCGCAGCACCAGCAGGCGGCCGTCGCTGAGCGGTTGCCATTCGGCACCCAGGATCTGCGGCACCGCGGGGCGGGCGTCCTGGGCCGTGGGATAGCCGCCTTCCGGGGCCAGGGTTTCGGGCGTCGACGCACCCGCGCCACGCCAGCCAAGCGGGTTCCAGCCGCTGTCGCCGAACCGCCCGCAGCCGGACAGGATCAGGGCGCCGATCAGCAGCGGCAGGGTAAGTCTGGTCATGGCATGTCCCCTTGGCGGTCCTTGGCCCCGTGATAGGCGATCCGGGCCGCGCCGAAAAGCCTCTTTGACCTGACCGCCGCGGCGCGCTAGGCCATGACCCCTGATATCAGGAGAGACCCATGGCCACCCCCGCCTTCGAGGACATCGCCGAAACCTTCGACTTTCTGGACGATTGGGAAGACCGCTATCGTCACCTGATCGAGATGGGCAAGGCCTTGCCGCCCATGGACTCCGCGGTGCAGGTGCCGGCCACCAAGGTCGACGGCTGCGCCAGCCAGGTCTGGATCCTGCCGCGGATCGAGGGGCGCAGCTTTGACTTTCAGGGCGACAGCGATGCGCTGATCGTGCGCGGCCTGATCGCGGTGCTGCACGCGCTGTATGCCGGGCTGCCGGTGGACCAGGTCGAGGCGGTGGACGCCCAGGCCGCGCTGGCACGCCTTGGGCTGGACGAACACCTGTCGGCGCAACGATCAAACGGCGTGCGCGCGATGATCGCCCGGATCAGGCAGCTGGCCGCCGACGCAGGCTGATCCAGCCGCCGCCCAGGACGCGCGTGCCTTCGGCCTCGTAGAAGACGCAGGCCTGGCCGGGGCTGACGCCGTCCTCGGGATCCAGAAGTTCGACCTCGGCACGGCGGCCGGGCAGGGGGCGCAGGATCGCGGGCCGCGGCGGGCGGGTGGACCGGATGCGGACCAAGCAGGCGATCTCTCCCTCGAAGGGCTGATCGCCCAGCCAGTTCACCTCGGTCACGGCGATGGTGCGCGTCGACAGCGCCTCGCGCGGGCCGACGACGACGCGGCGCGTCTCCGGCTCCAGCCGCAGCACATAGAGCGGGCTGCCGCCGCCGATGCCCAACCCGCGCCGCTGTCCGATCGTATAATGGATCACCCCGCGATGGGTGCCCAGGACGGTGCCCTGCTGGTCGACGATCTCGCCGGGATCTGCGGCACCGGGGCGCAGCTTCTCGATCACCGCGGCATAGTCGCCGTTGGGGACAAAGCAGATGTCCTGGCTGTCGGGCTTGTCCGCGACGGACAGGCCGTAATCGGCGGCCAGGGCGCGCGTTTCGGCCTTGCTGACCAGATGGCCCAGGGGAAAGCGCAGGAAATTCAGCTGTTCCTGGGTGGTCGAGAACAGGAAATAGCTCTGATCGCGGTTCGGGTCGGCCGCCATGTGCAGTTCGGCGCGATGCGCGCCGTCCTTGCGCTGGATGTAATGGCCGGTCGCCATACAGTCGGCATCCAGGTCGCGCGCGGTTTCCAGCAGGTCGCGGAACTTGACCCGCTCGTTGCAGCGGATGCAGGGAACGGGCGTCGCGCCGGCCAGATAGGCGTCGGCGAATTCGTCGATGACCGATTCGCGGAACTTGTTCTCGTAATCCAGGACATAATGGGGAAAGCCTATGCGTTCGGCCACGCGACGCGCATCGTGGATGTCCTGGCCTGCGCAACAAGCGCCTTTCTTGGCCAGTGCCGCGCCGTGGTCATACAGTTGCAGCGTGACCCCGATGACGTCATAGCCTTCGGATTTCAGCTGCGCCGCGACGACGGAACTGTCCACGCCCCCCGACATCGCCACCACGACACGCGTCTGCGCAGGGGATTTTGCGAAACCAAGGCTGTTCAGTTCGGTCGCGGGCGCATCGGCACGCAGGGCTGCGGTCAGGGTCATGGATGATCTTTCGGCCCGCCAGGGGCGGTGCTGGTCGGGCGGCAAAGGGATTTGCGTCAAAATATAGGCAAATTGGTCGGATTCTCAACCCCGGCCGGGGTCGAAATCCCGATCAGGCTAACCGCGCCTTAAGTGCTTTCGACCAGAACTTGCAGAACGTGACGGAAGGACGCTGCAATGTTCGTGAAAAAGACCACAGGCCCGCGGATCGTGACACTGGCGGATGGGCGCATCCTCAGCGTGGCGGATTTGCCGATGGCCGACACCAGATGGGTCGCCAGCCGCAAGCAGACGGTCGTGCTGGCGGTGTCGCACGGGCTGATCAGCCGCGACGACGCGCTGCGCCGCTATGGCCTGTCGGAGGAGGAGTTCGACGGCTGGTGCACCGCGGTCGCGCGCCACGGAAAGGCGGCCTTGAAGGTAACGGCGCTTCAAAAGTATAGACAACCATAGGGTGCATGACGCAGAAGGAATGCAAGTGGTAACGACATATTAACCTGTTCGTCAGATTGTCGGGACATGACCTTCGGCGAATCGGGGAAAGACCAAGCCATGCGAATCCTTCTGGTAGAAGACGACCCAAGCACTGCACGGGCGATCGAACTGATGCTGACGGCGGCCAGCTACAACGTGTTCCTGACCGACATGGGCGAGGAGGGGATCGATCTGGCCAAGCTGTACGATTACGATCTGATCTTGCTGGATCTGGACCTGCCCGACATGCACGGGATGGAGGTCCTGCGCCATCTGCGCCTGGCCCGCATCGACACGCCCATCCTGATCCTGACCGGGTCCGACGACACGGAAAGCAAGCTGCGCGGTTTCGGCTTCGGCGCGGACGATTACATGACCAAGCCCTTCAACCGCGAAGAGCTGCAGGCCCGCATCCAGGCGATCATCCGCCGCTCCAAGGGGCACAGCCAAGCGCTGATCCGGACCGGAGAGATCACCGTCAACCTGGACGCCCGTTCGGTCGAGGTGAAGGGCAAGCCGGTGAACCTGACCGGCAAGGAATACCAGATCCTGGAACTGCTGAGCCTGCGCAAGGGCACGACCTTGACCAAGGAGATGTTCCTGAACCACCTGTACGGCGGCATGGACGAACCCGAACTGAAGATCATCGACGTGTTCATCTGCAAGCTGCGCAAGAAGCTGTCCGAGGCCTTGGGCGGCGAGAGCCACATCGAGACGGTCTGGGGCCGCGGCTATGTCCTGCGCGATCCGGGTCCGGGGCAGGCGGAACGACTGGCGATCGGGGCCTGATACGGCTTCTGGACGATTCCCCGCCCTTGGGCGATACCCACATCTGAGACGGTCGCGTGTTTCGGCCGGATGCGGATGATGGGGGCGGCGATGGCGCAGGACAAGTCGGTGGGGCAACCGGACCGGAAGATGGATCGCGGTCAGGCCGCGGACCGCATCGCGGATCTGGCGGCGCGGGTCGCCGCCGCGAACCAGGCCTATCACGCCGAGGACGCACCGCAGATATCGGACGCGGAATACGACGCGCTCAAGGCGCAGCTGGCGGCGCTGGAGCGGGACTTTCCCGACCTGGCGCTGCCCGACAGCCCGACCGGCAAGGTCGGCGCCGCCCCGGCCGAGGGCTTCGGCAAGATCGTCCACGCGCAACGCATGATGTCGTTGGGCAATGCCTTTACCGAGGGCGACGTCGCCGACTTCACCGCCCGCGTCCGCAGCTTTCTGGGCCTTGCCCCCGACATGCCCCTGGAGGTGACGGCCGAGCCGAAGATCGACGGCCTGTCCCTGTCGCTGCGCTACGAGGACGGCGTGCTGGTCCATGCCGCGACCCGCGGCGATGGCGTGGTGGGAGAGAACGTGACCGCGAACGCCCGCACGATTTCCGACATCCCCCACCAACTGGAGGGTGACGTCCCCGCCATCCTTGAGGTGCGCGGCGAGGTCTACATGGGGCATGACGACTTTGCGGCGCTGAACGATGCGGGGCGGGTCTTTGCCAATCCGCGCAACGCGGCCGCGGGATCGCTGCGCCAGATCGACCCGGCGGTGACCGCGCGCCGGCCGCTGCGCTTCTTCGCCTATGGCTGGGGGCAGCTGTCCGAACCGCTGGCGCCGACGCAGATGGCCTCCGTGGAGCGGTTGGCCGCTCTGGGGTTCCAAACCAATCCGCTGACGCGCCTGTGCACCGACACCGCGCAGATGATCGCCACCTGGGCCGAGATCGAACAGCAGCGCGCCACCCTGGGCTATGACATCGACGGCGTGGTCTACAAGGTGAACGACCTTGCGTTCCAGGGACGGCTTGGCTTTCGGTCCACCACGCCCCGATGGGCCTTGGCGCACAAGTTTCCGGCCGAGACCGCCTGGACCCGGCTGGAGCGGATCGAGATCCAGGTCGGACGCACGGGCGCCCTGTCCCCCGTCGCGCGGCTGGAACCCGTGACCGTGGGCGGCGTGGTCGTGTCCAACGCGACGCTGCACAACGAGGATTACATCGCCGGGCGGGACAACTCTGGCGCGCCCATCCGCGACGGTCGCGACATCCGCGAGGGGGACTGGGTCAAGATCTATCGCGCCGGCGACGTGATCCCCAAGATCGCCGATGTCGACCTGTCGCGCAGGCCGGCGGACAGCGTGCCCTATGTCTTTCCGTCGCACTGCCCCGAATGCGGGTCCGAGGCGATCCGCGAGCCGGGCGACAGCGTGCGCCGCTGTACCGGCGGCCTGATCTGCCCCGCGCAGGCGGTGGAGAAGCTGAAGCATTTCGTCAGCCGCGCGGCCTTCGACATCGACGGGCTGGGCGCCAAGCAGATCGAGATGTTCTTCGCAGACGATCAGCTGCCCATCCGCGAGCCCGCCGACATCTTCACCCTGGCCGATCGCGATGCCCGGAACTTTACCAAGCTGAAGAACCGCGAGGGGTTCGGCGAACGCTCGGCCGAAAAGCTGTTCGCCGCGATCGAGGATCGCCGTTCGATCCCCATGGCCCGGCTGATCTTTGCCTTGGGCATCCGCCATGTGGGCGAGGTCGCGGCCGCGACCCTGGCCCGCCATTTCCACGACTGGCCTGCCTTGATCGCCGCCATCGACGGGGCGGCACGGGAGCCCGCCTTTGCCGCCCCGGACGACAAGGCCCGTCGCGCGGCCTTGGCTGACAGCCCGAACTGGGCCGAGCTGACCGGCATCGACGGCATCGGCGCGGTGCTGGTCGATTCGCTGGTGACGACGTTCGCGCAGCCGACCGAACGCGCCAGCATCGACCGGCTGGCGACCCTTCTGGACATCCGGCCGGTGGATATCGCCAATGCGGTGCAGACCGAGATTTCCGGCAAGACGCTGGTCTTCACCGGGACGCTGGAGCGGATGACCCGCGCCGAGGCCAAGGCGCGGGCCGAGGCGATGGGGGCCAAGGTCGCGGGGTCCGTCAGCGCCAAGACCGACCTGCTGATCGCGGGGCCCGGGGCGGGGTCCAAGGCCACCAAGGCCGAGGCCCTTGGCGTCACCGTCATCGACGAGGACGAATGGCTGCGCATCGCGGGGGCCGGATGACCGCGCCCAAGGGCCGCCCGCCCGCGCTGTTCCCGCTGTTCGCGGCCATCGACACGCTGCCCGGCATCGGCCCCAAGGGGCGCGCCGCGCTGGAACAGATGGGCATCGACAAGCCGCGCGACCTGGTCCTGACGCTGCCGGCCAGCGGCATCACCCGCCGCCGCATCGCGCGCATCGCCGACGCCCGCGCGCCCGAGATCGTGACGATCACGGTGACCGTTACGCGCCACCATCCGCCCCAGGTCCGCGGCCGCCCGTTCCGGGTGCATTGCACCGACGGAGAGGGCGACCTGACGCTGGTGTTCTTCCGTCCGCGCGACAACTGGATCGAAAGCCAGCTGCCCGTGGGCGCGCGTCGCATCCTCAGCGGCAAGCTGGAACTGTTCGACGGGCTGGCCCAGATGGTGCATCCCGACCACATCCTGGCGGATGGTGAGGCGCTGCCGCCCAGCTTCGAGCCCGTCTATCCCCTGTCGGCGGGGCTGACGCAGAAGGGCATGGCCAAGGCGGTCGATGGCGCGCTGTCCCGGCTGCCCCCGGTCGAGGAATGGATCGACTCGCAGCTGATCGCGCAGCGCGGCTGGCCCTCCTTTGCCGATGCGCTGCACCAGGCGCATGCGCCGCAATCGCCCGGCGCGCTGTCGCCCGACAGCCCGGCGCGGGCGCGGCTGGCCTATGACGAATTTCTGGCCCATCAGATGACCTTGGCGCTGGTGCGGCGGGACAAGCGGCGGCTGAAGGGGCGGGCCAGCGCGGGTGACGGCACCCTGCGCGCGCGGGTGCTGCAAAGCCTGCCCTGGCCGCCCACGGGCGCTCAGAGCCGCGCAATCGCCGAGATCGCCGATGACATGGCCAGTGCGCGCCGCATGAACCGCCTGCTGCAGGGCGATGTCGGCGCGGGCAAGACGCTGGTCGCGCTGATGGCCGCCCTGGTCGCGGTCGAGGCCGGTGGACAGGCCGTGCTGATGGCGCCCACCGAGATCCTGGCCCGCCAGCATGCCCGCGCGCTGGAGCCGCTGGCGCGTGCGGCGGGGGTGCGGCTGGCGGCGCTGACCGGGCGCGACAAGCGCGACCT
This sequence comes from Paracoccus marcusii, assembly GCF_006151785.1. Lineage (GTDB taxonomy): Bacteria > Pseudomonadota > Alphaproteobacteria > Rhodobacterales > Rhodobacteraceae > Paracoccus > Paracoccus marcusii. The sequence goes on from NZ_VDDD01000046.1 coordinate 15,171, forward strand.
GCGCGGGCAGATCCTGACCGATCTGGCGGACGGCACCATCGACATCCTGGTCGGCACCCATGCGGTGTTCCAGAAGGACGTGACCTTCCACGACCTGCGCCTGGCCATCATCGACGAACAGCACCGCTTCGGTGTGGCCCAACGGCTGGAGCTGTCGGCCAAGGGCGACGTGCCGCCCGACATGCTGATCATGACCGCGACCCCCATCCCCCGGTCGCTGGCTTTGTCGCAATATGGGGATCTGGACCTGTCGGTGCTGGACGAAAAGCCGCCCGGACGCCAGCCCATCACCACGGTGATGATCGCGGACACGCGGCTGGACCAGGTCACCGAACGCCTGCGCGCCGCGATGGCGCAGGGCGCGCGCGCCTATTGGGTCTGCCCCCTGGTCGAGGAGAGCGAGGTCACCGACCTGACCGCGGCAGAGGCGCGGTTCACCCATCTGCGCGCGATCTTCGGCGACGGGGTGCGGCTGATCCACGGCCAGATGCCCCCCGACCAACGCGATGCGGCGATGGCCGATTTCGCCGACGGCACGGCGCAGCTGCTGGTCGCCACCACCGTGATCGAGGTCGGCGTGGACGTGCCGCAGGCCACGATCATGGTGATCGAGCGCGCCGAAAGCTTTGGTCTGGCGCAACTGCACCAGTTGCGGGGTCGGGTCGGGCGCGGGGCAGGGGCCTCGACCTGTCTGCTGATGTATCATGGGCCCTTGAACGAGACCGGGGCCCGCCGCCTGACCACGCTGCGCGACACCGAGGACGGGTTCCGCATCGCGGAGGTCGACCTCGAGATGCGGGGCGCGGGCGATGTGATCGGCACTGCGCAATCGGGCCTGCCGCGGTTCCGCATCGCGGACCTGGAACACCAGGCCGGGCTGATGGCGGTGGCGCGCCAGGACGCACGGTCGCTGCTGGAACGCGACCCCACACTGGAGACCCCGCGGGGACAGGCGCTGCGGCTGCTGATGTGGCTGATGCAGCAGGATCAGGCGATTCGACTGATCCAGGTCGGCTGACAAGGCGGAATGTTCTTAAAAAGTTCTTTACCGAATCGAGAGAACATGAGAACAAAGAGGCAACAGAGAGGAGTTGCCGTCATGACCAAAGACACCGCCATCGACCTGATCGGGGCCGCCGCGCTCAGCCTGACCACCATTGTCCTGCTGTGGCTGCCCGCCATGCTGCAGGTCTGACCGACTGCCCCGCGACGCAGGGATGGCGCCCCGCCTGTGCGCCATCCGTCCCCAAAGCTCGCGCACCTGGCCGGCCCTGCAGGGGGCCGGCCCTTTTCATGCGGATGCCTTGTCCAGCGCCTCCAGCGTGGCGTCCCAGGCCAGCAGGATCGACGGATGGCGGTTGGGATAGGCGCGCGCGGGCGTCAGCGCCTCGAGGTCGGAAAAGGGCGCGTCGGGGGCGGGGGCATCCTGGGTCAGCATCGCGCGCAACTGATCGCGCGCCTGCACGATGCCCGCCCGGTCCATGCCGATCACCGCCTGTCCCAGCACGGATGCCGAAGCCTGTCCCAGGGCGCAGGCCCGCACCTCTTGCGCGAAATCGCTGATGCGGCCATCGGCCATCGAAAGGTGCACAGTCACGGACGATCCGCATTGCGGCGACCGGCGCTGGACGCTGGCCTGCGCGTCGTCCAGCCGGCCCTGATGGGGGATGGCGGTCGTCAGCGCGAGGATGCGTCGCGAGTAAAGCTGCATCAGATCGGTTTCGGCCATGCGTCATCCCTTGGGGTTTCATCAGCGCGGGTCGATGAGTAGATAGGGACGGCCATGCCGAAAGGAAACCCGATGTTCGACCCCCTCAGCCTGAAATATGACGCGGCCGGCCTGATCCCCGCCATCGCGCAGGACGCCGCCTCGGGCGAGGTGCTGATGATGGCCTGGATGAACGCCGACGCCGTGGCCCGGACGCTGGAGACCGGGCGCGTGACCTATTGGTCGCGGTCGCGGTCGTCCTTCTGGATCAAGGGCGAAAGCTCGGGCCACGTCCAGGCGCTGGTCGAGATGCGCGTCGATTGCGACCGCGACTGTCTGCTGGTGCTGGTCGATCAGACCGGGCCCGCCTGCCACACGAACCGGCGCAGCTGCTTTTACACCGGCATCCGGGACGGGGCCGAGGTCGTGCTGACCGAACCGATGGTCTAAAGCCCGACCATGCGGCGGATGTCGTCGGGGGACGCTCCGTCCGCCCGGTACTGGCGGATCGCGCGGGCATCGTCGCGTTTCGCCAGCCGCCGCCCCGCCGTGTCGCGGATCAGCCGGTGGTGCAGATAGGCCGGCGTCGGCAGGTCCAGCAGGTGCTGCAGCAGCACGTGGATATGGGTCGACGCGAACAGGTCCATCCCCCGCGTCACCAGCGTGATCCCCTGTGCCGCATCGTCCACGACAACCGCCAGATGATAGGACGTGCCCATCCCCCGTCGCGACAGGACCACGTCGCCGATGCCCGCCAGGAACTGCTGACGGGTCAGGATGTGGCTTTGGCCTTGGTCCGTGAACCCGATGCTGTCCAGCCCAAGCGCGTCGAAGGCGCGACCGGCGTCCAGCCGGATCACGTCGTCGGGGCCGGCATCGCGCAGGTCGCGGTGGCGGCAGGTGCCCGGATAGATCAGGCCATCCGGCCCGGCAGGCAGGGCGCCCTCCTGCGGGGCGGACAGCGCTGCGCGGATATCCCCCCGGCGGCAGCGGCAGGGATAGGTCAATGGCGCCAGCCGCGCCAGCGCGTCCTGATAGGCGGGCATGCGGTCGGACTGGCGCATGACCGGCCGCGGCCAGTCCAGGCCCAGCCAAGCCAGGTCCTCAAAGATCGCGGCCTCGTATTCCGGGCGACAGCGGTCACGGTCGATATCCTCGATCCGCATGTGGAAATCCCCCTGCGCCGCCGCGGTCAGGGCCGAAAACGCATGGCCCAGGTGCAGCAGCCCCGTGGGCGACGGCGCGAACCGTGTTACTGGGCGGCCAGCCATGCGTTGAAATCGTCCTTGGCGCGCTGCGTGTAGGCGGGATAGCGGTCCTTGCGGCCGCGGCGACCCGACCGGCTGTCGGGCAGGGGCGGGAACAGGCCGAAGTTCACGTTCATCGGCTGGAAGGTCTTGGCCTCGGCCCCGCCAGTGATGTGGTTGACCAGCGCGCCCATTGCGGTGGTGAAGGGCGGCGGCGCCAGATCGCGCCCCAGGGCCTGGGCTGCGGCCATGCGCCCCGCCAGCAGCCCCATCGCGGCGCTTTCGACGTATCCCTCGACCCCGGTGACCTGCCCGGCAAAGCGCAGGTTCGGCGCCAGGCGCAGGCGCATGCGGTCGTCCAGCAGCGTCGGGGAGTTCAGGAAACTGTTGCGGTGGATGCCGCCAAGCCGGGCAAAGCCGGCATTCTGCAGGCCAGGGATCATCCGGAACACCTGGGTCTGCGCGCCGTATTTCATCTTGGTCTGAAAGCCCACGATATTGTACAGCGTGCCCAGCGCGTTGTCGCGGCGCAGCTGGACCACGGCATAGGCCTTTTCCTGAGGCTTGTGGGCATTGGTCAGGCCCACGGGCTTCATCGGGCCGTGGCGCAGGGTCTCGCGGCCGCGTTCGGCCATGACCTCGATGGGCAGGCAGCCATCGAAATAGCCCGCGGTCTCTCCCTCGTGGAACTCGGTCTTGTCGGCGGCCAGAAGCGCGTCGATGAAGGCCTCGTATTCGTCGCGGTTCATCGGGCAGTTGATATAGGCCTTCTGCTCGGCCTCCGTCTCGCCCTTGTCATAGCGCGACTGCTCCCAGGCGATCGACATGTCGATCGTGTCGGCATGCACGATGGGCGCGATGGCGTCGAAGAAGGCCAGCGCGTCCGTCCCCGTCACGCCGCGGATCGCCCCGGCCAGCGCGTCCGAGGTCAGCGGCCCCGTCGCCACGATCCAGTTGCCGGTTCCGGGCAGTTCGGTGATCTCTCCGGGAACGATGGTGATCAGCGGCTCCGCCTGCAGCGCGGCGGTGACGGCGGCCGAAAAGGCCTCGCGGTCCACGGCCAGCGCGCCGCCCGCGGGCAGGCGGTGGCGGCCCGCCATCTCCATGATCAGACCGCCGGCGGCCCGCATCTCCCAGTGCAGCTGGCCGACGGCGTTCATCACGTCGTCATCGGACCGGAAGCTGTTCGAACAGACCATCTCGGCGCAGTCGCCGGTCTTGTGGGCAAAGGTTTCGACCTGCGGGCGCATCTCGTGCAGCACGACGGGCACGCCCATCCGGGTGATCTGCCAGGCGGCTTCCGATCCGGCAAGGCCGGCACCGATGATGTGGACGGGTTCCATGCGTGTCTCCTTGACGGGTGGGCTAGCAAGGCCGTGGCGGAATGGAAAGGGGCGGCGCCGTCGGCACCGCCCCCAGGGTCATGCGACCGATCCGCGCGGGATCAGGCCTCGGCGGCTGCCTCGGCGGCGTCGCCGTCCTCTGCATCATCCTCGGCGCGCAGGGCCGACGGTGCGGCCAGGTTCGCGATCACGAAGTCACGGTCGATCGTCGCCTTGGCGCCGTTCGGCAGCGTGACGTCGCTGATGTGGATGGTGTCACCGATCTGGCGGCCTTCCAGGTCCACGGTCAGGTGATCGGGGATGTCACCCGCGGTCACGACCAGCTCGACCTCGGGACGCACGGTGACCAGGGTGCCGCCGCGCTTGAGGCCGGGGCACTTGTCCTCGTTGATGAACTCGACCGGAATGAACAGGTTCACCTTGGACGTGCGGCGCAGGCGCATGAAGTCGATGTGGATCGGCAGATCCTTGACGACGTCGCGCTGGACGCCGCGGCAGATGACGCGGACATCGTCCTGGCCCTCGACCTGCAGGTTCCACAGCGTGGACATGAAGCGGCCGGCGCGCAGCGTGGTCAGCAGCTTGTTGAAGTCGAACGCGATCGAGACGGGCTCTTTGCCGTCGCCATACACGATACCGGGCACCTTGCCTTCGCGGCGGGTCTGGCGGGCGGCCCCCTTGCCTGACCCCGCGCGTGCCTCGGCCACCAGATTCGGAATCTCTTTGGCCATTTTCTTAATCCTTAACCATGATTGAAGACGCCACCCTCCAAGGGTGCGTGGCGCCAAGCGGTGCCCTTAGCGCAGATAGGCCCGGATGTGAAGTCAGAAATGCCACGCCGCGCGACGCATGCGCGCAGGTGAATTGACTTGCCGGTCCCCCCGGCCCTATGGGCCGACAGGGCCTGCGCGCAAGGCGTGGGCGGGGCTTAGGGGCAGCGGTGGAAAAGACGCAGGCGCGGCTGATGTCGGTGGACTATCTGCGGGTGGTGCTGGCCGCCTTCGTGGTCGTCGCGCATTCGGGCCTGGCCCGAGAGACGTTCCGGAGCTGGGGCGATGCGGGCCTGGTCGCGCTGGCCACGGGCAACAGTGTGCTGCGCGTCGCGGTGCCGGTCTTCACGCTGATCGCGGGGTATTTCCTGGCATCGGTGCTGCGGCGGGCGCGGCTGTCGGATTGGGTGGGGCATCTGCTGGTGCTCTATGCCGTCTGGTCGGTGGTCTATCTGCTGTTCCTGTGGCCCTATTACACGAACCGGCCCCTTGGCCTGACCGCGACCGAACTGACGCTCGGCTTCATGCACCTGTGGTTCCTGGAGGGGCTGGCGATCTCCGGCGTGATCCTGGGCGCGATGCGGCTGCTTGGATCGGGGGCCGTGGTCGCGTCGGCGGTCGTGCTGGGTCTGGTGGGGATTGCGCTGCAATACGCGCGGATGGCGGGACTGTCCGAGATGCCCGTCGAACATTATCGCAACGGCCCCTTCTACCTCTATCCCTATCTGGTGATGGGCTGGTTGATGGCCGTGCATCCGCCGCGCCTGTCGACGGCACTTCTGTGGGCGATGGTCGCGGGGGGGCTGGCCCTGACCATCGGCGAAAGCCTGTACTGGCTGCGCCGCATCGGAGAGGAGCCGCTGCTGGAGATCCCGGTCGGCCACCTGATCCTGTGTCCGGCGCTTCTGCTGCTGGTCATGCGGCTGCGGGTGCCCGACACGGCGCTGCCCTTGGGGCGGGCGGCGGCGGGGATCTATGTGCTGCACGTGATCGTTCTGCAGGGGCTGCCGAAGCTGGGGGTGGACCATCCCGGCGTCACGGCGGTCCTGGGGATCGCCTTGCCGTTCCTGCTGGTCTGGGGCGTCAGCCTTGCGGGTCGACGCCACCGCTGGTTGTCGCGCCTGTTCTAGGCCGGCTGGCCGATCTGGTATTCGTCCAGGAAGTCGCGCGGGATCAGCAGATGCTCGGGCCCGATATTGTCCAGGTCGCGTTCGCCGCACAGCGCCATGCTGATGTCCAGCTCCTTGCGGATGATCTCCAGCGCGCGGGTCACGCCGGCCTCTCCCATCGCGCCCAGCCCGTGCAGCCAGGCCCGTCCGATCCAGGTGCCGTGCGCGCCAAGCGCCAGCGCCTTGAGCACGTCCTGACCCGACCGGATGCCGCTGTCCATGTGGACCTCGACCCGGTCGCCCACCGCCTTGACGATATGGGGCAGCATCCGGATCGACGACAGGGCGCCGTCCAGCTGTCGCCCGCCATGGTTGCTGACGATGATCGCGTCCGCGCCGAAATCGGCGGCCATGCGGGCGTCTTCGGGGTCCAGGATGCCCTTCAGGATCAGCTTGCCGCCCCACATGTCGCGGATTTTGGCGATCTTGTCCCAGTCCAGGCGTTCGTCGAACTGCTCCGCCGTCCAGCTCATCAAGCTGGAGGTGTCGCCGACGCCCTTGGCATGGCCCACGATGTTGCCGAAAAAACGGCGCTTGGTCTTCAGCATGCCCATGCCCCACCGCCAGCGGGTGGCCAGGTCCAGCACCGTGGGCAGGGTCATCTTGGGCGGCGCGGACAGGCCGTTCTTCAGGTCCTTGTGCCGCTGGCCCAGGATCTGCAGATCCAGCGTCAGCACCAGCGCGCTGCAATTCGCGGCCTTGGCGCGGTCGATGATCGCGGCCACGAAATCCTGGTCCTTCATCACGTACAGCTGGAACATGAAGGGCGCGGTGGTGTGCGCGGCCACGTCCTCGATCGAACAGATCGACATGGTGGACAGACAGAACGGCACGCCGAACTTCTCGGCCGCGCGGGCGGCGTGGATCTCTCCGTCGGCATGCTGCATGCCTGTCATGCCGACCGGAGCCAGCGCCACCGGCATGGTCACTGCCTGACCCGCCATCTGCCGCGACAGACGGCGGTCGGACATGTCCACGGCGACCTTCTGGCGCAGCTTCAGCCGCGCGAAATCGGTCGTGTTGTCGCGAAAGGTCTGTTCGGTGTAGCTGCCCGATTCCGCGTAATCGTAGAACATCTTGGGCGTGCGGGCGCGGTGCATCCGCTTGAGATCGTCGATGCAGGTGATGACGGGCATGGCGTGGCCTTTCGCGAACTGGTCAAAACTTATTACCAGTGGCGCGGGCCTCTGGCAATCACCCGCCCGCGCGTCCCCGCAGGCCCGGATCGACCACAGGGCCGCGCAGCGCATCGGCCCGCGCCTGCAGGGCGGCTGCACGGGCGGCGGTCGCATCCTCCAGCGGTGTGGGGTCGGTGCGGGCCGCGGTCGCATGGGCGGGCAGGGCGGGTTCGGCCAGCGCCTGTTCCGTCGGCAGCAGGCGGGGATAGTCCCCGTCGGCGGTGCAGGCGGCCAGCGTCAGCGCAAGGATCAGGGCGTGTCTCATGGCGGCGACGATACGCGGGCCGGGGGCGCCCGGCAACGCCTTCCCTCGGCCGTGGCCGCGCGCTAGACACGGGGCCATGGCCCGCACCACCGGTTCCCGCGCCGAAATCACCGGCCCCCTGATCCGCGACAAGGCCCGCCGCCTGTTCGCGCGGCAGGGCTATGCCGCCGTGTCGATGCGCCAGATCGCGGCCGCCGTGGGCGTACAGGCCGGCGCACTCTACGCCTATACGCCCGACAAGCAGGCGCTGCTGGCCGACCTGCTGGAAAGCCACATGCAGGAGCTGCTGGACGCCTGGTCGGACGATCCGGCGGCCGATCCGCTGGGGCGGCTGGAACGCTTCGTGCGGTTCCACATCGATTTCAGCCTGGATCACAGCGACGCGGTGTTCCTGTCCTACATGGAGCTGCGCAACCTGACGCCCGACAATTTCGGCCGCATCGCGGCGCTGCGGGGCCGGTACGAGGCCGCATTGGAGCGGATCCTGCGCGACGGGGTCGCCTCCCGCTCCATGCGGATCGAGGATCCCAAGCTGACCACACTGGCCCTGATCGCGATGCTGACCGGGGTGACGAACTGGTACCGCGAGGGCGGGCGCCTGGACCGGGGCCGCATCGCCCAGATCTATTGGGGGCTGGCCCGCGGCGCCGTGGGTGCCTGAAGGCGCTTGCTGCCCCCCGCGCCATGCCGGATAATCGCGCCCATGTCCCTGCCCCCCGGTTTCCTTGACGAGATTCGCAACCGCGTCCCGATCAGCCGGGTGATCGGCAAGAAGGTCACGTGGGATCTGCGCAAGTCGAACCAGGCGCGCGGCGACTGGTGGGCACCGTGCCCGTTCCATCAGGAAAAGTCCGCCAGCTTTCACTGCGACGACCAGAAGGGGTATTATTACTGCTTCGGCTGTCAGGCCAAGGGCAACGCCATCGGTTTCCTGCGCGACCATGACGGGATGGAGTTCATCGAGGCGGTCAAGCTCTTGGCCGCCGAGGCCGGGCTGACCATGCCCGAACCCGACCCCCGTGCCCGCGAAAAGACCGACAGGCGGACGCGGCTGCTGGAGGTGACCGAGGCCGCCTGCCGGTGGTTCCGCCTGCAATTGCAGACCGGCGCCGCGGCGGATGCGCGCGATTACCTGGACCGCCGCGGCCTGGACGCCGCCGCACTGGACCGGTTCGAGATCGGCTTTGCCCCCGATCACCGCACCGCCCTGACCGCGGCCCTGCGCGACAAGGGCTTTGCCGAGGATCAGATCGTCGAGGCCGGCATGTCCGCCCGGCCCGAAGGCGGCGGCGCGGCCTATGACCGGTTCCGGGGGCGGATCATCTTTCCGATCCGCGACGGACAGGGCCGCTGCATCGGCTTTGGCGGCCGGGCGATGGACCCGAACGCGCGGGCGAAATACCTCAACAGCCCGGAAACGCCGCTTTTTGACAAGGGGCGCAATCTGTACAATCTGGGCCCTGCGCGCAGCGCGGTCGCCAAGGGCCAGCGGCTGGTCGTGGCCGAAGGCTACATGGACGTGGTCGCCTTGGCCCGCGCGGGGTTCGAGGGGGCGGTGGCTCCCCTGGGCACCGCCATCACCGAGGAGCAGCTGCGCCTGATGTGGAGCGTCTCGCCCGAACCGGTGATCGCGCTGGACGGCGATGCGGCGGGCCAGCGCGCGGCGCAGCGGCTGATCGACCTGGCGTTGCCGCTGACCGGACCCGGACAGGCACTGCGCTTTGTCATTTTGCCCGCGGGGCAGGATCCCGACGATCTGATCAAGGCATCCGGCCCGGGCGCGATGGGGGCGCTGCTGGATCAGGCACGGCCCATGCTGGATCTGCTCTGGGCGCGCGAGACGCAGGGGCAGGTCTTCGACAGTCCGGAACGCAAGGCGGCCCTGGATCGCCGCCTGGCCGAGGCTGTCGCCCGCATCCCCGATGAACGCACCCGCGCGCTGTACTCCGAGGATATCCGGCGCAAGCAGTGGGAGCTGTTCGGCGGTGGCGCCCGCAAGACCACCCCGCGGGGGGGCGCGGCCGGGCGTGGCCCGGCCCGGCGCCAAGGGGCCTCGATGGCCCCGCGGG
>NZ_VDDD01000047.1 GCF_006151785.1 Paracoccus marcusii
CATCGGCGGCGTGGCGCCGCGCAGTGCCGCGGCCGATGCCGGCATGCGCGCGGGCGACGTGGTGCTGGCCATCGACGGCCAGCCCGTCACCCGCTTTACCCAGATGCGCGAGGCGGTCGAGGCTGCCGAGGGCCGGCCCCTGGCCCTGCGCCTGTGGCGCCCCGGCACCGGAGAGCTGGACGTGACCCTGTCGCCCAAGCTGTCGGACCTGCCCGCCGATGGCGGCGGGTTCGAGCAGCGCTGGCTGATCGGGGTGACGGGCGGCGAAAGCTTCTTCTCGCCCCAGACGCGCAGTGCCGGGCCGCTGGAGGCGCTTGGCCTGGGCGTCGGGCAGACCTGGGGGATCATCACGTCGTCGCTGACGGGGATGTGGGCGATGATCTCGGGGCAGATCGGCACCTGCAACCTGGGCGGCGCGATCAGCATTGCCGAAAGCACCGGTCAGGCAGCCAGCGCGGGCGGCGCCAACTTCCTGTGGTGGATTGCGGTCCTGTCGGCGGCGATCGGGTTCCTGAACCTGCTGCCGATCCCCGTGCTGGATGGCGGTCACCTGATGTTCTACGCCTACGAGGCCGTCCGCGGACGCCCGCCTTCGGACAAGGCGCTGAACCTGCTGACCGCGATCGGCATGGCGGCAGTCCTGTCATTGATGATTTTCGGGCTCACGAACGATCTTTTCTGCCCTTGATGCGCTTGCGGTTTTGACAGCCCTGCCCCGATGGGGCTACAGACCATAGGCAAAACGACAGCCCGAACCGGGCGCGTGCAGGCGGATACAAGAGGGGCCATCATGGAACGGAAACTGGGCAAGGGCGCATTGGCGCTGGTGACGTCCCTGGCGATCGCGGCGCCAATCGGAATGATCCCGCAGCAGGCCGCCGCCGTGGTCTTCGGCAGCATCCAGGTTCAGGGCAACCAGCAGATCGAGACGGGCGCCGTGCTGTCCACGCTGGCCCTGCCGCAGGGCCAAGACTTGAGCCCCGGCCAGATCAACGACGGTCTGCAGCGCCTGCAGAATTCCGGCCTGTTCGAGACGGTCGAACTGATCCCGCAGGGGTCCACCCTGGTCGTGCGCGTCAGCGAATATCCGATCGTCAACCAGATCACCTTCGAGGGCAACCGCCGCCTGAACGACGAGCGTCTGGCCGAGATCGTGCGCAGCCAGTCGCGCCGCGTCTATCAGCCCAGCCAGGCCATCCAGGATGCCCAGGCCATCGCCCAGACCTATGCCGCCGAGGGACGCCTGGCCGCCCGCGTCGATCCGCGCATCATCCGCCGCAGCGGCAACCGCGTCGATCTGGTCTTCGAGATCCGCGAAGGCAACGTCACCGAGATCGAACGCGTCAGCTTTGTCGGCAACCGCGCCTATTCGGACCGCCGCCTGCGCAACGTGCTGGAGACCAAGCAGGCGGGCCTGCTGCGGACCTTCATCCGCCGCGACACCTTTGCGCCCGAGCGCATCCCGCTGGACGAACAGCTGCTGACCGATTTCTATCGTTCGCAGGGTTACGCCGATTTTCGCGTGCAGGGCGTGGCGCCCGAAATCGCGCGTGAACGCGACGCGTTCTTCATCACCTTCAACATCTCGGAAGGGCCGCGCTATCGCTTTGGCCGGGTCGAGACCATCTCGGAGATCCCGGGCGTCGATGCGTCGCTGTTCGCCGAGCAGAGCCGCGTCCGGCGCGGGTCGTTCTACAACCCGTCGGTCATCGACACGTCGATCCGCCGGATGGAGACGATCGCCATCCAGCAGGGCCTGAACTTCGTCAACATCGAGCCTCGCGTCACGCGCAACCCGGAAAACCAGACGCTGGACTTGACCTTTGCGCTGACCCGCGGCCAGCGCGTCTTCGTCGAGCGCATCGACATCGAGGGCAACACCACGACGCTGGACCAGGTGATCCGCCGCCAGTTCACCACCGTCGAGGGCGACCCCTTCAACCCGCGCGAGATCCGCAATTCGGCCGAACGCGTGCGCGCGCTTGGCTATTTCGCGGATGCGCAGGTCCAGACCCGCGAGGGCAGCAGCCCCGACCAGGTCATCGTCGGCGTCAATGTCGAGGAACAGCCGACCGGGTCGCTGTCCCTGGGCGCCAGCTATGGCGTCAATTCGGGCGTGGGCTTCAACATCGGCCTGACCGAGCAGAACTTCCTGGGCCGCGGCCAGACCCTGGGCCTGCAGTTGCAGACCGCGACCGACGACCGCGCCGCCGGGGTCACCTTCATCGAGCCGTTCTTCCTGGGCCGCGACCTGCGCTTTGGTTTCTCGGCCAACTATACCGAGACCGAGGGCCTGAATTCGGATTTCGACACCCGTCAGATCCGCATCCAGCCGTCGCTGGAATTCCCGATCTCGGCCAATGCGCGGATCGAGCTGCGCTACCGCATCTCGGAGGACAAGCTGTCCAACGTGACCGAGGACAGCTCGGCCCTGCTGATCGCCGAGGAGGGCACGCGCCTGACCTCGTCGCTTGGCTATACCTACAACTGGGATTCGCGCCGCACTGGGCTGGACCCGCTGACCGCGTACCGGTTCCGCTTCTCGCAGGATTTCGCGGGTGCGGGGGGCGACACCAAGACGATCACCACGACCGCGCTGGCCGGCGTCGAGAGCACCGCTTGGCGCGAGAGCGTGACCCTGCGCGGCGAGGTGGAGGCCGGGGCGATCTATACCTACGGCGATTATTCGACCTGGATCCTGGACCGCTTCCGCACCGGCAACCGCGTCCGCGGGTTCGAGCCGAACGGCATCGGGCCGCGCGACCTGGCTGCGGTGAACGAGGACGGCCTGGGCGGCAACTTCTACTGGGCGGCGCGCGGCGAGGCGCAGTTTCCCATCGGCCTGCCCGAGGAATACGGCATCCAGGGCGGTCTTTTCGTCGATGTCGGCTCGCTATGGGGTCTGGACCGGACCATCGGCACCGGCGGCGTCCCGGTCGATGACGACATGTACACGCGCGCCGCGGTCGGCGCGTCGATCTTCTGGACCACGCCGATCGGTCCGCTGCGCTTCAACTTCTCGCAGGCGCTGCAGAAGGAAGACTATGACCTGGAGCAGAATTTCGACCTGACGATCCAGACGAACTTCTGATGCCGGTCCTTCGGACGGGACTGGGGCTGGTGGCGGCGGCGTTGATGGCGCTGCCCGCCGCCGCGCAGGATGCGACGGTGCCCGACATCCCGGCGCCCGAGATCCCGCCGATCGCCACGCCGCCCGTCCTGCCCAACAGCACCATTCCCAGCCCCGAGGAGGCGGCCGAAAGCGCGCCGATCCTGACGCTGGACCAGGAGGTTCTGTACCTGTCCTCGGCCTGGGGTCTGCGTGCGCAGGCCCGGCTGGAGGCCAAGGGCGAGGAGGTCACTGCCGAGAACGACCGCCTGACGCAGCTGCTGTCGTCGGAGGAGGCGCGCCTGACTGAGCAGCGTAGCACGCTGCCCGCGGCCGAATTCCGCGAGCTGGCCGAAAGCTTCGACATCCGCGCGACGCGCATCCGCCGGGAGCGCGCGCAGGCGGTCCAGGACCTGAATGCCTGGGCCGAGGCCGACCGGGCGGCCTTCTTTCGGGCCGCGCTGCCGGTGATGGGTCAGGTGATGCAGGACCGGGGCGCCGTGGCGGTTCTGGACCGGCGCACGATCTTCGTGTCGCTGGACGCGATCGACGTCACCGAACAGCTGGTCGCGGCGCTGGACGATCGCATCGGCGACGGAGAGGGGGTCGTGCCGCTGCCCGAACCGCCCCCGTCCGAGGATGCGCCCTAGGGCAGCCGCGCGATGCGGTCGTGGATCATGTCGAACAGCGCGTCGCGGTCCACGTCCTTGAGGAACAGCGCGTTGGGCGTCCGCCCGCTGACGCGCCACCAGTCGGCGACGGTCATGCCGGTGGTCCAGCGGCCCTCGATCTCGATCTCGACGTTGATGTGGCGGCCCTGGAACAGGTCGGGGTCCAGCAGCCAGGCGATGGTGCAGGGATCATGCAGCGGCGCGCCGAGGCTGCCGTATTTCGCGGTATCGAAGCGTTCGAAGAAGTCGGTCCAGCCCGCGACGGCCGGGCCGCAGCGGCCGGGCAGGGCGCGCATCGCCTCGACCCAGGCCCGGTCGGTCAGCGCCTTGTGCGTCACGTCCAGCGGCATGACGACCAGCGGCACGCCGGCGGCGAACACCTCGGCCGCGGCCTCTGGATCGACATAGATGTTGAATTCGGCCGCGGGGGTGATGTTGCCCACCTCGAAATAGGCGCCGCCCATCAGCACGATCTGCTGCACGCGTCCGATGATGTCGGGGGCGCGGCGGAATGCCTCGGCGATGTTGGTCAGCGGGCCGATGGGCACCAGCGTCACGGTGCCCGCATCATGGGTGCGCAGGGTCTCGACGATGAAATCGACGCCGTCCTGCGCCTGCAGGGGTAAGGTGGGCGCGGGCAGCTCGATTCCGTCCAGCCCGGTCTTGCCATGCACGTGTTCGGCCGTCACCAGATCGCGCGACAGGGGCCGGTCGCGGCCCGCAAAGACCGGCACGTCGGTCCGGCCCGACAGTTCGACCACCTTGCGGGCGTTCACCTCCGTCAGGGCCAGCGGCACGTTGCCGGCCACCGCGACGATGCCCAGGACATGCAGTTCCGGAGAGGCCAGCGCCAGCAGGATGGCCACCGCGTCGTCCTGACCGGGGTCCGTGTCGATGATGATCTTCTGTGCCAAACCGCGTCTCCAAGGCTCACAAGCGGCGATGATTGCGTCAGCAACGAAAAAGGCGCAAGCCCGCGCCTGCGCCTTTTGCGGACATCTGTAAGTTTCCTTGCGTCGGGGGGGTGGGGCCCCGACGCAAGAAGCCGTCACCCGTCGAAGTTGACGCGCTCGATCAGGTCCAGCGCCTGCGGGCGCAGGTCCGAGATCTCGGTCAGCGTCAGGTCGTCGGCGGTGAAGTCGCCCCAGCTGGCCACCAGCTCGGACCGCTCGACACCTTCGGTCACGGGGAACTCGTTGTTGGTTTCGGCATAGATGCGCTGTGCCTCTTCGCCGGCCAGGAACTGCATCAGCTGCAGCGCCGCGTCGCGGTTCGGCGCGGACTTGGTCATCGCAACGCCGGACACGTTCACATGCGTGCCGCCATCCTCGAAGGTCGGGAAGACGATACGGACCGATTCGGCCCATTCCTTCTGCTCGTCATCCTTCAGCATCGCGCCCATGTAATAGGTGTTGCCCAGGCTGATGTCGCATTCGCCGGCCCAGATCGCCTTGACCTGGTCGCGGTCGCCGCCCTCGGGACGCTTGGCCAGGTTCGACTTGACGCCCTCCAGCCAGGCGACGGTCTCCTCCTCGCCGTGATGGGCCAGATAGGCCGCGGTCAGCGCGACGTTATAGTCGTTGGTGAAGCTGCGGGTGCAGATGCGGCCTTCCCATTTCGGATCGGCCAGGTCCTCGTAGGTGGTGACCTCTCCGTCGGCCACGCGCTCCTTGCTGGCATAGACGATGCGGGCGCGGGTGGTCAGGGCGAACCACTGGTTCTCGTCGTCGCGCAGGCCGGCGGGGATCGCCTCCAGCGCCGGGTCCTCGACCGGCTGCAGGACGCCCGCGTCCTTGACCTCGCCCAGGCGGGCCACGTCGACGGTCAGCACCAGGTCGGCGGGCGAACGGTCGCCCTCGGCCTGCAGGCGCTCGACCATGCCCTTGTCGACGAAAGCCACGTTGACCGGAATGCCCGTCTCGGCGGTGAAGGCGTCGATCAGCGGCTGGATCAGCTCGGGCTGGCGGTGCGAATAGACGTTCACTTCCTGCGCCAGGGCCGGCATGGCGGTGGCACCCAGCAGCGTGGCGATGATCAGGGGACGCATGTTGACTCCTTTGGTCAGAATTCCCGCGTCTTGTGGCAATTCCGACCGAACCTGTCAAGCAATGCGGTGGATTGACCCCGGCGCGGCGCCGGGCTAGGGCGCGGTCATGGCACGCGCACCCCTTTTGCAACTCTCCGAGATCTCGCTGACCTATGGCGGCGATCCCAATTTCGAGGGCCTGTCCCTGAACGTCCAGCCGGGCGACCGCGTCGCGCTGGTCGGTCGGAACGGGTCGGGCAAGTCCACCCTGATGAAGGTGATGGCCGGTTTCGTCGAACCCGACCGGGGCGAGGTGGTCCTGGCGGCCGGCGTCTCGACCGGCTACATGGAGCAGGACCCGGACCTGTCGGGCTTCGAGACGCTTGGCGAGTTTGCCCGCGACGGGTTGGAGCCGGGCGAGGATTACCGCGTCGACATGGCCGCCGAGGGGCTGAAGTTCGACCCAGACCGCCCCGTGGCCACCGCATCGGGCGGCGAGCGTCGCCGCGCCGCGCTGGCCCGCCTGCTGGCGCAGGCGCCCGAACTGATGCTGCTGGACGAGCCGACCAACCACCTGGACATCGAGGCCATCGGCTGGCTGGAGGATCATCTGTCCCAGACCCGTGCGGGCTTCGTGCTGATCAGCCACGACCGCGCCTTTCTGCGCCGCCTGACCAAGGCGACGCTGTGGATCGACCGCGGCCAGGTCCGCCGGCAGGAACGGGGCTTCGAAGGCTTCGAGGATTGGCGCGAGGCGACCTGGGCCGCCGAGGATGACGCCCGCCACAAGCTGGACCGCAAGATCAAGGCCGAGGCCCGGTGGGCCGTCGAGGGCATCAGCGCGCGCAGGAAGCGCAACCAAGGCCGCGTCCGCGCCCTGGCCGCCCTGCGGGCCGAGCGCAGCAGCCAGATCCGCCGTCAGGGCACCGCCGCGATGGCGTTCGACAGCGGCACCACCAGCGGCAAGAAGGTGGTCGAGGCCACCGGCATCGCCAAGGCCTTCGGCGACAAGACCATCCTGCGGCCCTTCGACCTGCGCATCCAGCGCGGCGATCGCATCGCCTTTGTCGGGCCGAACGGCGCGGGCAAGACCACGCTGATCAAGATGCTGACCGGAGAGATCGCCCCCGACCAGGGCACGGTCACGATGGGCACCAACCTGGAGATCGCGGTCTTCGACCAAGCCCGCGCCGCGTTGAACCCCGACCAGACGCTGTGGGAATCGCTGACCGGCGACCCCGAGATGCGCGTGTCGGGCCGCGCCGATCAAGTGATGGTGCGGGGCCAGCCCAAGCATGTCGTGGCCTATCTGAAGGATTTCCTGTTCGACGACGCCCAGGCCCGCGCACCCGTGCGCAGCCTGTCGGGCGGCGAGAAGGCGCGTCTGCTGTTGGCGCGGCTGATGGCGCGGCCGTCGAACCTGCTGGTCATGGACGAACCTACCAACGATCTGGACGTCGAGACGTTGGACCTGCTGCAGGACCTGCTGGGCGAATATGACGGCACCGTTCTGCTGGTCAGCCACGACCGCGATTTCATCGACCGGGTGGCCGACACCACCGTGGCGATGGAGGGTGACGGCCGCGCCACCGTCTATGCCGGCGGGTGGAGCGATTACCAGGCGCAGCGCGGCGAGACCATGGTCGAGGAACCCGTCGCGGTCGCCAAGGCCGCGCCCGTGACGGACAAGCCCAAGGCCGCGCGCGATGGCCTGAGCTTCACCGAACGCCACCGCCTGGAGGCACTGCCCGGCGTCATCGCCAAGCTGGAGGCAGAGATCGCCAAGCTGTCGGAATTCATGTCCGACCCGACGCTGTTCCAGACCGCCCCGGCCAAGTTCGAAAAGGCCAGCCTGGCCCTGTCCGAACGCCAGGCTGCCCTGGCCGATGCCGAGGAGGAATGGATGTCGCTGGAGGAAAAGGCCGCCGTCTAGGCGGCCTTCCCCTCGCCGCGGGCAAGGTGGTTCTGCAGCCAGCCATGGGCGAAGGCGATCTTGTGCCGGACCGGCACGGTCAGCACGAACGGGTAGAGGTCGCTGTTGTCCAGCGCGCGATTGATGTCGTTGACCGCGATGGTGATCTCGGCCGCGATGTTCAGCAGGCGATACGGATCGGTCTCGGAATAGGGGTGATAGTCCGGCGGCACGCCCGGCATGTCCAGATGCGTGCTGCAGAAGCTGTCGGCCACGTCCGTCAGGTGCAGCAGGTGGGCGACCGTCTCCGCCCAGTCCTCGTGCGGGTGCGAGGTGGCATAGCTGGTGATGAAATCGCCTGCCGGGTCGCGCGGATCGGCATAGTGGTTCTTGAGGGCCTGGGCGTAATCGGCCCGCTCGTCGCCGAAGACGGCGCGGAAGGCGGGCAGGAAATCGGGCAGCACCTTCAGGCGGTCGAACAGGAAATGCGCGATCTCGTGGCGGAAATGGCCGACCATCGAGCGGTACTGCTCTCCCAGCTTCAGCTGGCGTTTCAGGCGGATCAGCTCGTCCGCCTCGGTCACGTTGATGGTGATCTCTCCGTTGGCATGGCCCATGATGATCTGCTGATCGCGCCCGCCGGTATGTTCGGACAGCATCAGGAACCGCGGACGCCGCCCGGGATCGGCCGGGGTGAACCAGTCCCATTCCGCAAGGTTGGCCAAAACCCACCGCTTGGCGCGTTCGGCGCTGGCCAGCAGGCGCTGGTTGTCGCCGATGTTCATCACCGGCACAACATGCGACATGGCGCAGGACGCGCAGAAGCCGCCCGGAACCTCGGCCGCCCAGTTGCAGGCGATGCGCGGGCGGTTGGCGCAATGGGGGGCGTCCGCTACCATCCGCCGCACGACCGGCGCATAGACCAGCGGCTCTCCGCACAGACAGATCAGGTTGTGGAAATAGGCGCGCGTGCCGCAATGCGGGCAGGAGAAGCGTTGCATCAGCTGGGGTCCGGTCCTGTCAGTGGCAGGGTACAAGCCCCGCGGTGCCGCAGGGTTCCGCACCATCGCACCGGCCTTGACAGGCAGGCCCGGATCGGGCAAATGCAGCGCACCGGCAGGGCATCCGCCCTTGGCCGGTCGATTGTTTTTAACGACACCCGCACAAGGGTGCGCCGTCCGAAGGCGGGGTTCGCCCCCCAACGCCGACATTGTCGGGGCCGCAGGACGCGGTGATGAAGGAAGAAAGCGATGTTCGCGGTTCTGAAAACTGGCGGCAAGCAGTACAAGGTGCAGGCGGGCGACGTCCTGCGCGTTGAAAAGCTGAATGCCGCGGCTGGCGATACGGTCCAGTTCAACGATGTGCTGATGGTCGGCTCGACCCTGGGTGCGCCCCTGGTCGCCGGTGCCTGCGTGCAGGCCACCGTGATCGAGCAGATCAAGGCCGACAAGGTCATCACCTATGTCAAGCGCCGCCGCAAGCACAGCTCGCAGCGGACCCGCGGTCACCGCCAGCAGCTGACGCTGCTGCGCGTCACCGACGTGCTGGACAAGGGTGCGGACAAGACCGGCGTCAAGTCCGCCGTCGGCGCCCGCACGAAGGTCGAGGCCGCCGATGCGCCCGCCAAGACCAAGAAACCGGCCAAAGACGCCGCTGAAGCCTAAGGAGAACGACCCATGGCACATAAGAAAGCAGGCGGTTCTTCCCGCAACGGTCGCGACAGCGCGGGACGCCGTCTTGGCGTCAAGCTGTTCGGTGGCCAGGCCGCCATCGCGGGCAATATCATCGCACGTCAGCGCGGCACCACCTGGTGGCCGGGCGTGAACGTCGGCATGGGCAAGGATCACACCCTGTTCGCGCTGACCGACGGCCATGTGAGCTTCAAGAAGGGCCTGAAGGGCCGGACGTTCATTTCGATCGTCCCCGCCGAGCTGGAAGCAGCCGAGTAACCTTAGCGTAATATTCTGATGCTAAGGGGGGATCGGCGAGAGCCGGTCCCCCGAACCGTTTTATCGTCACATTTATTGATCGGTTTCTTGGGGAGGAAACATGGTGATGTCTGCACCCATGCGCGAGGGGAGTCGTCTGGACGACCTTGCGCCCGTCTTGGCCGATGGCCCGGCCCAGCCCGTGATCGCGACAGAGCGGTTCACGCTGCGACCGCTGCGCGCCTCTGATGCCGGCCTGATCGAACATTACACCGCCGACCGACGCGTGGCCGAAGGCACGCGCGCCATCCCCCATCCCTTGCCCCGCGGCGCCGCCGAAAGTTTCGTCGCCCGCTCCCTGGCCGCGGATCGGTCCGAGGATGTCTGGGCCATCGACGGGTCGGACCACAAGCTGGCCGAGCTGCTGGGCGTCGTGTCGCTGACCCGCATGGAGGGGTCGCAGTCGGAACTGGGCTTCTGGATCGGCGCGGGCTTCTGGAACACCGGCTTCGCGACCGAGGCCGTGGCGGCCCTTGTCGCGGCGAACCCGCACGGGGCACGGACCCTGTTCGCCGAGGCGTTTCAGGACAATCCGGGATCGGCCCGGGTGCTGACCAATTGCGGCTTCGTCTATCTGGGCGATGCCGAAAGCTGGTCCGTCGCGCGGGGCGGCCGGGTGCCGACCTGGACCTATCTGCGCAAGATGGTCTGAACGACTGCCTGATATGTCCTGTCCCGTTATTGCAAAGCGGGGCAGGCGGCCTAGATCAGGGGAATGACACAGCATCTTCCCTATTCCGTTCTCGACCTGTCGCCGGTTCCCGAAGGGTCCACGGCGCAGGACGCCATCCGCAACACGATCGACCTTGCCCAACATGCCGAGGGCTGGGGCTATCACCGATTCTGGTTGGCCGAGCATCACAACATGCCCGGCATCGCCAGCGCCGCGACCGCGGTCCTGATCGGACTGGTCGCACAGGCGACCAAGACGATCCGCGTGGGGGCGGGCGGCATCATGCTGCCCAACCACGCGCCGCTGACCGTGGCCGAGGCCTTTGGGACCCTGGCCACGGCCTTTCCCGACCGCATCGACCTGGGCCTGGGCCGCGCGCCCGGGGGTGACGGCGCGGTGATCCGCGCCCTGCGCCGGGATCCGATGGCCGACAGCTTTCCGCAGGACGTGGTCGAGCTGCTGGACTATCTGGGCCCTGAACGCGCGGGCGCGGCCGTCCGCGCGCTGCCCGGAGAGGGGACGAACATCCCCGTCTGGATCCTGGGCAGCAGCCTGTTCGGCGCGCAGCTGGCGGCGCATCTGGGCCTGCCCTATGCCTTTGCCAGCCACTTCGCCCCCGAACAGCTGGAACAGGCGCTGAGCATCTATCGCGAACGGTTCCGCCCCTCGCCCTGGGGGCAGAAGCCCTATGCGGTGCTGGCGGCGAACGTCTTTGCCGCCGACGACGCCGGAGAGGCCGCCTATCTGCGCACGACGATGCAGCTGGCCTTCGCGCGCCTGCGGACCGGCCAGCCCGGCAAGCTGCCGCGCCCGGTCCGCGACATCGACGCCGAGATCGGCGCGCAGATGCGCCAGGCCGTCGACGGTGCGCTGCGCATCAGTGCAGTGGGTGACCGCGAGCGCGTCCGCGACCAGCTGTCGCGTCTGGTCGAGACCTATTGCCCCGACGAGGTGATCCTGACCGGCCAGATCCACGATCATACGGCCCGGCTGCGCAGCTTCGAGATCGCGGCCGAGGCGGCATCGTCCCTGCCGCCGGTCCGGCAGGCCGCCTGAGCCCCCGCCATTCAAAAGCAAAAGGCCCCCGAAAGGGGGCCTTTTTTCATGTCGCAGGTGCGTTGGATTATTCGCGGTTGCCCATGAAGGACAGCAGGAACATGAACAGGTTCAGGAAGTCCAGGTACAGCTTCAGCGCGCCCATGATGGCGGACTTGCCCAGGAAATCCGCACCCGAACCCTGCATCTGCAGGTAGGTGTTCTTGATGTTCTGCGTGTCGTAGGCGGTCAGGCCCGCAAAGATCAGCACGCCGATGACCGAGATCGCGAACTGCATGGCCGAGGAGGCGATGAAGATGTTCACGATCGACGCAACGATCAGGCCGATCAGGCCCATCAGCAGGAACGTGCCCCAGCCCGACAGGTCCTTCTTGGTTGTATAGCCCCACAGGGACAGGCCCGCGAAGGCGATGGCCGTGACCAGGAAGGTCTGGACGATCGACACCCCGGTATAGACCAGGAAGATCGAGCTGATCGAGACGCCCATCAACGCCGCGAAGGCGTAGAAGACGCCGGTCGCCGCCGAGACGGACAGCCGGTTCAGGGCCGCGCCAAAGGCGAACACCATCAGCAGCGGCGCGAACATGATCACCCACCGTAGCGGCGAGTTGTACAGCGTGTTGGCCACGGCCGGGTTGGTCATGGCGGCGGTCGCGGTGCCATAGGCGGTCGCGGCGGTTACACCCATGCCGACCGCCATCAGCCCATAAACCTTGTTCATGTAGGCCCGCAGGCCCTGGTCGACCGCCGCCGTGCGGTGGCCTACGCCCTGCGCGGTACGGTACGTGTTGTAATCTGCCATCGATGTCTCCCTTGGAAGGCATGCCGACGCAGTGCCGGCTTGGGTCCAATATCGGTGGAAAGGCAGGATTTTTCAATGCCGCGCTTGGCTCAAATGCGTCGTGATCACAGCGTGATGACCACTTTGCCGACGCTGCGCCGCTCTCTCAGCATGGCGTAGCCCTGGGCCAGATCGTCCAGGGGCAAGGTGGCGCCAGCGACAGGGTCCAGCCGGCCCGCGCGGAACAGATCGAACAGCGCGTCGATGCTGTCCCGCAGCGCCTGCGGGTCCAGCGCGCGATAGCCGCCCCAGTAGAAGCCGTGGATGGCGATGTTCTTGACCAGCGCGTGGTTCAGCGGCAGCACCGGGGGGCGGCCGCCGGCAAAGCCGATGACTAGGAACCGCCCGCCGGGACGCAGGGCGCGGAACGCCGCCTCGCCAGGTTCGGCGCCCACGGGGTCATAGACCACGTCTGCGCCGCCAAGATCGCGCAGCGCTGCGCGCAGATCGGGGCAGGTGGCGCTGTCGATGACGTGGGATGCCCCCGCCTGGCGGACCACATCGACCTTGTCGGCGCCGCGCGCGATGCCGATCACCCGCGCGCCCATCGCTGCGCCGATCTGCACGGCGGTCAGCCCGACCCCGCCCGCGGCCCCCAGAACGACCAGCGTCTGTCCCGCCTGCAGCGCGCCGCGCCCGGCCAGGGCCAGGTGACTTGTCCCATAAGCCACCTGAAAGCCCGCCGCCTGTTCCAGCGTCATGGCGTCCGGAATGGCCTGGACGGCCCCCGGATCGACCGCCATCACCTGCGACATCGTGCCCGGTGCCGAAACGACCACGCGTGTGCCGGCAACCAGGCCCGATCCGGCGGGCGCCGAGAGGACGGTGCCGGCCCCCTCCAGCCCCGGCACGAAGGGCGGATCGGCCGGTTCCTGGTACTGTCCCTTGGCCTTGAGCAGGTCGGCAAAATTCAATGCCGCCGCGCCTATGCGCAAAAGCACCTGATCGGGACCGGCCACGGGGGGCGGAACATCCCGGATCACCGGGTCCTGACCCAGGGCCGAGATGAAGGCTGCGCGAATCAGTTGTGACATGTATTGTGGCCCTCGGATGTTGTCTGCACGTTCGCATCCCCGCTGGCCAAGTCAACGCGATGCCGATATGGCCGCAAGGACACCCCTGGACCTGTCTTTATGGTCAGGAAAGCCCCGATTAACCAAGTTGACACTCGAAAATTGTGCCTTTCCGGGCTAGAGCATCCTGAGATTGCAAAAGGTTGGGGCAATGAAGCATAGTGTAGATGTTCACGTTGGTAAGCGTATCCGCCATCGTCGCTGGATGATTGGCATGACTCAACAGCAACTTGCCGACAAAGTCGGCATCAAGTTCCAGCAGATCCAGAAGTACGAGACCGGCATGAACCGCGTCTCGGCCTCGCGTCTGTGGGACATCGCGCGGGCGGTCGACGTTCCGGTCAGCTTCTTCTTCGAAGGCCTGTCCGAGGGCGAAGTTCCCGGCGTGGTCGAAGGCGACATCTTCGCCGACAAGGAAGCGCTGCAGCTGGTGCGCGCCTATTACGCCATGCCCGAGGCGCAGCGTCGCCAGATCTTCGAGCTGGCCCGCGTCCTGTCCGACGCGGCCTGAAAGGCCTGACCGCCAGAAGGCGGATGACCCTGCCGCCGTCCCGCGCCGCTTGACCGCCGGACGACGGCCCCCTTTGACCGCTGGTCCCCCGGCGCATGACAGGCTACACCCGGCGTGACGACACGCAGGGGGCCGCATGCAGGACGCAGACCAGATCACCCGCACCGCGCATTTGATGGCAGACGCTGCCCGTCGGGCGATCCTGCCGTGGTTCCGCCACGCGGATCTGGCGGCCGACAACAAGCGGCCGGCCGATTTCGACCCCGTGACCCAGGCCGACCGCGATGCCGAACGCGCGATGCGCGACGTGCTGGCGCGCGAGCGGCCCGATGACGCCATCCTGGGCGAGGAATATGGCGCGACCCCCGGCACCAGCGGGCTGACCTGGATCCTGGATCCGATCGACGGCACGCGCGCATTCCTGTGCGGGGCGGCCAGCTGGGGCGTGCTGATCGGCCTGTCCGACGGGCGGGACGTGATCTATGGCCTGATCGACCAGCCCTATGTCGGCGAGCGGTTCGAGGGCGGGCTTGGCCATGCCCGGCTGACCTCGGCCGCCGGCGAACGGGCGCTGCGCGTGCGCGGCGGCACGCCGCTGGAGCGCGCGACGCTGCTGACGACCTTTCCCGAAATCGGCACGGCGGCCGAGGCCACGGCCTTTCGCCGCGTGGCCGACCGGGCGCGGCTGACGCGATACGGGCTGGACTGCTATGCCTATGGCCTGCTGGCCCTGGGCCAGGTCGATCTGGTGATCGAGGCGGGGCTGCAGTCCTATGACATCGCGGGTCCGCTGGCGGTGGTGCAGGCCGCGGGCGGCATCGTGACCGACTGGCAGGGCGGGTCCGCCGCCCAAGGCGGTCAGGTGATCGCCGCCGCGTCCGAGGCGCTGCACCGCGCGGCGCTGGATCTGCTGAACGGCTGACACGACAAGAACGCAGGGGGCAGCATGGCCGACGAAAACCGCGCGACCGAAACCGACGATCTGCTGAACCGCGTCGACGCGGCCGTCGAGGCCGGCGACCGCGCCGCACTGGACGCGGCCCTGGAGCCGATGCACCCGGCCGACATCGCCGACCTGATCGAGCGGCTGACCCCAGGCGACCGTCGTGCCTTCCTGACGCTTTATGCCGACGGCATCGACGGCGATGTCCTGTCCGAGATCGACGAATCCATCCGCGAGGAGGTGCTGGAGCAGCTGCCCCGCGCGGTCCTGGACGATGCCGTCCGCGAGATGGACAGCGACGACGTCGTCGACCTGGTCGAGGACCTGGACGACGCCGAGCGGGCGCTGATCCTGGCCGCGCTGGATGCGGGCGACCGCGCGGCGGTCCAGCAGTCGCTGGCCTATCCCGAATATTCCGCCGGCCGCCTGATGCAGTCCGAGGTCGTCACAGCGCCCGAGCATTGGACCGTGGCCCGCGCCATCCAGTTCCTGCGCGCCGAGGAATGGCTGCCCGAACAGTTCTATCACATCGTCCTGGTCGATCCGCGCCGTCATCCGGTGGGCTATGTCACGCTGGGTCGCCTGCTGGCATCGCGCAGCGACGCCACGCTGCGCGAGCTGGCCGAGGACAGCTTTCGCACCATCAGCGCCTTTGCCGAGGAGGCCGAGGTCGCCTATGTCTTCAACCAGTATCACCTGATCTCTGCCCCCGTCGTGGACCGCGATGACCGCTTGGTGGGCGTCATCACCATAGACGACGCGATGCAGGTCCTGGACGAGGAGCACGAGGAGGACATCCTGCGCCTGGCCGGGGTGGGCGACGAATCCAGCATCTCGGACAGCGTGATGCAGACGGTGCGCCAGCGCGTGCCGTGGCTGGCCACCAACATCGTCACCGCCCTGGCCGCCGCCAGCGTCATCGCCTTCTTCGAGGACGCCATCGCCCAGCTGGTGGCTTTGGCCGTGCTGATGCCGATCGTGGCGTCCATGGGGGGCAACGCGGGGACGCAGACGCTGACCGTCGCGGTGCGCGGCCTTGCGACGCGCGACCTCAGCCGGGCCAACGCCCTGCGCGTCGTCCGGCGCGAGGTCATCGTGGGGCTGACCAACGGGGTGTTCTTCGGGGTCATCATGGCCGCGATCACCTGGGTCTGGTTCCGCGATCCGGGTCTGGCGGCGGTGATCGGGTCGGCGATGATCATCAATCTGCTGGTCGCCGCGCTGGCGGGCATCCTGATCCCGCTTGGCCTGAACAAGCTGGGCGCGGACCCGGCGCTGGCGTCGGGAACCTTCGTGACCATGATGACCGACGTGATCGGTTTCCTGGCCTTCCTGGGGCTGGCCACGGCGGTGCTGCTGTGACCGCGGACAAGGCCCTGCTGCGCGCGCAGGCGCTGGCAGCCCGCGGGGCGGGCGGCGACGGGCAGGCCCTGTCGCGCAACCTGATCGCGACGCTGGCATCACACGCGGGCACGGTTCTGGCCGGATACTGGCCCATGCGCGACGAGGCCGATCCCCGTGCCGCGATGGCCGCGCATGACGGGCCGCTGGTGCTGCCGGTGGTGACCGGCAAGGCGCGCCCGCTGGTCTTTCGCCGCTGGCGCGACGAGCCGCTGGTGCCCGGACCCTTCGGCACGGCGCACCCGGCCGATTCGGCCGAGGTGCTGACGCCCCGCGTGCTGATCGTTCCGCTGGCGGGGTTCGACCGGCAGGGAAATCGCCTTGGCTATGGCGGCGGGTTCTATGACAGGACGTTGGAATCATTGCGAAAATCTGGCTTGGTGACGGCGATCGGGCTGGCCTATGCCTGCCAGCAGCTTGACCTGATCCCGGCCGAGCCGACGGACCAGCCGCTGGACCTGATCGTGACCGATGATGGTGTCCTGACGCCCATGCGCTGATTTCCGCCGGGCGTGGCAGATCTGCATCGGCTGTGCGCAACCGGGGGATGAATTGCGGATAAGCCTGTGGACAAGTCGTGGAATGCGGTCGGCAAGGGACTGTTCGGACGTGGTTTTTGACGCCGTATGCCACGTGCACCGCCTGGTCCTGCACGTCTCTGTGCGCGAATCCCGCACGCAGCCATGGGGCTGTCTGTCAACGGCTTTCGCGGGGCCGATTGCTAAAAAATTCGGTTGAAACAGCATCGAAGCGGCGGCAGTTTGTGGGCAATCGCCAGTGTGGCACAAGATGTGGTGGTTCTAATCGGGGGCGACCACAGGAACGTCGCAGCAGTCCTGATCTGACGGCCGTCCCCTGGGGCGGACGCGCCCTGCACGGGCGGATCGCGGCTGCGCGCAGGGGACCGGAAGGACAAGCAGGATGAAGATCGAGCGGCGCTTTACCACGGAAACCGGCGGGGCCTATGGCGGCATCGCGTTCACCACCACTCTCAGCGAGATCCGCAATCCGGACGGGACGGTGGTCTTTCGCAACGACGCGGTCGAGGTCCCCGAGGGCTGGAGCCAGGTCGCAAGCGACGTCATCGCCCAGAAATACTTTCGCCGCGCCGGCGTTCCCGCGCGGCTGAAGCCCGTCCGCGAAAAGGGCGTGCCCGAATTCCTGTGGCGCCACGTTCCCGACCATGCCGCAATGGCCGATCTGCCCGAGGATGCCCGGTTCGGCGGAGAGACCAGCGCCGCGCAGGTCTTTGACCGCCTGGCGGGGGCCTGGACCTATTGGGGCTGGAAGGGCGGCTATTTCACGACCGAGGCCGATGCCCGTGCCTATCTGGACGAGATGCGCCACATGCTGGCCCGCCAGATGGGTGCGCCCAACAGCCCGCAATGGTTCAATACCGGCCTACATTGGGCCTATGGCATCGACGGGCCGGGGCAGGGACATTTCTATGTCGATCACAAGACGGCCACGCTGACCGCATCGACCAGCGCCTATGAGCATCCGCAGCCGCATGCCTGCTTCATCCAGTCGGTCAGCGACGATCTGGTGAACGAGGGCGGCGTCATGGACCTGTGGGTCCGCGAGGCGCGCCTGTTCAAGTACGGCAGCGGCACCGGCACCAACTTCTCGTCATTGCGCGGCGAGGGTGAGCGGCTGTCCGGCGGCGGCAAGTCGTCGGGCCTGATGGGGTTCCTGAAGATCGGCGACCGGGCCGCGGGTGCGATCAAGTCGGGCGGCACGACGCGCCGCGCGGCCAAGATGGTCATCTGCGACATGGACCATCCCGACATCGAGGCCTTCGTGAACTGGAAGGTGATCGAGGAGCAGAAGGTTGCGTCCCTGGTCGCCGGCTCCAAGCTGCACGAGCGTGAGCTGAACGGCATCTTCGCGGCGATCCGCATCGGCGGCGGAGAGGTCGATCCGGCCCGCAACGACGCCCTGAAGGCCGCGATCCGCAGCGCCAAGCGCGCGATGATCCCCGAGACCTATGTGAACCGCGTGCTGCAATACGCGCGCCAGGGCTTCGACAGCATCGAGTTCCCGACCTATGACACGGACTGGGATTCCGAGGCCTATGTGTCGGTGTCGGGCCAGAACTCAAACAACTCGGTCCGGGTGACGGATGCCTTCCTGCGCGCGGTGCGCGAGGATGCGCCGTGGGAGCTGATCCGCCGCACCGACGGGACGGTCGCCAAGACCGTGTCTGCGCACGACCTGTGGGATCAGATCGGCCACGCGGCCTGGGCCTGCGCCGATCCGGGCATCCAGTTTCACGACACGGTCAACGCCTGGCACACCTGCCCCGAGGACGGGCCGATCCGCGGATCGAACCCGTGCAGCGAATACATGTTCCTGGACGACACCGCCTGCAACCTGGCGTCCATGAACCTGCTGACCTTCTGGACCGACGGCCGGTTCGACGCCGACGCCTATGTCCATGCCAGCCGGTTGTGGACCGTCACGCTGGAGATCAGCGTACTGATGGCGCAGTTCCCCTCGCGCGAGATCGCGCAGCGCAGCTATGACTTCCGCACGTTGGGGCTGGGCTATGCCAATATCGGCGGTCTGCTGATGAACATGGGCCTGGGCTATGACAGCGACCAGGGCCGCGCGATCTGCGGGGCGCTGTCGGCGATCATGACCGGCACGGCCTATGCGACCAGCGCGCGGATGGCCGCCGAACTGGGCGCGTTCCCGGGCCATGCCCGCAACGCCGACCACATGCTGCGCGTGATCCGCAACCACCGCGCCGCGGCGCATGGCACGGCGTGCGAGGGCGTGAACGTCGCCCCCGTGGCGCTGGACGCCGCGAACTGCCCGGATGCTGGCCTGGTCGACCTGGCCCGCGCGGCCTGGGACGAGGCGCTGGCCCTGGGCCAGGCGCACGGCTTCCGCAACGCCCAGACCACCGTCATCGCGCCCACCGGCACGATCGGCCTGGTGATGGATTGCGACACGACCGGGATCGAGCCGGATTTTGCCCTGGTCAAGTTCAAGAAGCTGGCGGGCGGCGGCTATTTCAAGATCATCAACCAGTCGGTCCCGGCGGCGCTGGAGAAGCTGGGCTATGCGCCCGCGCAGATCGAGGAGATCGTGGGCCACGCGGTGGGCCACGCCACCTTGGGCAACTGCCCCGCCATCAACCATGCATCGCTGGCCGGTCACGGCTTCGGCGCGACCGAGATCGCCAAGGTCGAGGCGGCCCTGCCGTCGGCCTTCGACATCCGCTTCGTCTTCAACCAGTGGACGCTGGGAGAGGATTTCTGCCGCGGCACCCTGGGCATCCCCGCGGACAAGCTGTCGGACCCCAGCTTCGACCTGCTGCGCCATCTGGGCTTCAGCCGGGCGCAGATCGACGCGGCCAACGACCATGTCTGCGGGACGATGACGCTGGAAGGCGCGCCGCATCTGCGGGCCGAGCATCTGCCGGTGTTCGACTGCGCCAATCCCTGCGGCAAGACCGGCACGCGCTATCTGTCGGTGGAAAGCCACATCCACATGATGGCCGCGGCGCAGAGCTTCATTTCCGGGGCGATCAGCAAGACGATCAACATGCCCTCCAGCGCGACCATCGCGGACACGCTGGCGGCGTACGAGCTGTCGCACAGCCTGGGGATCAAGGCCAACGCCCTCTATCGCGACGGCTCCAAGCTGAGCCAGCCGCTGGCCAGCGCCCTGATCGACGACGACGACGAGGCCGAGGAGATCCTGGCCCACGGGTCCACCCACGAAAAGGCCCGCGTTCTGGCCGAGAAGATCGTCGAGCGCGTCATCGTCAAGGAGATCGTCCGGTCGAACCGCGAGAAGCTGCCGCAGCGCCGCAAGGGGTACACCCAGAAGGCCATCGTCGGCGGTCACAAGGTCTATCTGCGCACCGGCGAATATGACGACGGCAAGCTGGGCGAGATCTTCATCGACATGCACAAGGAAGGCGCAGGCTTCCGGGCGATGATGAACAACTTTGCCATCGCCGTGTCTGTGGGCCTGCAATACGGCGTGCCGCTGGAGGAGTTCGTGGACGCCTTCACCTTCACCCGGTTCGAGCCGGCGGGGATGGTGCAAGGGAATGACAGCATCAAGAACGCGACCTCGATCCTGGACTATGTGTTCCGCGAGCTGGCCGTCAGCTATCTGGACCGCACCGACCTGGCCCATGTCGCCCCCGAGGGCGCGCGTTTCGATGAGATGGGCGGCGGCGAGGACGAGGGGCGCCCCAGCCAGCCGTCCGAGCTGAAGTCGCTGACGATGCTGAAGCAGATCAGCAGCGCGGGCTATCTGCGCAAGCGGATGCCGCAGGACCTGATGGCGCTGCAGGCCGGCGTATCGGTGACGGCGGTCACGACGGGCATGGCCACGGGGCTGGACCTGCGCGCCAAGGCCCGGATGCAGGGATACGAAGGCGATCCCTGCGGCGAATGCGGCAACTACACGCTGGTGCGCAACGGCACCTGCATGAAATGCAACACCTGCGGCGGCACCAGCGGCTGCAGCTGAGCATGGGTGGGGAATAAGTCGGCCCCCTGTGCCGTTTCCCTATCGACAGGCCCGACCCGTCGCAGCAGCAAGCGCGCACAGACGCGCGACGACTGACCCCCGTGCGCGGCCCCGTGCACGGGGGTCTTTTTCACGGCGATTTCAGGGCGTGACTTGACGCTGACGGCGCTTGGCCCTTGACTGCGGGAACGACCGGCTGCAACCGGCAGGAATGATGACAGGGCGGGGTTCGCCCAAGGGGTTTGCGATGACGATGATTACACCGGTGCTGATGGCGGGCGGTTCGGGCACGCGGCTGTGGCCCGTGTCGCGCAAGAGCTTTCCCAAGCAGTTCGCCGCCCTGACCGGGGACGAGACGCTGTTCCAGGCCTCGGCCCGGCGGCTGTCGAGCGCGGGATTCGCGGCGCCGGTGGTGATGACCAATTCCGACTTCCGCTTCATCGTGGCCGAACAGCTGGAGCAGGCGGGCATCGCGCCGGGCCGCATCGTGATCGAACCCGCGGGCCGCAACACGGCGCCGGCGATCCTGGCGGCGGCGCTGATGGTGGCGGCGGATGATCCCGACGGGCTGGTGCTGGTCGCGCCGTCCGACCACGTGATCCCCGACGCCCAGGCCTTTGCCGCGACCGTGGCCCAGGGCGCCCAGGCCGCGGCGCAGGGGCGCATCGTGACCTTTGGCATCACCCCCGACCGCCCGGAGACGGGTTACGGCTATCTGGAACTGGCCGGTGCCGGAGAGGGGCCGCAGCCCCTGGCGCGGTTTGTCGAGAAGCCTGACGCCGATCGGGCGGGCCAGATGCTGGCGGCGGGCAACTATCTGTGGAACGCGGGCATCTTCCTGTTCAGCGCCCGCACCATGATCGAGGCGTTCCGCGCCCACGCCCCTGCCTATCTGGAGCCGGTCCAGCAGGCGCTGGACCAGGCGCATCTGGACCTGGGTTTCTTGCGGCTGGCCAAGGCGCCCTGGGCCGGGGTCGAGGATCAGTCGATCGACTATGCCGTGATGGAAAAGGCCGACAACCTGACCGTGGTGCGGTTTTCGGGCCGCTGGTCGGACCTGGGCGGCTGGGACGCGGTCTGGCGCGAGGCGCTGGACCATGCGCCGTCGGATCACGGCGTGGTCACCGACGGCAATTCCACCGCGATCGACTGTCAGGACGTGCTGCTGCGGTCGGACAGCGACGATCTCAAGGTCGTGGGCATCGGGCTGCGCGACGTGATGGTGGTGGCGACCTCGGACGCGGTGCTGGTCGCCGACCGGGGCCGGGCGCAGGACGTGCGGCTGGCCGTGTCCGCTTTGAAGGCCAAGCGCGCCAAGCAGGCCGAGGCGTTCCCCCGCGACCATCGCCCCTGGGGCTGGTTCGAGACGCTGGCCCTGGCCGACCGCTTTCAGGTCAAGCGCATCGTGGTGAAACCCGGTGCGGCCCTGTCGCTGCAAAGCCATGTCCACCGGTCGGAACACTGGATCGTGGTGTCGGGCACCGCGCGGGTCACCGTCGACGACAGCGTGACCCTGGTGACCGAGAACCAGTCGATCTATGTGCCCCTGGGCGCTGTCCACCGGATGGAGAACCCCGGCAAGGTGCCGATGGTCCTGATCGAGGTGCAGACCGGCAGCTATCTGGGCGAGGACGACATCATCCGCTACGAGGATGTCTATTCGCGCAGCAGCGCCGACTGATCACATGCTTTCGCGGATCTGGGCGATGGTCTGGGCCACGCCCGCCCGCGGAACGCCGCGCAGCATCTGGTCGCCGATCACGAAGGTCGGCGTCCCCTGGATCGCCATCGTCTGGCCCAGCTCGTGGTTCTTCTGCAGCACCATGTTCACCGCATCCGTGTCCATATGCGCCATGATCGCGTCGGCATCGACGCCGATCTCTTCGGCTATGCCGCGCAGCGATTCATCCGTCGCGGGCGCGCGCAGGGCCATCAGCGCGTCATGGGCCTTTTTATAGGCCTCGTCCCCGGCGATCTGGTGGACCGAGATGGCAAAGCGGCTGGACAGTACGCTTTCCTCTCCAAGAATCGGAAATTCCTTCAGGATCAAACGAATGTTGCCATCTTCCTCGACCGCGTCATGGACCTCGGCGTTGAACTGGCGGCAGACGCCGCAGCGATAGTCGATGAACTCGACCATGGTCAGGTCGCCGTCCGGATTACCGCCCACCCAGCTGTGCCCATCGTCGAACAGCGCGTCGCTGTTGGCTTCGACCAGCTGCAGGTCGGTCTGCGCCGCATCCTGGGCCTGGCGGTTCTCCAGCACGTTGATCGATTCGATCAGCACCTGCGGGTTCTCCATCAGATAGTCGCGCACCGCCTCGCCGAAGGCGGCCTTTTCATCGTCGGTCATGGCCGAGATGTCGAAGGCCGTCGCGGGCGCGGACAGGGCCAGGCTGGTTCCCAGGAAAAAGGCGGCGGTCAGGCGTGTCATGGGGCATCCCTTGGTCTGATGTGGGCGACAGCTTGGACCGCCGCGTCCGCGATGGCAAGAACGCCCCCGACACGGCTGCGTGACGGCACGCCCCCGCCTAAAGGCTGGAGCGTGCCGCCGTCCCGCGCTATCACAAGGCAAAAATGAGGCCGAGCGAATGCGACACTCCCTGCGCGGACAGGTTGACCCGTTCATCGTGATGGACGTGATGGAGGCGGCCGCCCGGGCCGAGGCGGCAGGTCGCCATGTCATCCACATGGAGGTCGGCCAGCCCGGCACCCCCGCCCCCCTGGGCGCGCGACAGGCGCTGGCGCAGGCGCTGGAACAGCCTTTGGGATATACTGTGGCCCTGGGCCTGCCCGCGCTGCGACAGGGGATCGCGGACCTCTATCGCCGCTGGTACGGGGTCGATCTGGACCCTGCGCGGGTCGTCGTGACGCCGGGCAGCAGCGGGGCCTTCATCCTGGCCTTTTCTGCGCTGTTCGATGCGGGCGACAGGGTGGCGATGGGCTATCCGGGCTATCCCAGCTATCGCCAGATCCTGCGCGCGATGTCGCTGACCCCGGTCGGCATCCCGACCCGCCCCGAGGACCGCTATCAGCCCCGGCCCGACGATCTGCCCGACGACGTGCAGGGGCTGATCCTGGCCTCTCCGGGCAATCCGTCGGGGACGGTGCTGACCGTGCCGGAGCTGGCTGGCCTGACCCAGGCCGCTGCCGCGCGGGGCATGGCGGTGATATCGGACGAGATCTATCACGGGCTGTCCTATGCCGACCGCTGCCATTCCGCGCTTGAGGTGACGGATGAGGTTCTGGTCGTAAACTCCTTCAGCAAATACTTTTCCATGACGGGATGGCGGGTCGGATGGATGGTCGTGCCGCCCGATATGGTGCGCACGGTCGAGCGTCTGGCCCAGAACCTGTTCATCTGTCCGCCCCATGCCAGCCAGGTCGCGGCCCTGGCCGCGCTGGACTGCATCCCCGAGGCCGAGGCCAACCGCGCCGTCTATGCCGAGAACCGCCGCCTGATGCTGGAGGGGCTGCCGCGCGCGGGCTTTGACCGCATCGCCCCGCCCGAGGGCGCGTTCTACATCTATGCCGACGTGTCGCACCTGACCGACGATTCCGTGGCCTTCGCGGCCGAGATCCTGGACAAGGCGGGCGTCGCGGTCACGCCGGGGCTGGATTTCGACCCCGACCGCGGCGCGCGCACGCTGCGCTTTTCCTATGCCCGCGCAACGGCGGACATCGCCGAGGGCCTGGCCCGCCTGACGGCCTTCATGGCGGCCAGATGAGGCTTCTGCTGCTGATCCTGCTGCTGCTGGCGGGGCCGGTCCAGGCCCAGGATCCGGCACGGCTGATCCTGGGCGGGTCGTCCCTGACGCAGGCGCCGCAGGGCTGGTGGCACCGCGCCTTTGGCCCTCAGCCGCTGGAGCTGTCGCTGGCGCTGGACCGCCCGGTGCCGTGGCGGACATTCCTGGTCGGCGATCCCGCGCGCCTGGTCGTCGATCTGAAGGGCGTTGACCTGAGCGGCCGCAGCCCTGCCGACCTGTTCGGACAGGACCTGGCGCCTGCGATCCGGTGGGGCAGCTTTCGGCGCGGCTGGTCGCGGATGGTGATCGAACTGCCGGGGCCGTTCCGCGTGGCCGAGGCCGGGATGCGCACCCAAGGGGCCGAGGCGCGGCTGCGCATCGCCCTGAACCCCGTCCCGCCCGAGGATTTCGCGCCGCGCCCGTCGGCCGCGGCGGCGCTGCGCAACCTGCCCGATCCGGCGGACC
>NZ_VDDD01000048.1 GCF_006151785.1 Paracoccus marcusii
CAGCGCTGGGGTGCGACCCGCGAGGCGGAGCTGCTGGCCAGCACCTCGTGGCGCGTGACGGCGCCGCTGCGGGCGGTGTCGCGTGTGGCGCGGCGGCTGCGGCCCTAGTCGCGCTCCCAGGGGCGCAGCTCGGCCTCCATCCAGGTGCCATGGGCGGCGTTGGGAAAGACGATCCAGTCCTGGCCGAAGCGGTCGGCGTGGTCTTCGGTCAGGCGGTGCTGATCCTCCAGCGCGGCGCCGGCGAAGGCGCCATGGAAATCGTGCAGCGTGTCGCCCAGCTGCAGCACGATACGGTGCCCGTCCTCGACCTGCGCGCGGCGGGCGGCCTTGGGCGGACCGAACAGCAGGACCTGTTCGGCGCAGACCTGCGGTAGGCCGAGACGCGACAGGGTCGCGATGGTGGCCAGCTTGTTCTCCTCGAACCGGTCCGAGACGTAGAAGATCGTGACGCCCAGGTCGTCGGCCAGCGCAAAGAACTCGGCCGCGCCGGGGATCAGGTGGGGATTGCCCTCGCGCTCCCACAGCAGCCAGGTGTCGATGTTCTGGAACATCCCCTTGTTGTGCATCGCGGCCGCCATGACGGCGCTGTTGTCCAGGATCGTCTCGTCGATGTCGCTGAGGATCGCCAGTCCGGCGCCGCCGCCTGCCTGGTCAACGGCGGCACGCAGGCGCAGGGTCGCCAGCGCATAGCATTGCCGCTGCAGGGCGCGCACCTCGGCCGAGGCCTGCTGATAGCGGACGGCAACGGCGTGGTCGTGAGGCGTGCGGGTGGGCTGCATGATCTGTCCTTTGGTCGCGCGCAACATAGCTAGGCCGCGCGCGCCGCCGGGTCAAATGACGGTCCGGTGGTCCGCGCCGCGTGGTCAGATGGCGGGCGCGGGGATGCGATAGGGCGCCTCGCGGACGGGCAGGTGGATCAGGGCGCTGAAGGCCCCGATGCCCACGCCGATCCACCAGACCAGGAAATAGTCGCCCGACGCGTCGTACAGCTTGCCCCCCAGCCAGACCCCCATGAACGATCCAAGCTGGTGGGACAGGAACACGAACCCGTAGAGCGTCCCCATGTAGCGCAGCCCATAGATATAGGCGACCAGACCCGAGGTCAGCGGCACCGTGGCCAGCCACAGCCCCCCCATGACCAGCGAGAACACGACCACCGTGGCAGGCGTCATCGGCGTCAGGATGAAGGCCGCGGCGGCGATGGTGCGCAGCGTGTAGATGCCCGCCAGCAGGTATTTCTTGGTATAGCGCTTGCCCAGATATCCCGCGAGGATCGCCCCGCCGATATTCGCCAGCCCGATCAACGAGATGGCGATCGCCCCAAGCGCCGACGTGGTGGTGATGCCCAGGCCCGCCAGCATGCCGGCAGGGTCGATGGGGCCGCACATCTCGGTGATCATCGCGGGGAAATGCGCGGTAATGAAGCCCAGCTGATAGCCGCAAGAGAAGAACCCCGCAAAGATCATCATGAAGGACGGGTCGCGGAACGCGCGCCGCAGAACGGTGCCCATGCTGTCCTCCAGCTGCGATGGGGTCGCGGGCCTGCCGTCGCCCAGCATCGGCAGGAACAGCATCGTCGACAGGACGATCACGCCGAAGATGATGAAGACCGACTGCCACGGATAGAAGGCCAGCAGCCCTTCGGCCAGGGGTGCGCCGAAGACCTGTCCCGCCGATCCGGCGGCGGTGGCGATGCCCAGGGCCAGGCTGCGGTTGTCGTCGCTGGCGGCCCGGCCGACCACGGCCAGGATTACCCCGAACCCGGTGCCCGCGATGCCAAAGCCCACGATGATCTCCAGCAGCTGGATGCTGGCCGGGGTCGTGGCGAAGGCGGTCAGAATCAGGCCGGAGCTGTAGAGGATCGCACCGACGATGATCGCCCACCGGTCGCCCCATCGTTCCGCCATCGCGCCGAAGATCGGCTGGCCGATGCCCCAAGCCAGGTTCTGGATCGCGATGGCCAGCGAGAACTCGGCCCGCGGCCAGCCGAAATCCTGTGCGATGGGAATCTGGAACACGCCAAAGCTGGCGCGCAGTGCAAAGTTGATCAGCAAGATCAGCGATCCGCCGATCAGCACGGGTGTCAGGATGCGGGAATGGGGCATGGCTGCGGCCTTGGATGGGGTCGGCCGCAGCGTTGCCCCCGGCATGGGGGCGCGTCAATCACGCAATTGTCAGGATGCAATCGCCGCCGGTCAGCGGCGCTGCACCTCGGACTGGATCGAGAAGCGCGAGGCGGGGATCGTTCCGCCCTTTGACATCTCTCCAAGGATCACGGTGGTCTTCTGGCCGGTATCGTCTGTCACGACCCACTGGCGCAGCTCGGTTGGTGCGGTGAACACCATCTGGATGGTGCCGTTCTGCGGCCGCTGCGGGTCCTGCGCGGTGACGACGGTGCCGTTGTTCTGTTCGCTGTGACCGGTGACCATGCCTTGGCGGCCCAGGTTCACGTTGGCATCCAGGATGATCGACAGCGGCGTCTGGGACAGGGGATACTGCTGCGGGCCGCCGTTCGACTTGCCGTCGAAGATCGCCACGTTGCCGCCCGATGCCAGAACCAGCGTCGGGTCGTTGTCGTATTCGAACCGCACCCGGCCGGGACGCTGGATATAGACGGTCCCCGTCGATACCGTGCCATCCGGGTTGATCTGCGTGAACTCGGACGTGACCGTGGTCAGGCTGTTGAGATAGCGCGAGATCTCGGACAGCGGGATACGTTCGGCCAAGGCCGGAAAGGCCATGGCGAAAAGAAGGGCGGGCGCAAGGGCGAGGGTGCGTATGTTCATGGTCCCGATCATATCCTTTCGCTGTTGCGATGCACATCACGTCTGGCGGATGAACGCGCAGCCAACCATCGCGCGTCCGTGACGGTTCCGCATCATTTGTTTCATGCCCGATGCCTTGCGAAGAACGCATGGGGAACATATCTTTCCCGGCATGGCACAGCGCACCTTGCAGGACAAGCTGGCGATCCTGTCGGACGCCGCGAAATACGACGCCTCCTGTGCGTCCAGCGGAACGACGCGACGCGATTCGCGGTCGGGGGGCATCGGCTCCGCCGGCGGCACGGGGATCTGTCATGCCTATACGCCGGACGGGCGCTGCATCAGCCTGCTGAAGATCCTGATGACGAATTTCTGCATCTATGATTGCGTCTATTGCATCAACCGCGTCAGCAGCAATGTCGAACGTGCCCGGTTCTCTCCGGAGGAGGTGGTCCGGCTGACGCTGGAATTCTATCGCCGCAACATGATCGAGGGGCTGTTCCTGTCGTCGGGCATCATCCGCAGCCCGGACCAGACGATGGGCGACATGGTCCGCATCGCGCGGATGCTGCGGATCGAACACGGGTTCAAGGGATACATCCACCTCAAGACGATCCCCGACGCCTCGCCCGACCTGGTGGCGCAGGCGGGGCTGTTCGCGGACCGCCTGTCGGTGAATGTGGAACTGCCCCAGGATGCCAGCCTGCGCCACCTTGCTCCAGAAAAACGCCCCGAGACGATCCGTGCGACCATGGCCGACGTGCGCCTTGGCCGCGAGGCCGCCAAGGACCGCAGCCATACGGGCAAGCGCCCGCCGCGCTTCGCCCCCGCCGGGCAGTCCACGCAGATGATCGTCGGCGCGGATCAGGCCACCGACGTCGACATCCTGAACACCTCGGCCAATCTCTATTCGGGGTATCAGCTGAAGCGTGTCTATTACTCGGCCTTCAGCCCGATCCCCGACGCGTCCGCCATGCTGCCGCTGATCAAGCCGCCCCTGATGCGCGAACATCGCCTGTATCAGGCCGACTGGCTGATGCGCTTTTACGGCTTTGACGCGACAGAGATCGGGTCGGCGCATCCGTCGGGCAACCTAGACCTGGCGATCGACCCCAAGCTGGCCTGGGCGCTGGCCAATCGGGCACAGTTCCCCGTCGATGTCGCCCGCGCCCCGCGCGAGATGCTGCTGCGCGTGCCGGGCTTCGGCACCAAGACCGTGGGCCGCATCCTGACCGCGCGTCGGAACGGCGTGCTGCGATACGCGGACCTGCTGCGCATGGGCGCGATCATGTCCAAGGCCCAGCCCTTCGTCACGCTGCCCGACTGGACGCCGGGCGCACTGACCGACAGCGCCGGCCTGCGTGCGCGCTTTGCGCCGCCGCCTGAACAGCTGTCCCTGTTCGGATGATCCGGGTCACGCTGCCGCGGTTCGGACGCTTTGACGCCTGGCGTCAGGCCGCCCGCGATCTGGCCAGCGCACGCGTCCCGATGGAGGGCGTGACATGGGCCGACCCTGACACGCCCCCCGACCTGTTCGGCGCCGACCCGGCCCCGCCGCCGGGCGATCATCCGGTGATCTCCACGCAGGAGTTCCTGCAGCTGGCCCGTCAGGTCGCCAGCCATTCGGACCCGGAGCGCTGGTCGCTGCTGTACGGGACACTGATGCGGGCGCAGGGCGATCGGCGCTTTCTGTCCAATCCCGCCGATCCAATGATGGACCGCCTGTCGCGCATGGCGAAATCGGTGCGCCGCGACATCCACAAGATGCACGCCTTTGTCCGGTTTCACGAACTGCCCTCGGACGGGCCGCGCCGGGCCTTTGGTGCGTGGTTCGAACCCGAACACCCGATCCTGGAGGCAGGGACGCCGTTCTTTGCCAAGCGGTTCGC
This sequence comes from Paracoccus marcusii, assembly GCF_006151785.1. Classification (GTDB taxonomy): domain Bacteria; phylum Pseudomonadota; class Alphaproteobacteria; order Rhodobacterales; family Rhodobacteraceae; genus Paracoccus; species Paracoccus marcusii. The sequence goes on from NZ_VDDD01000048.1 coordinate 4,655, forward strand.
CGACATGGACTGGCTGATCGCCACGCCCGAAGGCACTGCCCGGTTCGACGGCGACACCATCGCCTATGACGACCCGGCCCCGCGCCCCGATCTGCCCGACGATGCAAGCCATGACCTGTGGCAGACCTATTTCGCCAACATCTTCAACCCCGCGCGCATCAAGACCAATGCAATGCGGTCCGAGATGCCCAAGAAATACTGGAAGAACCTGCCCGAAACCCGGCTGATCCCCGACATGCTGGCCGATGCGCCGCGCCGGGTTCAGGCCATGCGCGACGCGGGTGCGACCGATGCGCCGGCCTTCGCGCCCAAGATCACCGCCCGCCTGCGCCAGCAGCCCGACGACAGCATCCCCGACTCGCTGGAACAGGCCGCGTCCCAGGCCGCCCGCTGCACCCGGTGCGAGCTGTGTCATGCGGCCACCCAAACCGTCTGGGGGCAGGGTGATCCTGCCGCCCACCTGATGCTGGTGGGCGAGGCGCCGGGCGATCAGGAGGATCTGGCGGGCCTGCCCTTCGTGGGCCCCGCGGGCCAGCTTCTGCACCGGACCATGGCCGAGGCCGGGCTGGCCCCCGACCGGGCCTGGCTGACCAATGCGGTCAAGCATTTCCGTTTCACGCCGCGCGGCAAGCGCCGCCTGCACCAGACGCCCGACCGCGACCATGTCGATCAGTGCCGCTGGTGGTTGGACCTGGAACGCCGCATGGTCGCGCCGCGCCTGACCGTGGCCATGGGGGCGACGGCGGCCTTCGCGCTGACCGGCAACCGCAAGCCGCTGACGCCGCGCCGCGGTCTAGTCGAACCGGCACGCGACGGCGGCCCTGTCCTGATCACCTGGCATCCCAGCCTGATCCTGCGCCTGCCGCCTGACCGCGCGCCTGCGGCCTTGGCCGAACTGCGCGCCGATCTGGCGCAGGCCGTGCAGATGGTGGCCTGAGGCGTCAGCCGAAGACCGACCAGCCGGTGAATTCGGCCAGCCGTTCGGCGGCCAGCGTGCCCATCTGCGAATTGCCCCATCCGTCCAGACCCGGCGACCAGATCGCGATCGACGCCTTGCCCGGCGCGATGACCAGCAGCCCACCCCCCACGCCCGATTTCGCAGGCATGCCCACGCGGAAGGCGAAATTGCCCGACCCGTCATATTGCCCGCAGGTCATCATCAGCGCGTTGATGCGCCGCTGTTTCACCGGGGCCAGCAGGGGCGGCGCGCAGTCCAGCACGGCGATCACCCGGCCCGCGCGGGCCAGCTGGATGCAGGACATCTCGATCGCGCATTGGTGGACATAGGTGCCGATGACATGATCCGGCGGATTGCGCAGATTGCCGAAGCTGCGCAGGTAATGCGCCAGCGCCGCGTTGCGGTATCCGGTGCGGGCCTCGGACCGGGCGACGGCCTTGTCGATGTGGATGTCGTCATCCTCCGCCGCCGCGCGCACGAAGCCCAGGATCTCGGCCAGGGTCTGCTGGGGGCTGCGTCCGGTCAGCAGCTGGTCGGTGACCACGATGGCGCCCGCGTTGATGAACGGGTTCCGGGGCCGGCCCTTCTCCTGTTCCAAGAGCAGGATCGAATCGAACCGGTCGCCCGACGGCTCGCGCCCCACGCGCAGCCACAACTGTTCGCCGATGCGGCCCAGCACGCAGGCCAGCGCGAACACCTTGCTGACCGACTGGATGGAAAATCCCCGATCCGCCTGCCCGGCGGTCAGCACCTGTCCGTCCGCCAGGGCCACGGCGATGCCGAACTGATCGGGGGCGACGCCGGCCAGTTCGGGGATATAGTCGGCGACTTTGCCCCAATCGGCAGCCTTGCGGATGTCGCGGTCCAGGTCCTGCAGAAAGCGTTCAAGCGTCATGGCGTCCCCCGATGCTGCGCAGAGCCTATGGCGCGAAACCGCCGCCCGGGGAAGGTTAAAGCGCCTGACCCGCCAGCATCCGCGGCATCGGCGACACGGACAGCCCCGCCGCCTGCCGCATGAAGCCGCGCCGCAGTCCCGGCAGTGCATCGACCACGCCCATGCCCGCGCCGCGCAGCCCGGCCACGGCCGGATTGTCGGTCGCGAACAGTCGGTTCACCCCGTCCATGCCCAGTGCCAGCGTCGTCGCATCCGGTCTGCGCCACGCCTGATACCGCTCCAGCACCAGCGTGCTGCCGATATCCTCGCCGCGTCGGGCGGCATCGACCAGCACCTCGGCCAGGGCGGCGACGTCGCGCAGGCCCAGGTTCAGGCCCTGGCCCGCGATGGGATGGACCCCATGCGCCGCGTCCCCCACCAGCGCCGCGCGGTCGGCGGCATAGCGTTCGGCCAGGGACAGCGACAGTGGATAGCTGAAGCGCGGCCCCGCCAGCGACAGATCGCCCAGGAAATCGCCAAAGCGCGGTCGCAGGACCGCCAGGAAGGCGGCGTCGTCCAGAGTGGCGATGGCCGCGGCGTTCGCGGTGGTTTCTGACCAGACGATGTTGCTGCGGTTTCCGGGCAGGGGCAGGATCGCCAGCGGCCCGGTCGCCATGAAATACTGATGCGCGATGCCCTGATGAGGCAGGGCATGGTCGATGGCCGCGACCAGCGCGGTCTGGCCGTAATCCCAGCCTTGGCGCCGGATGCCCGCGCGCGTGGCCACGCCCGACCCGCGCCCGTCCGCACCGACCAACAGCCGGGCTGTCAGCCGCTGTCCGTCAGACAGGATCGCAGTGACGCCCGCCGGGCCGACCTCCTGGCCGGTGACGGACAGGCCGGGCAGGGTGGTGACCGCGCCCTCCATCGCGTCGGTCAGGGCGGCGTGCAGGAAGCGGTCCTCCAGCATGTGGCCCACCGGGCCTTCGCCCAGCTCGGCGCTGTCGAAATGCAGGAAGAAATGGCCCGCGCCCTCTCCGGGCTGGCCTTGGGACGCCTTGATCTGGTGGATGGGCTGGGCGTCGGGGGCCAGCCGGTCCCAGAGGCCAAGAGCCCGCAGCACCCGGACCGAGGCGATGGCCAGCGAATAGGCCCGCCCGTCGAAACCTGCCCCCGACCGCGCGCGCGCGGGGCGCGGATCGACCACGGCCACGCGCAGCCCGGCCTGGGCCAGGGCCAGGGCCAGGGTCGGGCCGTTCAGCCCGCCCCCGGCCACCACGATGTCGAAATCCTGTGTCATGGCCCGCAGCTTGCACGGGCCGTGGGCAAAGGCAATGCGGCGCGCGGCCTCACGCGCCCTGGGCCAGCAGGGCGGCCAGCCCGGTCCGGTAATCCGGATAGTGCAGTGTCACGCCCAGGTCGCGCTTGATCCGGTCGTTCCGGACCCGCTTGCTGTCGCCATAGAAGGACCGCGCCATCGGGGTCATGTCGGCCTGATCGAAGGGCACCGCGGGCGGCAAGGGCAGGCCCAGCAGGGTCGCCGCATGGGCGATCACGTCCTGAGGCGGGGCCGGGTCGTCGTCGCAGACGTTGTAGATGCCGATCGGGTCGGGCGCGTCGATCGAGGCCAGCAGGACCTGGGCGATATCCTCGACATGGATGCGCGAGAAGACCTGACCGGGCTTGATGATGCGCCGCGCGGTGCCGTCGCGGACCTTCTGGAACGGGCCGCGCCCGGGACCATAGATTCCCGCCAGCCGAAAGATGTGCAGCGGCAGGTCATGCGCCCGGGCCAGGTCCTGCCATGCGCCTTCGGCGGCGATGCGGGCCTGGCCGCGCGGACCCGACCCGTCCAGGACAGAATCCTCGTCGACCCAGCCCCCGTCGCGGTCGCCATAGACGCCGGTGGTGGACAGATAGCCCAGCCAGCGCGGCCGGGCGCGGGCCAGTTCGTCGCGGAACGCGGCCAGAACAGGGTCGCCGTCCGGTCCGGGCGCGGTGCTGACCAGGATCGCGTCGGCCCGGGCGATGGCCGTGCGCAGCGCATCCTCCGACCCGGGCCACAGCAGGGGCACGGCGCCTGCGGCCGCGACGCGGTCAGGGTCGTCGCGGGTGGTGCCGGTGACCTGCCAGCCGCGGGCGGTCAACAGGGGTGTCAGGAAGCCGGCGCTGTAGCCGTGACCGAAAACGAGCATCTTCATGACGGCACCGTAACGGCGCGCGCGTGGCTGCGCCAGACGCTTGCCTGCCGCCTGCCGCGCTGGCAGGGTCGGCGCAGCAAGAAGGACAGATCCGATGACGACAGACGCCCGCTTTCTGCCGGTCCAGACCCCCGACGCCGCGGCGCCCCGCGACTTTACCGACGCGGCCGCGGCCGTGGCCCATCTGCGTGCGCTGTACGACCAGGCGACCGGCTTTCTGCTGGGCCATTTCACCGCCATCCTGGAAGGCACGTCCCCCGTCGCGCGCTATCGCGCCTTCTACCCCGAGGTGCGGCTGATCGTCCCGACGCATGGCAAGATCGACAGCCGCCTGTCCTTCGGCCATGTGGTCGCGCCCGGCGTCTATGCGGCCACGGTGACGCGCCCCGACCTGTTCCAGCATTATCTGACCGAGCAGCTTGGCCTGCTGATCAAGAATCACGGGGTACCCGTGACCATCGGCCTGTCGGACACGCCCATGCCGGTCCATTTCGCGGTCGCCGCCCAGAGCGACCTGGCCGTCCCGCAGGAGGGCGTTCTGGATTTCAGCCTGCGCGACGTCTTTGACGTGCCGGACCTCAACACCATGAACGACGACATCGTGAACGGCGTGGCCGGCGCCATGCCCGACGGCAGCCAGCACCTGGCGGCGTTCACCGCGCAGCGTGTGGATTATTCGCTGGCGCGCCTTGCCCATTACACGGCGACCGCGCCCGAGCATTTCCAGAATTTCGTCCTGTTCACCAACTATCAGTTCTATGTCGACGAGTTCGAGGCCTTTGCCCGCCGCGTCCTGTCGGATCCGGACAGCGGCTATACCGCCTTCGTCGCCCCAGGAAACCAGCAGATCACCGACGGCCACGACACGATCGTGCCGCTGTCCAAGCTGCCGCAGATGCCGACCTATCACCTGAAACGCGCGAACGGGCAGGGGATCACGCTGGTCAATATCGGCGTCGGCCCGTCCAACGCCAAGACCGCGACTGACCACATCGCGGTGCTGCGCCCGCATGTCTGGCTGATGGTGGGCCATTGCGCGGGCCTGAGGAACAGCCAGTCCCTGGGCGATTTCGTCCTGGCCCACGCCTATCTGCGCGAGGATCACGTGCTGGACGACGACCTGCCCGTCTGGGTGCCGATCCCGGCCCTGGCCGAGGTCCAGGTCGCCCTGCAGGAGGCGGTGGCCGAGGTCACCCAACTGGACGGGTACGAGTTGAAGCGCATCATGCGCACGGGCACCGTCGCCACCATCGACAACCGCAACTGGGAGCTGCGCGACCAGTCCGGCCCGGTCCACCGCCTGTCGCTGTCGCGCGCGGTCGCGCTGGACATGGAAAGCGCCACGATCGCCGCGAACGGGTTCCGGTTCCGCGTCCCATACGGCACGCTGCTCTGCGTCAGCGACAAGCCGCTGCACGGAGAGCTGAAGCTGCCGGGCATGGCGACGGACTTCTATCGCACTCAGGTCGCCAACCATCTGCTGATCGGCATCCGCGCGATGGAGAAGCTGCGCGACATGCCGCTGGAGCGCATCCATTCGCGCAAGCTGCGGTCCTTCAGCGAGACGGCGTTCCTGTAGCGCGGCGGCAAAACACCAGCAAACGCGGGTTTTCGCGCGCGGGGCGAAAAAGGCTTGATCTGCCCGTCAAAACCGTGTGTAGCAGGCGATATGCCGCAAAAGGCGCAATTTGTGGGCCCGGTGCAACAGGGCAAGAGGAGACGGACCATGGCTACGGCTGCTGCAAAACCGATGACCAAGACCCAACTGGTGGCGACGATCGCCGAAGAAATGGGCTCGGACAAGAAATCCGCTTCGGCCGCTCTGGACGCGATCGTGGCGATCGTGACCCGCGAAGTCGCCGGCGGCGGCGCGGTGACCCTGCCGGGCATCGGCAAGATCGCCTGCCGCGCCCGTCCCGAGCGTCAGGTCCGCAACCCGCAGACCCAGGAAATGATGACCAAGCCGGCCGACAAGCAGGTCAAGGTCACCATTGCCAAGGCCCTGAAGGACAGCGTCAACAGCTGATCCGCAGATGCTGCGATGACGGATCGGGGTCGTGCCATCGGGCACGGCCCCTTTTCTTTATGTCTTCACCCCACGGCGGTGCTCTGCTAGCCGTTTTGCATCACCTGCAAGAAAGGCCTGGTCCATGGATCTTCGCGCGTTGCTGATGGGTCTGGCCTTCGCGGTGATGTGGGCCTCGGCCTTCACCTCGACCCGGATGATCGTGACCGAGGCGCCGCCGCTGATGGCGCTGGCCCTGCGCTTTGCGCTGTCGGGCGTGATCGGCGTGCTGATCGCGCTGGCCATGGGGCAGACCTGGCGCACCTTGACGCGGGCGCAGTGGCGCGCCGTGCTGATCCTGGGGCTGTGCCAGAACGCGCTGTACCTGGGCCTCAACTGGACCGCGATGCAGTGGATCGAGGCGGGCCTGGCCTCGATCATCGCCGCGACCATGCCGCTGATGGTGGCCGCCCTGGGCTGGAGCCTGATGGGCGAGCGCCTGCGCCCGATGGGCGTGGGCGGCCTGATCCTGGGCGTGGTTGGTGTGGCGATCATCATGGGCGCGCGCCTGCAGGGCGGCAGCGACCTGACCGGCATCGTCATGTGCTTCGTCGCGGCGCTGGCGCTGGCGGTGGCGACCCTGACGGTGCGGGGCGCCAGTTCGGGCGGCAACGTGATGATGATCGTGGGCCTGCAGATGCTGGTCGGCGCCGTGACCCTGGGCCTGATCGCGCCCTGGTTCGAGACCTGGGACGTCACCTATACACCGCGCCTGGTCGTGGCGTTCCTCTATACGGTGATCGTGCCGGGGCTGGTCGCGACCTGGGTGTGGTTCATGCTGGTCGGGCGCATCGGCGCGGTGCGCGCGGCGACGTTCCACTTTCTGACGCCCTTCTTCGGCGTGGCCACCGCCGCCCTGTTCCTGGGCGAGGATCTGGGCGCGGGCGACGTGATCGGCGTCGCGGTCATCATGGCCGGCATCCTGGCGGTGCAGCTGTCCAAGGCGCCCCCGGTCAAGCGCCCGCCGCCCAGCTGACGGACCCCTGCGGCCATCGGCGGCGTTGAACCCGCGCCAACCCCTGCGATGATGGTGCCATGCGTCCCGACCAGATCCTGCACCCGACCGAGGCCGGGCTCTATTGCCCGCCCGGCGATTTCTACATCGACCCGGTCCGCCCGGTGCCCCGCGCGCTGATCACGCACGGGCATGGCGACCACGCCCGTGCGGGTCATGGGGCCGTCATGGCGACCCAGCAGACCTTGGACATCATGGCGATCCGCTATGGCGAGGATTTCACCGGCACCCGCCAGGCCGCCCAAGGGGTGGCCCACATTGGCGATGTGCAGGTCAGCTTTCACCCCGCGGGCCATATCCTGGGCTCGGCCCAGATCGCCGTGATGCCCGACCGCGGCCCCAAGATCGTCGTGTCCGGCGACTACTGCCGCGCCCCGAACCCGGTCTGCGCCCCCTATGAGCCGGTGCCCTGCGACATCTTCGTGACCGAGGCGACCTTCGGCCTGCCGGTCTTCCGCCATCCCGACCCGCTGACCGAGATGACCAAGCTGATCGCCAGCATGGCCGAGTTTCCCGAACGCCAGCACTTGATCGGCGCCTATGCCCTGGGCAAGGCGCAGCGGGTCATCGCGCTGGCCCGACAGTCCGGGATCGACGGTCCCATCGCCATCCATGGCGCGCTGCAGCGACTCTGCGATTTTCACGTGGAACAAGGGATCGACCTGGGCCCGCTGGTCCCGGCCACCGCAAAGCAGGTCGATGCCCAGCTGGTCATCGCGCCGCCATCCGCCTTTGCCAGTGCCTGGGTCCAGCGGTTCCGCGACCCGGTCATCGGCTTTGCCTCGGGCTGGATGACGGTGCGCGCGCGGGCGCGGCAGCGGGGGGTGGAGCTGCCCTTGGTCATCAGCGACCATGTCGACTGGCCGCAGGTCACACAGACCATCACGGAACTGGCCCCCCAGGAGGTCTGGATCACCCACGGGACCGAGGACGGGCTGATGCGCTGGTGCGAGCTGCAGGGCATCGCGTCCCGCCCCCTGCGCCTGATCGGATATGAGGACGAGCCGGAATGAAGGCTTTTGCCCATCTGCTGGAACGGCTGGCCTTCACCGCCGCGCGCAACGCCAAGCTGCGCCTGCTGCGCCATTACCTGGAGGCTACGCCCGACCCCGACCGCGGCTATGCGCTGGCCGCGCTGACCGGTGATCTGAAGCTCAGGGCAGTGACGCCGGGCCTGTTGCGGGGGCTGATGGCGGGGCGGGTGGACGAACAGCTGTTCGCCATGTCCTATGATTTCGTGGGCGATCTGGCCGAGACCATCGCGCTGCTGTGGGATACCGACCAGGACCAGGACGTGCCCCTGCGGGATGCGGTGGCGCTCCTGCGTGATACGGGCCGCGCGGGCCTGCCTGCGGCGATCACCGCGATGCTGGACCGGCTTGGCCCGTCGCAGCGGCTGGCCTTTCTGAAGCTCGCCACCGGCAACATGCGCGTGGGCCTGTCCGCCCGCATGGCGCGCATGGCCCTGGCCGAGATGGGGCCCCCCGAGGTCAAGGACATCGAGGAGATCTGGCACGGCCTGACGCCCCCCTATCAGCCGCTGTTCGACTGGATCGCGGGGGGCGCGCGCCCCGAACACGCGGCCCGCGCGCCCTTCCGGCCGGTGATGCTCTCCACGCCCGTCGATCTGGATCAGCTGCGCGCCTTCGATCCCGCCGATTACATCGCTGAATGGAAATGGGACGGCATTCGCGTTCAGGCGATCAACGACGGCGGCACGCGGCGCCTCTATTCCCGGACCGGAGAGGATGTGGGCGCGGCCTTTCCCGACCTGCTGGAGGCGCTGAACTTCGACGGTGCGCTGGATGGCGAGCTGCTGGTGCGGCGGGGCGCCGACGTGGCGCCCTTCGGCGATCTGCAGAAGCGTTTGGGCCGCAAGGTCGTTGGCCGCGCGATGCTGGACAGCCATCCGGCGGGCCTTCGGGTCTATGATGCGATGATCTGGCAGGGGCGCGACCTGCGCGACCTGCCGCATCAGGAGCGGCGCGCGGTGCTGGAGGGCGCCGATTTTGGCAGCGACCGAATCGACCTGTCGCCATTGCTGCCCTTCCAGACCTGGGACGATCTTGCCGCCCTGCGCGCCGACCCGCCCTCGATCGTGATCGAAGGCGTGATGATCAAGCGCCGCGACAGTCCTTACGTCGGCGGCCGCCCGCGCGGGCCCTGGTTCAAGTGGAAACGCGACCCGATGGTGGTGGATGCGGTGATGCTCTATGCGCAGCGCGGGCATGGCAAGCGGTCGGGCTTCTACAGCGATTTCACCTTCGGCCTGTGGGACGGGGAGGCGCTGGTGCCCGTCGGCAAGGCCTATTTCGGCTTCACCGATGAAGAGCTGCGCGAGCTGGACCGTTTCGTTCGGAACAACACCACCGAACGCTTTGGCCCCGTGCGCTCCGTTGCGCCCAAGCTGGTGCTGGAGGTCGCGTTCGAGGGGCTGAACGCCTCTCCGCGCCACAAGTCCGGGGTCGCGATGCGCTTTCCCCGCATCAGCCGCATCCGATGGGACAAGCCCGCCGCCGAGGCCGACCGGCTGCAGACGCTGAAGGACATGATCCCGTGACGCTGCCCCCCGCGTTCCAGGACTGGTTCTCCCGGCAGGGCTGGCAGCCGCATCCGCATCAGCTGGCCCTGCTGGAGGCCAGGGAGGACAGCCTGCTGATCGCGCCGACCGGGGGCGGCAAGACGCTGGCGGGGTTCCTGCCCTCGCTGGTCGATCTGACCGCGCCGCATCTGGGGATGCACACGCTGTACGTCTCGCCCTTGAAGGCGCTGACGGCGGATATCGCGCGCAACCTGTCGCGCCCGGTCGCCGATCTGGGCCTAGACATCCGCATCGAGGATCGCACCGGCGATACCCGTGCCAGCCAGCGCGCCCGCCAGCGCATGGACCCGCCCGACATCCTGCTGACCACGCCGGAATCGCTGGCTTTGATGCTGTCCTATGAACAGGCGCCCGTGATCTTTGGGGGCCTGCGCCGGGTGGTGCTGGACGAACTGCACGCGCTGGCCGAGAACAAGCGCGGCGATCAACTGATGCTGGCCTTGTCGCGCCTGCGCGCGCTGGCGCCCGACCTGCAGGTCACGGGCCTATCGGCCACGGTCGAAGACCCGTGGCGGCTGGCCCGCTTCATGGGCGGCGCAACCGTGATCCACGCCGACCCCGGCCCCGATCCCGACATCGCCATGCTGCCCACCGCCAAGGCCCCGCCCTGGGCCGGCGCGGGCGGGCATTATGCCGTACCCGACGTGCTGGCCGCCGTGGCGCAGGCCACGACCACGATCATCTTCATCAACACCCGCGCCCAGGCCGAGCTGTTCTTTCAGGCGCTCTGGGCCGCGAATGACGCGAACCTGCCCATCGGCCTGCATCACGGCAGCTTGTCGCGCGAGGCCCGCGCCCGGACCGAGGCCGCGATGGCCGCGGGCGAATTGCGCGCCGTGGTGGCGACCGGGTCCCTGGATCTGGGCATCGACTGGGGCGCGGTCGATCTGGTGATCCAGGTCGGCGCGCCGCGCAACGTCAAGCGGCTGGTCCAGCGGATCGGGCGAGCGAACCACCGCTACAACGCGCCGTCCCGCGCGCGGATCGTGCCGGCCAACCGCTTCGAGGTGATCGAATGCGTGGCCGCCCTGCAGGCCGTGCGCGAACGCGATCTGGACGGCGACGATCGGGGGCCGGGGCCGTTGGACGTGCTGTGCCAGCATATCCTGCTGACCGCCTGCGCGGGGCCTTTTGACGCCGATGCGCTGTTTGCGGAGGTCCGCACTGCCGGGCCCTATCGTGACCTTTCCCGCGCCGATTTCGATGACTGCGTCGCGTTCGCAGCCACCGGCGGCTATGCACTGCGGGCCTATGACCGCTGGCAGCGGCTGATGCAGCGCGACGGTTTGTGGCGCCTGCGCGACCCGCGCGCGGCGCGAAACCTGCGCATGAACATCGGCACCATCGTTGAGGCCGAGATGCTGAAGGTCCGCTTTCGCGGACGCGGCGGCGCCCCCTTGGGCGAGGTCGAGGAAGGGTTCGCCGCGACCCTGGCACCGGGCGACACCTTTCTGATCGGCGGGCAGACGGTGCGATACGACGCGCTGCGCGAGATGGTGGTCGAGGTCACGAAACAGCCCTCCAAGGAGCCCCGCATCGCCACGTTCTCGGGCATGAAGCTGGCCACATCGACGCAGCTATCCCATCGGGTTCTGGCGCTGATCGGCGATCCGGCGGCCCATGCAGGCCTGCCCACTGATACCCGCGATTGGCTGGCGCTGCAGGCCCGCGTCAGCACCCTGCCGCGCCCCGGCACCCTGCTGACCGAGGCGTTCCCCCACCAAGGACGCTGGCATCTGGCGGTCTACGGCTTTGCCGGGCGCAACGCGCTGCAGACCCTGGGCCTGCTGATGACCCGGCTGATGGAGGAGGCTGGGCTGGCCCCCCTGGGGTTCCTGGCCACCGATTACGCCCTGCTGATCTGGTCGCTGGACCCGGTGACCGACCCCGCGCCCCTGCTGGATCGCGACGGCCTGCGCGAGGGGCTGGGCGACTGGCTGGCCAGCAATGCGGTGATGAAGCGCAGCTTTCGCAACGTGGCGACCATCGCCGGGCTGATCCAGCGCAACCTGCCCGGCGCGCGCAAGTCGGGGCGGCAGGCGACGTTCTCCAGCGACATCCTTTACGACACGCTGCGCAAGTACGACCCGGACCACCTGATGCTGCGCATCACCGCGGCCGAGGCCAGCCGGGGGCTTGTGGATTTCGGCCGGATCGAGGAAATGCTGGACCGCACCGACCGCCTGGACCACCGCATGCTGGAGCGTGTGTCGCCCCTGGCCGCGCCGCTGATGCTGGAACTGGGCCGCGTGCCCATCGCGGGACAGGGCCGCGAGCGCATGGCCGAGGCCGAGGCGGCGGCAATGATGGCAGAGGCAGGGCTTTCGTGACGTTCCACCCTTTCGACTTTGACGGCCAGACGCTGCAGGCGCGGGCCAGCGGCGCACTGTTCTGGCCTGAACGGCGCTGGCTGATCGTGGCCGACCTGCATCTGGGCAAATCCGAACGCATGGCGCGGCGTGGGGGTGCCCTGCTGCCCCCCTATGAGACGCTGGAGACGCTGGACCGTCTTCAGGCGGAGATCGCAGCGACCGATCCTGCGGTGGTCGTCAGCCTGGGGGACGGGTTCGACGACGACGCGGCGGGGCGCGCGCTGCCCGACGATGTCTGCGACCGGCTGCGCACGATGGCCCAGGGCCGGCGCTGGATCTGGGTCCGCGGCAACCACGACCCCGGGGCGATCTGTCCCCGCCTGCCCGGCAATACCGCGGCGGAGCTGCATGACGGCCTGATCCTGCGCCACGAGGCGGGTCAGGGGCCGGACGTGTCGGGCCATTACCACCCCTGCATCCGGCTGGCGGGCCAGCGGCGGCGGTGTTTCCTGGTCGGCCGCGACCACCTGATCCTGCCCGCGTTCGGTGCCTATACTGGGGGGCTGGAGGTCACGGACAGGGCGCTGGCCGCGCTGGTGCCGCAGGGGCTGGCAATCGCCTGCGGAGCGCGCGCCCTGCCGGTGCCGGTGGGCATGCGTCGCCGCGCATGAAAAAGGGCCGGCACGCATCGCGGCCGGCCCCCGTCATCCTGAGTGGTCGGATCAGAACCGGAAGTTCGCGCCGATCTTGACGCTGCTCATGGTCATGCTGGCGCGGGTCGAGAGGGTGTCGATCCCGTCCGAGAACTCCACCCGCTCGTTGCCGAAATCGCGGTACTGGTATTCTGCGAAGATCGACGTGCGCGGGTTGATCATGCGCTCCACGCCCAAGCCGCCCGCGGCACCCGTCGCGGTGAAGCCGCGCGTCTGCGAGAAGTCGCCCGTGCTCAGCGTATAGTCGAAATCACCGCGGGCGACGCCCAGGGTGCCATAGACCAGCGTCTGCGGGTTGACCGCATAGCCGGTCTTGATGACCAGGGTGGCGATGTTCTTCATCTCGCTCTCGACGCGGCCCAGCAGCGGATCACCGATGTCGATGCTTTCGTCGACCGAGCCGAATTCGACGCCCAGTTCAGGACCGAAGACCCAGTTGCCGCGCTGCCAGCGATAGCCCAGCTGCAGACCTGCGGTTGCGCCGGAGATGCCGACATCACCCAGTCCGCCGATCAGGCCCACGTCCTCGCCGTCGATGACCTCGGAGAAACCCACCTGATCCTCGGTGTCGAAGACATAGCCGAGCGATCCGCCCACATAGGCGCCACCCCATGCCGAGGCGATCGGCGCCACGGGTGTCACCGTCACCGGTGCCACGTCAACGACGGGCGACACCACGCCCCCGGCAAGGGCAGCGCCTGCCCCCAAAACCAGGGCCGAGACGGAGGAAAGAGCGAAGAGGCGCATGGGGGATACTCCTGAAAAGCTGGGGCGCGCCCACCGGCTGCGCCCGATCTGCAAATGATGTCCGGTCAATCCAGCGCAGAGAATCGGCCCAAGATCAATTAAAACGCGCATTGGCCCCTGTCCCTGCACGCGGTGACGGGCATGGACAGTGACCTTTGGGCAACATGGGCCGTTCAGGTATCCAGGTTCTCGACGTTCAGGGCGTTCTGCTGGATGAACTCGCGGCGCGGTTCGACGACGTCGCCCATCAGCTTGGTGAACAGGTCCTCGGCCTCGGCCACGTCCTCGATGCGGACCTGGAGCATGGTGCGTGCGACGGGGTCCAGCGTGGTTTCCCACAGCTGCTCGGGGTTCATCTCTCCCAGTCCCTTGTAGCGCTGCAGGGACAGGCCCTTCTCGCCCTCCAGGAACACCGCCTGCAGCAGGCCCAGGGGGCCGTGGATCGGCTGGTCGCGATCCTTACGGATCAGGCGCGCGGGCTTGGCATAGATGTCCTGCAGGGCCTGGGTCATCTCGCCCAGCCTGCGGCTCTCGCCGCTGCGCAGCATCTGGCCGTCCAAGGTGCGGTTCTCCTCGACCCCGCGCAGGGTGCGCGACAGGCGGATGCCGGCATCCTGGGTCGGGCGTCCCTGCCAGCCGCGCTCGTACTCCTCGGCGATCTGGTCCAGGCGGGCGGCGATGTCGGTGGCCACGCCCTGGGCGTCTTGGTCGATGCGGCCCGGCACCAGCGCCCCGGCGATCGCGGCCTGTTCGGTGATGTGGGGCGGGTAGTGGGTCGGATAGGCGCGCAGAACGCGGCGTGCCACCCGCGCCTCCTCGACCACGCGGGCCAGGTCGTTGCCGGTGATCTCCTCGCCCGAGGCCAGGCGCAGGGATGCCCCTTCGACGCCCTGCTGGATCAGGTAATCCTCCAGCGCGGCCTCGTTCTTCAGATAGACCTCGGACCGGCCGCGCCCGACCTTGTAGAGCGGCGGCTGCGCGATATAGAGATGCCCGCCCTCGATCAGCTCCGGCATCTGCCGGAAGAAGAACGTCAGCAGCAGCGTGCGGATATGCGCGCCGTCGACGTCGGCGTCCGTCATGATGACGATCTTATGGTAGCGCAGCTTCTTCAGGCTGAACTCGTCGCGCCCGATGCCGGTGCCAAGCGCGGTGATCAGTGTGCCGATCTGGTCGCTGCCCAGCATCCGGTCGAACCGCGCGCGTTCCACGTTCAGGATCTTGCCGCGCAGCGGCAGGACGGCCTGGTTCTGGCGCGAGCGGCCCTGTTTTGCCGAACCGCCGGCCGAATCCCCCTCGACGATGAACAGCTCGGACAGCGCCGGGTCCTTCTCCTGGCAATCGGCCAGCTTGCCGGGCAGGGATGCCACGTCCATCGCCGTCTTGCGCCGCGTCAGCTCGCGCGCCTTGCGCGCCGCCTCGCGGGCCAAGGCGGCCTCGATGATCTTGCCCACGATCTGGCGGGCCTCGGTCGGGTTCTCCTCGAACCACTCTGCCAGCTTCTCGCCGACCAGCCCCTCGACCGCCGGACGGACCTCGCTGGAGACAAGCTTGTCCTTAGTCTGGCTGGAGAACTTCGGATCGGGCACCTTGACGGACAGCACGCAGGTCAGCCCCTCGCGCGCGTCATCGCCGGTGAAGTCGACCTTTTCTTTCTTCGCGATGCCGCTGTCCTGCGCGTATTTGCCGATCACGCGGGTCAGGGCGCCGCGGAAACCGGCCATGTGCGTGCCGCCGTCCCGCTGCGGGATGTTGTTGGTGAAGGGCAGGACGGTCTCGTGATAGCTGTCGTTCCACCACATCGCGACCTCGACGCCGATGCCGCCCTTCTCTCCGGTGATGAAGATCGGCTCGGGCATGACGGCGGTCTTGGACCGGTCCAAGTATTTCACGAATTCCTTGACGCCGCCCTCGTAGAACAGCTCGGTCTTCTGGACCTCGGCATGACGCTCGTCCTCCAGGATGATGCGCACGCCGCTGTTCAAGAAGGCCAGCTCGCGCAGGCGGTTCTCCAGCGTCTTGAAGCTATAGTCCAGGTTGCTGAAGGTCCCGTCCGGATGCACGGTCTTGGCCGAGGCCATGAAGCGCACCTCGGTCCCGCTTTCACCCGGCGCATCGCCCACCACGACCAGCGACTTGACGGTGTCGCCGCGCTCGAACCGGACGAAGTGCTCCTTGTCGTTGCGCCAGATGCGCAGCTCCAGCCAGTCGGACAGGGCGTTCACGACCGACACGCCCACGCCGTGCAGGCCCCCCGACACCTTGTAGCTGTTCTGGTCGAACTTTCCGCCTGCATGCAGCTGGGTCATAATGACCTCGGCCGCGCTGACGCCTTCTCCGGCATGCATGTCGACCGGGATGCCGCGCCCGTTGTCGCGCACGCTGACGCTGCTGTCGGCATGGATCTTGACCTGCACGAAGTCGGCATGGCCGGCCAGGACCTCGTCGATGCCGTTGTCCACGACCTCATAAACCATGTGGTGCAGGCCGGACCCGTCGTCGGTATCGCCGATATACATGCCGGGACGCTTTCGCACGGCGTCCAAACCCTTGAGAACCTTGATGGAATCGGCGTCGTACAAAGCGGGTTGGGCGGCGGTGTCGGTCATGCGTCGGGCTTTCTGTTCGTCATGTCTTGATATAGGCCTTCGCAGGGGCAAAGTCACGGCTTTGGCTGGGTTTTTCGGCCCCGTCGGCGGGTTTTATGCCCGGCCTGCCCAGATCTGGCCCGCACCCAGCACCAGCCCCACGAAAATCAGTAGCCAGCCCGATGCCAGGTTCATCCGCCGCAGCCCCGCGGGGGTCGCCAGACGGGCGCGCAGCGCGGCCAGCGTGGCGCCCATGCCTAGGTTCAGCAGGAACGGAATGGCCCCCGACATCCCCACGATCACCGCGACATCGCGCCCGGTCAGCCGCGCCACGTCGAAGAAACCGGGCAGCACGCCGACATAGAACAGCGCCGCCTTGGGGTTGCCGGCAATGGCCAGCAGGCCCGCGCTGAAGCCCGCCCACCCACCACGCCGGGTCAGGCGGCTGTCGCTGTCCACGGCCTGCCCGGCGTGGCGCAGCAGCCCGATGCCCATGCCCAGAAAGACCGCGACCGCGATCCAGCGCAGGGCCGACAGCAGAGCCGCCTGATCGCCCACCAGCAGCGTCAGGCCGAAGATCGCGATCAGCGGCCAGATCATGTCCCCGATCGCCACCCCAAGCGCCAGCGGCCAGACCCCCGCCCAACCGGACGACAGGCCCCGCGCCATGATCGCCACCCAGACCGGGCCGGGCGTCAGCCAGATCGCCGCCAGCGCGCCCGCATACAGCCAGATCGCCTGCACGCTCAGCGTCATGCGGCCTCGCATGCCGCAGAGGCGCCGTCGGTCTTGGTCACGGCCAGGCTGCGCGCGCGCGGGCCGAAGGCGTCGAACAGTTCCGGCCCCGTGCCGGTCAGCAGGGTCTGGGCGGGCAGGTCGGTGATGCGGTCGTAAAGGGCCGCGCGCCGGTCGGCGTCCAGATGCGCCGCGACCTCGTCCAGCAGCAGCAGGACCGGCTGGTCCGACAGCGCACGCGCATTGGCCAGGATCAGCGACAGCAGCAACGCCTTCTGCTCTCCGGTCGAGGATTGGGCGGCGGGCATGTCCTGCGGCCCCCAGCTGGCGCCCAGATCGGCCCGATGCGCGCCGGTCAGCGTCCGCCCGGCGGCCATGTCGCGGTGGCGCGTCGCGGCCAGGCGCGCGGCGATGCTGGCGGGGTCGGCATCGTTGGCAAAGCCGTCCTGGGCCAGCAAGGTCAGGCGTGCGGCCGGAAAATCCGTGCCGCCGTCCTGCGCGGCCATGATGGCGGACAGGGCCGCCTGGCGGTTGCGGGTCAGGCCCGCGCCGGCCTCGGCCATCTGCGTCTCCAGTGCGCGGTACCAGCCGGGATCGCCGATCTGATCGCGCAGCAGGCGGTTGCGTTCACGCATGGCCTTGTCATAGGCCAGCGCCAGGTCCGCGTGGTCGGGCATCAGCGACAGGGTCACCCGGTCCAGGAACCGCCGCCGCCCTTCGGGTGCGTCCGACCACAACCGGTCCATCGCGGGCACCAGCCAGATGACCCGCACCAGCCGGGCCAGCGCGGTCTGGGTCACGGGCTTGTCGTCCAGGATGACATGGCGGGGTTGGCCGGGGGGCGCCGCGGTCTCGACCGCGTGATCGCCAAGCGTGGCGCGGAGGCGCCAGCCCGCATCGGGGCCCATCCGCGCCTGGTCTAGGGCGGCCACCGCGCGCAGTCCGCGGCCCGGCGCCAGCATGGACAGCGCTTCCAGGATGTTCGTCTTGCCGGACCCGTTCGGCCCATGGATCGCCAGGGGGCGGGCGTCCAGCGACAGGTCCAGCCGCGGCCAGGACCGGAACTGGGACAGCCGCAGCGCCGTCAGTGTCACACGCGCATCGGCATGACGACATAGACCGCGCTGAGATCGCTGCCCTCGCGGATCAGGGCGGCGTCGCCCGAGCCGTTGAACAGGAACACCGCGTTGTCGCGATCGACCTGGCCCGCGATCTCCTGCAGGTACTTGGCGTTGAAGCCGATCTCCAGCGGTTCGTCGGCATAGGCCACGATCAGCTCCTCCTCGGCGGCGCCGGCATCGGGGGCGTTGACCGACAGGACCAGCCGGTCCGCGTCCAGCGACAGCTTGACCGCGCGCGAACGTTCGCTGCTGACGGTCGCCACGCGGTCGACGGCGCGGGCAAAGTCGGCGGCGTCCACCTCAAGCTTGCGGGCGTTGCCCTGCGGGATCACGCGGCTGTAATCGGGGAAGGTCCCGTCGATGACCTTGGAGGTCAGCGTGATCGTGGGCGTGGCAAAGCGGACCTTGGTCTCGCTGACCGACACGGCGATCTCGGCCTCGTCGTCGTCCAGAAGCTTGCGCAGCTCTCCGACGGTCTTGCGGGGCACGATCACGCCGGGCATCGCATCCGCGTTCGCGGGCAGGGGCGCGTCGATCCGGGCCAGGCGGTGCCCGTCGGTCGCCACGCAGCGCAGGACGGGGCCGTCCTCGGACTGGGCCACGTGCATGTAGACGCCATTCAGATAGTACCGCGTCTCCTCGGTCGAGATCGCGAATTTCGACTTGTCGAACAGCCGGCGCAGCACCGATGCGGGCGCCTTGAAGTTCGCGCTGTATTCGCTGCTGGCCATGACCGGGAAATCGGCCCGCGGCAGGGTCGCCAGGCTGAAGGACGAGCGCCCGGCCTGGACCGACAGCCGCCCCGAAGCGTCGTCGCTGGCCAGTTGGACCAGGGCGCCGTCGGGCAGCTTGCGCGCGATCTCGTTCAGCATCACGGCGCTGACGGTGGTGGCGCCGGGGCGTTCGACCTGGGCCACGGCGCGGTCCACGACCTCGGTGTCCAGGTCGGTGGCCCGGAAGCTGACGCCTTCGGGGGTGGCCTCGATCAGCACGTTGGCCAGGATCGGGATGGTGTTGCGGCGTTCCACGACCGACTGGGCCTGCGACACGGCCTTGACCAGAACGGCGCGCTCGATCGAGAATTTCATCAGTTTCCCCTGTCCCATGGCTCTGCGGCCCCTGCCGGACCTGATGTGTAGCCGCCCGCGCGGGCAGTCACAAGATTTTCGTGATCAGGCTTCCAGCATCCGCTTCAGCACGGCGATGTCCTCGACCATGGCGCTGTCCTCGACCAACAGCTCCTCGATCTTGCGCACGCCGTGCATGATCGTGGTGTGGTCGCGTCCGCCGAAGCGGCGGCCGATCTCGGGGAGGGAGCGGCTGGTCAGCTGCTTGGACAGGTACATCGCGATCTGGCGGGGCCGGGCGACGTTGCGCGCGCGTTTCGGACCCATCATGTCGGCCAGGCGGATGTTGTAATGCTCGGCCACCTTGCGCTGGATGTCGTCGATGTTGATCTTGCGGTCATTGGTCCGCAGGATGTCGGCCAGGCATTCCTGCGCCACCTCCAGCGTGATCTCGCGGCGCAGCAGGCTTGCATGCGCGAACAGGCGCTGCAGCGCGCCTTCCAGGACGCGGACGTTGGTGGTGATGCGATGCGCCAGGAACTCCAGCACGCCCGCGCCGATCTCCAGGTCGGACTGCTGGGCGCGGAAGGCCTGCGTCTTGGACTGCAGGATGCCCAGGCGCAGCTCATACGTCGTCGGGTGCAGGTCCACGATCAGGCCGCAGGACAGGCGCGACTTGATGCGTTCCTCAAGGCCCTTGATCTCGGCGGGCGCGCGGTCGGCCGAGATCACGATCTGCTTGCCCTGGTCGACCAGCGCGTTGAACGTGTGGAAGAATTCCTCCTGAGTGCTGTCCTTGCCGGCGATGAACTGCACGTCGTCGACCATCAGCATGTTCACGTTCCGGAACATGCTCTTGAAGTCCATGATCGAGCTTTCGCGCAGCGCCTGCACGAAGCGGTACATGAACTGTTCGGCCGACAGGTACAGGACCTGCGCCGACGGGTGGCGCGCCTGATAGTCATGCGCGATCGCGTGCATCAGGTGCGTCTTGCCCAGGCCCACGCCGCCATAGAGGAACAGCGGGTTGAAACCGACGGGCCCCCCCTCGGCCACGCGGCGGGCGGCGGCATGGGCCAGCTCGTTCGGCTTGCCGACGATGAAGTTCCCGAAGGTGAAGCGGCTGTCCAGCGGTGCGCCCAGATCGGTGCGGGCGGCGCGGGTGGTCGGCGCCTCGGCCGGCTGGCCCGCGGGGGCCGTGGCCTGGGCCGAGGGG
>NZ_VDDD01000049.1 GCF_006151785.1 Paracoccus marcusii
CCGGCAGCGCGTGGCGGGCGGCGACGCCCCGGCCCGCGGGCACGCCCCGCGTCATGCGGCCCAGCACCCCGTCGCGGTCGATCACCGCATGCTTGATGGCGCCCGCCACATGCAGGACCACCGACCCGATCAGCAGGAAGGCAAAGACGTGGTGCACCTGGGCCATGACCATCGCCAGGGCGGGCGATTTCGGCACCAGCGGCAGCCCCTGCCCCAAGGGCCACAGGATCGGCGCGAACCCGTCGGTCGCGGCATGTTCGATCCAGCCCGTCACCGGCACCAGCACCATCGACCCGTAAAGCGTCCAATGCACCGCCTCGGCCAGCAGGGTCTCCAGTCGGCGTTCGGGGTGGACGGGGGCGGGGCGCGTCTGGGTCAGCGCCCAGCCGATGCGCACCAGCGCCACGACCAGCGCCGCAAGACCCAGCGTCTTGTGGAACGAGAACACCTGCACCTTGAGCGCCATCTGCTCCAGCGGGATGCGTTCGGCCCACAGGCCCAGGGCGATGTTGGACAGGATGATCAGGGCGGTCAGCCAGTGCAGGCTGCGGGCGACGCTGCCATAGCTGGCTTTGGTGTTCTGGCGCATGGGGGGCCTTCGATGCGGATTTTTCCCCTGATAGCGCGTTTCGCGGATGCGCGGCACTGCCTTGGCCGCACATCCGCTGTGCGGGGCGTCACAATTCGACGACGCGCCGCTCGATCATCGCGGTCTGCGCCGCCAGCCCCATGCGCACGGCCCAGATGCCGTCCTGGACGCTGACGTCGGGGCGGTCGCGCTGGCCGCGGACAAGTTCCAAGAACCCCCGGTGCTGATAGAAGGTCGAGCCGTTGTGATCCCCCGCATCCAGCAGCGTCGGGTCCACGGGGATCACGTGGACCTGCGGCCCGCGGGGTTCGCGGGGCGACACGACGACCTGCGCCACGGGCGGATCGCCCAGATGCGCGGGCCAGAAGCGCGTGGGACCAGGCACGAAGGCCTCGATCTTGCCGCGGGGGCCCACGGCGCTGATCTCCTCCTGCCAGCGCGATCCTTCGGCGAACATGCACAGCTCCAGCATGGCGCGGGTGCCGTCGGCAAAGTCCACCGCGACATAGCCGTGGTCGAAGATGTCGGGCGTCCGGCCGTCATGCACCTCGTCCAGGTGGTTCAGCGCCTGCCCGCCGGTGGCCATGACGCGGACGGGATCCGACCCCAGCGCCAGCCGCATCAGGTCGAAGAAATGGCAACACTTCTCGACGAACGTCCCGCCGCTGTAGCGGTTGAAGCGGTTCCACTGACCGACCTTGGACAGGAACGGATAGCGGTGTTCGCGGATGCTCAGCATGCGGATGCCGCCGGTGGCCTCCTGGGCCATCTCTAGCAGCCGGGCGACGGGGGGCATGTAGCGGTACTCCATCGCGACCCAGACCGGCGCCGCGTGCCGTGCGGCCAGTTCCGCCACCGCCGCCGCGTCCGACGCCTGGGTGAACAGCGGCTTTTCCACCAGCACCGGCAGCGGCCTGTGCGCGGCCACGGCCTGCAGCTGTTCGACATGGCGGTGGTTCGGGCTGGCGATCAGCAGGCAGTCCAGCCCCGGATGCGCCAGCAGGTCGGCCACACTGTCGACCATGCGCGCACCGGGGGCCAGCGCCGCGGCGCGGGCGCGCATGGCGGCGTCGGGTTCGAAGATGGCACCGATGGCGGTGCCGGGCAGCAGGGCGATGTTGCGCAGGTGTTCCTGGCCCATCATCCCGCAGCCGATCACGCCATAGGTGATCACGCGGCTGTCTTGCATGGTCATGGGATCTCCTTAGACGAGGCGCTGGACGTAGAGCGCGCGGTCGGTGTCGTACCAGGTGCGCGAGAATTCGACCGCGTCCTGTGTCTGCGCCCAGGACAGGCGCTGGATGAAGGCGGTCGTGCTGCCGGGGCGGGGCGCGAAATCGGGCGGCGCCCAGTCGGGCACGGTGCCCAGGCCGACGCGATCCTCGGCCCGGGTGATCCACAGCTTCAGCGCCCGCTTGTAGGTCAGATACAGCGAATCCTGCACCATCTCGGGGGGAATGGCCCCGGCCCCGCCGTCCAGCCAGATCTCCTCGACCGCGATGGGGGTGTCGTCCAGGAACCGCAGGCGCCGGAACCGGGTGCCGTGATCGGCGCTGCCATAGGCGGGCTGGCCGGCATCCTTGGGATGCGATCCGACCGACAGCAGCCGCGCGCGCGGCAGCCCGCCCCCGCCCTGCGCATGTTCCAGCCGAAACATCGAATAGACCGCCCGCGTCGGTTCGCCCGCCCGGATGTAGTTCCCCGATCCCTGCCGACGGTCCAGCAGGCCCTGCGCCTCCAGTTCGGCCAGCGCCTTGCGCAGGGTCCGCACGGTGGTGTCATGCGCCTGGGCCATCTGGCGTTCGGGCGGCAGCTTCTGGCCATCGACCAGACGACCCGCGGCGATGTCGCGAATCATCATCTCGGTGATCTGCAGGTGGATCGGCAACGCGTCCGACCGATGTTCGCCTGCCCCTGCCACGACCGTCCCCCGGTAAATTGATACACCATTGATTTACACGATGGGGGACGCTATGCAAAGGGAAATCCGACGCCGTCCCGGGAGGAAACCATGACCGTCGTCCCCGTCACCTCAGCCGATCTGGATGCCGTCGAGGTCGCCTGGTTCGCGGCGCTGTGTTCCGACGATTACCGCCATCTGGGCGTGCCCGACGGGTCGCTGCGGTCGTCCTGGGCGCATTGTTCTGACATCGTGCGCACCGCCGAACGGCAGGGTTTCGGCAACATCCTGTGCCCGTCCAGCTATCAGGTCGGACAGGACACGCTGTCCTTCGTCGCGGGCTGCGCGCCGATCACCCAACGCATCAACATGCTGGCTGCCGTCCGCTGCGGAGAGATGCAGCCGATCATGCTGGCCCGCACCATCGCCACGCTGGACCACATGCTGGAGGGCCGCCTGACGGTCAACATCATCAGCAGCAATTTCCCCGGCCAGCAGGAGCCGAGCCCCTTCCGCTATCAGCGCAGTCGCGAGGTGGTCGAGATCCTGAAGCAGGCCTGGACGCAGGGCGAAATCAACTATCAGGGTCAGGTCTATGATTTCAGCGGCCTGACCACCGATCCTGTCCAGCCCTATCAGACGGGCGGGCCGATGCTGTATTTCGGCGGGTATTCCCCCGACGCGCTGGACCTGTGCGGCCAGCATTGCGACGTCTATCTGATGTGGCCCGAGAAGACCGAGGACATCGCCGACAGGATGCGCGCCGCCCATGCCGCGGCCGAGAAATACGGCCGCACGCTGGATTACGGCTTTCGCGCCCATGTGATCGTCCGCGACACCGAGGCCGAGGCCCGCGAATATGCCCGCGACCTTGTCAGCCAGCTGGACGATGACCAGGGTCGGCTGATCCGCGAACGCGCGCTGGACGCGGGCTCGCTCGGCGTCAGCCGCCAGGCGCGCAACCGAGAGCTGGCCGATCTGGAAGGCTATATCGAGCCCAACCTGTGGACCGGCGTGGGCCGGGCGCGGTCGGGCTGCGGCGCGGCCATCGTCGGATCGACCGACCAGGTCCTGACCAAGCTGGAGGAGCTGCGTCGCATGGGCATCCGCGCCTTCATCCTGTCGGGCTATCCCCACAACGACGAGGCCTGCCATTTCGGCAGCCGCGTCCTGCCCCAGATGAATACCTGCCAGTTGAACCGTGTCTGGGGCCGCGTGCCCGACACCACCCCCGCAACGCCCCTGGGCACCGGCGAAAGGCGCTGAGATGAACCGTGTGACGCTGACCGACGATCTGAGCCTGTCGCGGCTGGTCTATGGCATGTGGCGGATCGGCGACGATGCCGACACCTCGCCCGCCCATGTCCAGGCCAAGATCGAGGCCTGCCTGGACCAGGGCATCACCACGATGGACCAGGCGGACATCTATGGCGCCTATACCGCCGAAGGCATCCTGGGCGCCGCCCTGCGTGCCAGCCCCGGCCTGCGCGACCGGATCGAGATCGTCACGAAATGCGACATCATCGCACCGATCGGCAAATACGCCGACGCGGCCTGCAAGCATTACGACACGTCCGGCGATCACATCCGCGCCGCGGTCGACACGTCGCTGCGCGACATGGGCACGGACCGGATCGACCTGCTGCTGATCCACCGCCCCGACCCGCTGATGGACCCCGACGACACGGGCGCGGCGCTGGACGCGCTGGTGGCATCGGGCAAGGTCCGCGCGGTGGGCGTGTCGAACTTCCGCCCCTGGGACGTGGAGCTGCTGCAGGGGTCGATGCAGACCCGGTTGGTCACCAACCAGATCGAGGTGTCGCTGGCCGCGATCCAGCCCTTCACCAACGGCGACCTGGCCTTTCATCAGCGCCGCCGCGACCCGGTCATGGCCTGGTCGCCCCTGGGCGGCGGCAGCCTGATGACCGGTCACGGTCCCGTCGCTGCTGAACTGGACGCGCTGGCGGCGGAATTCGGCGTGGACCGCGCGGCGGTGGCTGTTGCGTTCCTGTTGCGCCACCCCGCGACCATCCTGCCGGTCATGGGCACCAATTCGCTTGCACGGATCGCCCGGATCGCCGATGCCGAAAAGGTCCGGCTGGACCGCGTGCAGTGGTTCCGCCTTTACCAAGCAGCCCTTGGGCAAGAGGTGCCATGACGCGACCGATCCCGCACAGCTTCGTTCCCGATCCGCAGAACGGGCGGCTGCTGCGCGATGCCTTTGGCCGCTTTGCGACCGGGGTCACGGTGGTGACCGCCGCGACCGAGGGCGGCTGCGCGGCGATGACCGCCAACAGCTTCTCGTCCATCTCGATGGACCCGCCGCTGGTGATGTGGTCGCCGGCGCTGGCCAGCTCCCGCTTTCCGGTCTTTGCGCAGGCGCGCCATTTCGCCATCCACGTGCTGGCCGCCGACCAGGCCGATCTGGCCTGGACCGTCGCGCGCAACCGCAACGCGCTGGACCATGCGGGCCTGTCCGCGAACGCGCATGGCGTGCCGGTGCTGGACCGCTGCCTGGCCCGGTTCGATTGCGACCTGTTCGCCATGCACGAGGCGGGCGACCACATGATCATCGTCGGTCGCGTCCTGCACGCCCAGATCACCGAAGGCGATCCGCTGGCCTTCTTCGGCGGGCAAATCGCCGGGATCGCCAGAGGCTGACTGACCGCGGCGCCGGGCAGGAGGAGGCCCGGCACCGTCACGAAACGGGGGAGGAGACACCCAAGATGCGCCTGCTGACGGGCCTTGTCCGGCCATTGTCCCGGATCAACGAACAGCTGCTGCGCGCGGGGCGCGCGGTGGGCATCGTGGCCATCGGCCTGATGGTCGTGGTGACCATCGTGCAGGTCGTCGCGCGCTATGGCTTCAACAGCGCCCTGGCCTGGCCGGACGAGGCCGCGCGGTTCTGCATGCTGTGGATGACCGGCCTGATGGCGCCGACCGCGTTCCGGCGCGGGGGTTTCGTCGCGATCGACTTTCTTCCCGCCATGCTGCCCGCGACGGCCGCGCGGCTGCTGAACCTGGTCCTGCTGGTCGTGTCGCTGGTGGTGCTGGTCGCAGCCGTGCAGATCGGCTGGCGCGAGGTGACGGGCCTGGGCGGGCGCTTTGCCAGCGCATCGCTGTTCCTGCCCACGTCGCTGGATTTCGGCGACTGGTACCGGGTGCCGCGGTCCTGGATGATGGCGTCGATCCCGGTCGGGCTGATGCTGCTGATTTCCGTGAATGTCGAACTGATCCTGCGCATCCTGGCGCAGTTGGGCGGCGCCCGCGACCTGCCCCCGATCGAGGGGCTGGATGCGGGCCTGCGGGGGGCCGAGTGATGCTGATCCTGTTTCTGCCGCTGTTCCTGACCTTTCTGCTGATCGGCCTGCCGGTGTTCTTCGGGATGCTGGCGGCGCCGGGCATCCTGCTGATGCTGAACGGACAGGAACGCGACCTGACGCTGCTGTACCGCAACCTCTACAACGGCATGGACAGCTTTCCGCTGATGGCGATCCCGTTCTTCATGCTGGCGGGCGAGCTGATGAACCGCGGCGGCATCACGCTGCGCCTGGTCGAATTCGCCCAGGCCCTGATGGGGCATTTCCGCGGCGGCTTGGCGCATGTGAACATCCTGTCGTCGATGCTGTTCGCGGGCCTGTCGGGATCGGCCGTGGCCGACACCTCGGCGCTTGGGTCCATGCTGATCCCGGCGATGGAGAAGCAGGGCTATACCCGCCGCTTCGCCGCCGCGATCACCGCGGCCAGCTCGGTCATCGGGCCGATCATCCCGCCGTCGGGGATCATGATCATCTATGCCTATGTGATGGGCGAAAGCGTCGCGGCGCTGTTCCTGGCGGGCATCGTGCCCGGCATCCTGGTGGGCGTGGGCCTGATGATCGCGGTCAAGGTCATGGCCGACCGCTACGACTTTCCCATCGCCGCGCCGCGCCAAAGCTGGGGCCAGCGCGGACAGGCCAGCCTCAAGGCGTTCTTTCCGCTGATGACCCCCGTCATCATCCTGGGCGGCATCCTGGGCGGCGTCTTCACGCCCACCGAGGCCGCCGCCGTCGCCGCCGTCTATGCGCTGGTCATCAGCCTGTTCGTGCTGCGCACGATGAAGATCGCGGAACTGCCGGACGTCCTAGGCCGCGCAGCGCTGACCTCGGCGGTGGTGCTGCTGCTGGTGGGGGCGGCGATGTCGTTCAAGACGGTGATCTCGCTGTCGCAGACGCCGCAGATGATGGCCGACTGGATCCTGACGCTGACCGCCGACCCGCTTATCCTGCTGCTGATGATCAACCTGTTCCTGTTCGTCGTCGGCATGTTCCTGGACGCGGGCCCCGCGATCATCATCCTGGCGCCGATCCTGGGGCCGGTCTTCACCGGCATGGGCGTCGACAGCGTTCATTTCGCGATCATCATGTGCGTCAACCTGACGGTGGGCCTGGCCACGCCGCCCATGGGGCTGGTGCTGTTCGTGGCCTCTGCGGTGTCGGGCGAAAAGGTCATGACCATCGCCCGCGCCATCCTGCCGTTCCTGCTGGTCGAGGTGCTGGTGATCTTCCTGATCACCTATGTCCCGGCCATTTCCATGACCATCCCGCGCCTGACCGGCTTTGCGGACTGAGACCACCAAGGGAGGATACCATGCTGAAACCCGCACTGACCCTGGCCGCCGCCCTGGCGCTGGCCACCCCCGTCATGGCCCAGGACTATACCCTGCGCGCCGTGGCCAACTCGAATGAGAACGACGAGGATTTCGACGGCCTGCAGGTCTTCAAGTCGCATGTCGAGGCGGCCTCCAACGGCGCCATCGCGGTCGAGATTTTCATGGGCACGCAGCTCTGCTCGAACGGTGCGGAATGCCTCCAGGGCGTGGCCGACGGCTCGATTGACGTCTACATCTCGACCTCGGACGGGGCGGCGGGGCTGTTTCCCTATCTGCAGGTTCTGGACCTGCCCTACATCATGGCCGACGACCGGGTGGCCGAACGCGTCTTGACCGGCGATTTCACCCGCCAGCTGCGCGACATGACGCTGGAGGATTCGGGCGGGATGCTGCGGCTGATGACGATCGGCAACACCGGCGGCTGGCGCAACTTCGCCAACACCAAGCGCCGCATCCAGACGCCCGCCGACCTGTCGGGCCTGAAGATGCGCACCGTCGTGGCCGACCTGCCGCAGGAGCTGGTGCGCGCGCTGGACGCCTCGCCCACGCCGATCCCCTGGGCGGAACTGTTCACCTCGCTGCAGACCAACGTGGTCGAGGGCACCGCGAACGGCATCACCGACATCATGTCGATGCGTTTCCCCGAAGCCGGGCTGCAATACCTGACGCTGGACGGCCACGCCTACATGGGCGCGATGTGGTGGATGTCGAACGAACGCTTCATGGAGATGCCCGAGGACATGCGCGCCATCGTGGTCGACGGGTTCGCCCAGCTGCAGCAGGCGACCTTCGCGTCGCCCAAGCGCAAGTCCATCGCGGCCTATGAGGAGTTCCGCGCCGGCGGCGGCGAGGTCTATGTCCCCACGGCCGAGGAGAAGGCCGCCTTCACCGAGGCCGCGGCCCCGGTCTATGACTGGTTCACCGGCAATGTCGACGGTGGCGAGGAGATCCTGGCCAGCTTCCGCGAGGCCGTGTCCCAGGCCGAGACCGCGCTGGCCGAGGAACGCGCCCGCGACATCCAGTAACCCCTGCCGGGGGCCGCGACCCGGCCCCCCTGGACGCCCATGACCCGCACCGACATCCCCCTTGCCGCCCGCGCGCGCGCCTTGGCGCCCGGCCTGATGCTGGCCGTCACCGTCGCCATGGCGGCGCAGTTCCTGTCCGGCCATTACGGCGTGCCGGTGATGCTGATGGCGATCCTGCTGGGCATGCCGCTGCATTTCCTGGCCGAGGACGACCGCGCCGGTCCCGGCATCGACTTTGCCGCCCGCACCCTGCTGCGCGCGGGGGTCGCGCTGCTGGGCCTGCGGGTGTCGCTGGACATGGTCGCCGCGATCGGCTGGCCCTTCGTGGCATTGGTCGCGGGATCGGTCGCGGCGGTGATCCTGGGATCGGTCGCGCTGGCGCGCAGGCTGGGCCAGGACCGCGCCTTTGGCCTGCTGACCGGCGGGTCGGTGGCGATCTGCGGGGCATCGGCGGCGATGGCCATCGCATCCGTCCTGCCCGCGCGGGACAGCGCGGAACGCGACCTGTCCTTTACCGTGATCACCGTCACGGTCATGTCGACCTTCGCGATGATCGTCTATCCGATGCTGGCGGCGGGCCTGGGCCTGGACCAGCATCAGACCGGCCTGTTCCTGGGTGCCACGATCCATGACGTGGCCCAGGTCGTGGGCGCGGGCTATTCCGTCTCCGAGGAGACAGGCGACATCGCCACCGTGGTCAAGCTGATCCGCGTGACGCTCTTGGCGCCCGTCGTGCTGATTGCGGCGCTGGTCCTGCGCCGTGCCGCGCCCGCGGGGGCCGCGCGCCCGCCGCTGCTGCCGGGCTTCGTGCTGGTGTTTCTGGTGCTGGCGGCGGCGAATTCGGCGCATCTGGTGCCGCTGCCCGTGACCGATGCCGCCTCGACCCTGTCGCGGGCCCTGCTGGTCGCCGCCGTGGCCGCGGTCGGCATGAAGACCGCGCTGGCGCGCATGGCGCAGGTCGGCGCCGCCGCCATCGCCATGCTTCTGGTCCAGACCGCCGCCCTGGCCACGCTGATCGCGGTGCCGCTGATGCTGGGACTGGTGTGACGGGCGGTTGCCCCCTGCCCCGCTTTCGGGCCATCTGATCCGGACCGGAGGGGATCATGGCCTTTCACTTGGACGACTTTCTGCCCTATCGCCTGGCCGTCGCGGCCCAGCAGGTCAGCCGCCGTTTCGCCCGCCTCTATGCGGCCGAAGCAGGGCTGACGATTCCCGAATGGCGGGTGCTGGCGCATCTGAACCATTCCGGTTCCGTCAGCGTCCGCGACATCCACACCCGCGTCAATCTGGACAAGTCGGTCGTCAGCCGGGCGGCGACGCGGCTGGAACAGGCAAGGCTGGTCGCCAAGTCGGACCATGCGGGCGACCGCCGCCTGATCGTATTGGAACTGACCCCGCAAGGGCGTGATCTGATGGACCGGTTGGGCCAGGTCGCGCAAGCGTTTCAGGATCGCCTGCTGGCGGAATTGGGATCTGACGCGGCCGCCCTGTCCGCGGCGCTGGACCAGCTGGCGCAGGATCCCGACGCGCCGTGACCCATGAAAAAGGCCGGGCACATGACCCGGCCTGTTCAACAAGAGATCATCGGATCAGCCGTCGGTCACCGGCTCGATCCCGTCGACCATCAGCAGCGTCCCGTCCGTGGCGCTGAAGATCAACTCGGTCGGCAGGCCGCCGCGTTCCCCGCTGACGATCAGCGTCTCGGGGCCGCGCAGGACGACGACATTCTCGTAGCCCTGGGCGGACAGGCTGTCGATGACCTCCTGGTCGGTCGCGAACCCGTCCAGGGTCGGGAACTGGACCTCCTCCATGGTGGTCATCCCCTCCGTCGGCACGGCGGTCTGGGCCAGGGAAGCCGTCGCCATTAGGGCGGTCAGGACGGCGGCCACGCCACCCAGCTTCAGGGATGCGATCGGATTGGTCATCGTACTCTCCTGTGATTCGCTGCGGTCGATGCCGCTGTCACGCACCCAACCTTTGGGCGGACGAACGGTTCAATCACGCCCGTGTCACGGGGGCTGCTGATGATTTCGTGTGCCGATGTGATCGGGGGTAAACAGCCTGCGCCGGAACCTGCCCAGATCCGGCGATCCCAGGGCGGGTTTCAGGCAGGGTCTTGCCGGTATGGAGGTCATGGACGGTGCGGATCGGGTCATTCCCGATCGCTCGGTCTAGCGTCCTGCCGACGTTGCCCGGATCACCACCGGGTACGCAGAAAAAGGAAACGACATGATCCGCAAGATCGCATTCGCCATGGGTCTGGGCCTGCTGCCCGCCGCCGTTGTCGCCCAGGATGCCGCAGCGCCCGCACAGGATGCCCCCGCGCAGACCGCCCCCGCCGATCCCGGCACCACGTACGAGGCCGCGCGCAATCAGCTGGGCATCCTGCAGTACTGCCAGGAGCAGGGCTTCACCGGTGCCGAGGCCGTCGAGGCCCAGGGCAAGCTGGTCGGCCTTCTGCAGGGCGGTGACGAGGCCGTCGGCAGCGCCGCCGAGGAGAAGGGCGCCCAAGGCACCGTGTCCGTCGGCGGAACCGAGGTGTCCCTGGCCGATGCCGTCGAAGAGCGCGGCAGCACCGTCGAGGCGACCTGCCAGCAGATCGAGGCCGCTGTGAACGAGATCGCGCCCACCCTGCCCGCAGGCTGAGCCTTACGCCCATGACAACGGAAAACGGGCCGGCGATCGCCGGCCCGTTTTTCTATGGCGCATCGGTGGCGTCGTGGGTCGCGACCAGCTCGGCCGTGACCGCGCGGGCGGCGGGGCCATCCTCGGCGGCGGCACCCGCCTCGACCAGTTCGCGGGCCTCGTCCTCGTCCTCGTCGGTCAGGGCGGGGGGTTCGTCGCCCGCCAGAAAGTTGCCGAACTTCTCCCACCCGGGGATGTGTTCGGCCAGCACGCGGATCACCACCAGCACGGGCACCGCGATGATCATCCCGATGACCGACCACAACCAAGCCCACAGCGCGACGCCCAGGAACACCACGACCGTGTTCATCTGCAGCCGCCGCGACACGAAGTAGGGCGTGATGATCTGCCCCTCCAGCGATGTCAGGCCCAGGTAGCTTGCGGCGACCATCGCCGGCCAGAACAGCCCTGGCATCACCACCAGCGCCACGATGCCCGATATGGCGACCCCGGTGATCGCCCCCAGATAGGGGATGAAGTTCAGAAGGAACGCCCCGATCCCGAACAGAAGCGGGCCCGGCATCCCCCAGGCCCACATCGTCAGCCCCACCGCCAGGCCAAGCCCCGCATTGATGATGGTGATGGCGCCCAGATAGTTGCCAAGCGAATCCTCGATCTGGCGCAGGGCCAGATAGGCGCCGCGCTTGTCGCGCATGCGGTCGAAGCTTTGGACGATCTTCAGATACAGCAGGTCGCCGGACGCGATCAGGAAGAACAGCAGGATCAGTGTGAACAACACCTGCCCCATCAGCAGCGGCGCCATGTGCATGACGGTGCCCAGGGTCGTCTCGCCCTCCTGCTGGATGCGGATGGCGGGGGGTTCCTCGGGGCCGGGATCGGTGTTCTGCGCCTCGTCGATGCGTGCGGCGGCCTCGCGCAGGTCCGACAGGCTGTCGCGGACGCTGTCGAACTTCTGCTCCAGCTGCGCGCTGATGATGGGCATGTTGCTCATCGCCCGGCTCAGCGGGCCGCTGGCGGCATAGGCGATGACCCCCACGGCCAGCAGGATCGACAGGGTGATGCCCGCAGCCGTCGCCGCATCCGGGATGCCGCGGCGTTCGGCAAATCGGCGCAGGGGCGTGAAGACGAAGAACAGCAGCATCGCCATGGTGACGGGCATCAGGAAATCGCGTCCCGCAGCGATGGCGGCGAAGGCCATGACCAGGAAGATGCCGATCACGGCCCAGTTCGCCAGAACCGGGACCTTGCTGTCGGCGCGTTGTGAAAACCGTGGAAAAAGATGTCCTTCAGGACCTGGCATGTCGAACCCCCGATGCGGGCGCCGCGTTCCCCAACGCCGGTGGCACCCGTGTGCTGCGCAAACGCAGGCGGCGGCCCGGATGTTCCGAACCGCCGCGTTCACGTTATTCCGGATCGGCCTGGATCAGACCGGATGATCGCCCGATGCGTCGATGACGCGGGTGGGAAGGCCCATCTCTCCCAGCAGCTCCAGGAAGGGTCGCGCGGGCAGATCCTCGACATTGGCCATCTTGCCCGCGTCCCACAGACCGCGCGCGATCAGGATCGCCGCCGCGACCGGCGGCACGCCCGCGGTATAGCTGATGCCTTGGCTGCCGACCTCTTCGAAGGCCTCCTTGTGGTCGGCGACGTTGTAGATGAAGACCTCGGCCTCCTTGCCGTCGCGGGTACCGCGGACCAGGTCGCCGATGCAGGTCTTGCCCTCATAGTCGGGGGCGAGGCTTGCCGGGTCGGGCAGCACGGCCTTGACCACCTTCAGCGGCACCACGTCGGTGCCGTCGGCCAGCGTGACCGGCTGTTCCGACAGCAGGCCAAGCTTCTGCAGGACGGTGAAGACGTTGATGTAATGCTCTCCGAACCCCATCCAGAACCGGACGTCGGCCTGCGGATAGCGGGCCGACAGGCTGTGGACCTCGTCGTGGCCGGACAGATAGGCGGTGCGCTTGCCCACAACGGGCAGGTCCCATTCGCGGCCGACCTCGAACATGCGGTTCTCCTGCCAGGCACCCTTCTGCCAGGAGTAGACTGTGCCGGTGAACTCGCGGAAATTGATTTCGGGGTCGAAATTCGTGGCGAACCAGCGGCCGTGCGACCCGGCGTTGATGTCCACGATGTCGATGCTGTCGACCTTGTCGAAATACTCGTCCTCGGCCAGGCGCGCATAGGCGTTGACCACGCCCGGATCGAAGCCCGCGCCAAGGATGGCGGTGATGCCCGCCTTGGCCACGTCCTCGCGGCGCTTCCATTCATAGTTGCCGTACCAGGGCGGCGTCTCGCAGATCTTGGCCGGGTCCTCGTGGATGGCGGTGTCGATATAGGCCGCGCCCGCGCGGATGCAGCCCTCAAGGACGGTCATGTTGATGAAGGCCGTGCCCACGTTGATGACGATGCCCGCATCCACCTGCCGGATCAGCGCCTCGACCGCGTCCGCGTCCATGGCGTCCAGCGCGTGGCTGGTCCAGGCCATGTCATGACCCTTCTCGCGCAAGGACTGGATGATCGAGTCGGCCTTGGCCTGCGTGCGGTTCGCGATGTGCAGGTCGCCGAACTCGGCCGCCCATTGCGCGACCTTGTGGGCCGTGACCTGCGCCACGCCGCCCGCACCGATGATGAGCACGTTCTTCTTCGCCAATTCTGTCTCCTTCAGGTGGCAGAGGATGGGTGGCCTTAGGACAGGCTGCCTTTGTATTCGTCGTAACCGAAGCTGCGGACGGTGCGGATCGTTCCGTCCTCCTCGCGGCGCGCGATGGCGGGCATGGCGACGCCGTTGAACCAGTTCTTCTTGACCATCGTGTATCCGGCCGCATCCTGGATGCTGACCCGGTCGCCGATCTGCAGGGGCCGGTCAAAGCCCGCCTCTCCGAAGATGTCGCCCGCCAGACAGGTCTTGCCCGCAATCTGGTACCGGTGGTCACCCTCCTGCGGCAGGCGGGCGTCCTGGCGATAGATCAGCAGGTCCAGCATATGCGCCTCGGTCGAGCTGTCCACGATCGCCACGGGCTTGCCGGTGTCGATGATGTCCAGGACGCTGACCTCCAGCGTGGTGGTGTTGGTGATGCTGGCCTCGCCGGGCTCCAGATAGGCCTGCACGCCGAAGCGGTCCTGGAAGGCCTTCAGACGGTCGGCCAGCCGGTCCAGCGGATAGCCCTCGCCGGTGAAGTGGATGCCGCCGCCCAGGGACACCCAGTCAAGGCGTTTGAGGATCGTGCCGAACTCGTCCTCGATCCGGGTCAGCTGGCGGTCGAACAGGTCGAAATCGCCGTTCTCGCAGTTGTAGTGGATCATCACGCCGCTGATGCGATCCAGCGCGGATTCCAGCCGCTCCACGTCGCCTTCGCCCAGGCGGGAGAACGGCCGCGCCGGGTCGGCCAGATCGAAGCCGCTGGTCGAAAAGCGCGGGTTCAGCCGCAGGCCGGTCGCGATGCCCGCGGCCTTGGCGCCGAAACGGTCCAGCTGCGACAGGCTGTTGAAGATGATCTTGTCGGCGTAACCCACCGCCTCGTCGATCTCGTGATCGGCCCAGGCCACGGAATAGGCGTGGGTCTCCTTGCCGAAGGTCTCATGCCCCAGGCGCAGTTCATAGAGCGACGAGGACGTGGTCCCGTCCATGTAGTCGCGCATCAGGTCGAAGACCGACCAGGTGGCGAAGCATTTCAGCGCCAGGAGTGCCTTGGCGCCCGACGCCTCGCGCAGATGGGCGACCTTTTCCATGTTGGCGCGCAGACGGGCCATGTCGATCAGGTAATGCGGCGTCTGCGGCAGGGTCATGGTCAACCTTACGTCAAGAAACACGGGGGGCGGGTCGCGAAGCCGCGATATAGCCACGCCCCCCGCTTTTCGCAAGGAACCATGACGGCCGGGTGACGGGACCTAGCGCCCCGTCAGGTCGGCGGCAAAGCGGCGCAGCTCTCGCTTGACCAGTTCCAGCTCGGCCCGC
Source organism: Paracoccus marcusii (assembly GCF_006151785.1). Lineage (GTDB taxonomy): Bacteria > Pseudomonadota > Alphaproteobacteria > Rhodobacterales > Rhodobacteraceae > Paracoccus > Paracoccus marcusii. Next base: position 14,767 of record NZ_VDDD01000049.1, read on the forward strand.
AGGGCGGCGATCTCGGCGGTCAGATCCTCGTCCAGGGGCTGGCCCGCCATCAGCGACAGCCGCGCCAGGACATACCCGTCCGGCCCGCTGTCCGGTCCCGGCCCCGCCGCCGTCTTCAGCAGCAGCGTCTGCACCCCGTCCGACAGGACCTGGGCCGGCAGGTCCGCCTCGACCAGCCAGCGGCCGGGGCCGTCGGCGGTCACGCGCGCCTCGGCCAGGACCTCGGCGTGCTGAATCAGCACGACCCGGATGCCGGGTGCGTCGATGCCCGTCAGCGCGCCGCGCCAGACGCCGCCCTTCAGGCCGTGATTGTCGAAATGCGGCATGGCCATATCCTCAGATCTGGGCGCGGGGATGGCGCGACAGGATGACATCGCGCAGGCCGACCGCGTTCATGAAGGGCGCCTCGAAGATCAGGTCCAGCCATGCCTTCTCGACCGACCGGGCGGACAGTTCGGCATAGCCCAGGTCGAACTCGACGATGCGGTTGCAGTGGCGGCCCTCGATCGGCTCGCCCATCTTGCGCAGCATGGTTTCGGTGTTCGGACCCTGCTGGATGTTCAGCCGGGCATAGACCGCGATGGGGCGTTCCGCCTGCAGCGTCGCGTCCAGCCGGATGATGTGATGCCCGCCCAGATCACGCAGCGCCTCGACCGGCAGCGACAGCGAGAACGACAGGAAGCTTCCGGAAAACCCCATCACCTCCAGCGCCAGCCCGTAATCGGACAGGTCGGTGGCGCGGCGGTTGCGCACCTGCCGCAGGATCAGCGCACGTTCGGCGCAGTCGTGGAACAGCGCCACCTCGGGGGACAGCCACCGGCCCGCTTCCGGGGCGATCAGCGCGGGGGCGGCATGGCGCGCCTGCAGGATCTGGGGCCGCCAGCGCCAGTCGGTGCCCGCCGGCAGATCGATGCGCGACAGGGAATCGCGGGCGCCCACGCTGCGCGCGTCGGCGGCGTGCAGCAGACGCGACAGCACCTGATGCAGGTCGCGGGCCTCGTCGCGCAGGTCGGGATCCAGGGGCCGGTCGCGGCGCGTGACCGATTTCAGCATCCGCGACCATTGCCGGGCCGCATGGCCGCGCCGGCGGCGCGACAGCCAGCTAGTCTCATGGCGCGACATGGACGCGACCCCCGGTCTGGCGCCGGTCATCCCGGACAAGGCGACGATTCGTCATGCGGCACGGCCCGTATGCTGGAAACCTCTGGCCTTGGGGATAGACCGTGACGGGCCGCCGGACAACCCTGACGCGTGCCGTTCAGGCCACCAGCGCGTCCAGCCGGGCGGCGCAGATGAAGTCGTTGTCGGTCAGCCCGCCGGCCTCGTGCGTGGTGAAGGTCACCGCGCAATAGCCCCAGCCGAAGGCGATGTCGGGATGGTGGCCCTGCTTGTTGCCCAGCCATGCGGCCAGGTTCGCCATCTCCACCGCCTTGGCGAACCCCTTGAAGGTGAAGCGCCGGGTGATGGCGGTGGCATCGTCCGACAGGGTCCAGCCCGTCAGCCGGTTCAGCATGGTGGCGGCGGTCGCAGGGTCGTGCGGCGCCACGCCCCCCTTGCAGGGTTCGCAGTCGCGGGCGGCAAGATCGCAGGTGGTCATGGCATCGGTCCTTTCAGGCGGCGGTCTTGGGCGGGTATTTCGGTGCGTGCAGCCCCAGGGCGCGGGCCTGGGCGATGTCGGCCAGCAGGTCGCGCCGGGCGGCGGCGAACAGGTCGTCCAGATCGTCTATCACGAAATAGACCGGCTGGTGGATATCGATCCGATAGGGCGTGCGCAGGATGTCGATCACGTCGAAGGGCCGCTGTTCCGCCTGCCCGGAAATGGCCCAGGGCAGTTCGGTGACCGAACTGGCCAGCCCCGATCCCAGGGCCTTCAGCTGGCCATCCTCGCGCATTAGCCCGAATTCGATCGAGAACCAATACAGGCGGATCAGCCAGGCATAATCGGCCTTGTCGCAGCGCGTTCCCGCCGCGCCGATGGCCTGGCTGAAGGCGGCAAAGGCCGGATCGGTCAGCAGCGGCGTGTGGCCGAAGATCTCGTGGAAGATGTCCGGCTCCTCGATGTAGTTGAAATGCTTGCGCTTGCGGATGAAGCTGGCAGCCGGGAACGTCCGGTCGGCCAGCATGCCGAAGAACCGCCCGAACCCGATCAGCGCCGGCACGGGTTCCACCCGCCACCCGGTCAGCGCGCCCAGCTTGGCCGACACCTCGGGGCATTGCGGCACGCGGACCTGCGGCAGGTCCAGCAGGTCCAGACCCCGCAGATAGGGCGAGGCCATCCGGTCCCGCACGGCGGGCAACTGCTGGGCCATCAGGTCGCGCCAGACGGCATCCTCCTCGGCGTCATAGGCGATGAAACCCCGGTCGTCGGCGACCTTGGCGGCATATTCGGTCGATTTCGGCATGGCACGTCCTCCTCTGCGGTCCAGATTACCGGATGCGGGGGAAAAACCTTGCCGGAATGGGTTGTCCATCCGGCTTTGGCGGCACATCATTTCGCAGACCGCCGAAACAGAGGAAACCGATGCCCGATCTGGACGATGCCGACCGCCGCATCCTGCGCCTGATGCAGCAGGACGCGACCCTGTCGACCCAGGGGCTGGCCGATGCGGCGGGCCTGTCGACATCGCCCGCGTGGCGGCGGCTGCGGCGGCTGATCGAGACCGGGGTGATCGACCGGCAGGTGGCGCTGGTCCCGCCGGCCAAGGCCGGGCTGCATGCCCTGGCCTATGTCCAGGTGTCGCTGCTGGACCATACCGAGGCGACGCTGGCGCGGTTCGACCGCTTCGTGCAGACCGAGGCGCAGATCCTGGAATGCGCGACCATCACCGGCACCTTCGACTATCAGCTGAAGATCGTGGCGACCGACCCCGAGGGGCTGGAACATTTCCTGATGCGCCGGATGCTGTCCTTGGGCATCATCCGCAGCACGGTGACGCATTTCGTGCTGCGTCAGACGAAATACACGACCGCCCTGCCCCTGTGATCACAGCAGCGGCGATGCCAGCGCCAGCGCGTTGTTGCGGATGCGCCGCCACGGCGACCAGGCGCGCACCTGGTCCAGCGTGATCGCGTCGGCCCGCGCGACATAGCTGGCCTGCCGCGCATCCAGCAGCCCGACGAATTCCGGATCATAGACCGCCATGTTGACCTCATAGTTCAGCTCGAAGCTGCGACGGTCCAGGTTCGCGCTGCCGATCATCGCCATGCGCCCGTCCACGGTCAGGATCTTGGAATGCAGCAGGCCGTCGCGGAACAGCATCAGCCGGACCCCGGCGGCCAGCAGCCCGTAATAGAAGCCCTGGCTGGTCGCCCCCACGATCAGGCTGTCGTTGCGGGCGGGCAGGATCATGGTGACCTGCACCCCGCGCCGCGCCGCTGCCCGGATCGCCGCGTCCAGCGCATCGTCGGGGACATAGTACGGCGTGGTGATCACCACCCGGTCGCGCGCCGCATGCAGCATCGCGGACAGGCAGTCCGACACGCTGCCCGCGCGCAGGTCGGGGCCGGTGGCCACCACCTGCGCCGCGACGCCGGGATCGGCAACCGGCGCCACCGGCTGCAGCATGGGGCCCAGATCGCGGCCGGTATAGCTCATCCAGTCCGACAGGAAGACGCCCTGCAGCTGGCGTACCGCCGGTCCCTCGACCCGAACCAGGATGTCGACCCAAGGGGCAAAGCGCGCCTTGATCGCGAACGCCATGTCCGCGCAGTTGCGGCTGCCGGTGAAGGCCATGGCATTGTCGATCACCAGGATCTTGCGGTGGTTGCGCAAGTCCAGACGCTGGAACAGGATGCTGATGAAGGGCAGGCCCCAGGGAAAGGCGGTGACGCATTCCACGCCCGCCTGGCTCATCCGGTCCCACAGCTCCGACCGGACCAGCGACCGCGACCCAAGGGCGTCGACGATGACACGGCATTGCACGCCGCGATCCTCGGCGCGGCACAGGGCCTGGGCGACCTTGGTGCCGCTGGCATCGGGCAGCCAGATGTAGAACAGCAGATGCACGTGATCGGTCGCCGCATCGATGGCCGCGACCAGCTCGTCGATCGCCCCGTCGCTCTCCTCCAGCAGCTGCAGGCTGTTGCCCTGGACGGCCTGCATGCCGCCCACCGCCTCGTTCGCGGCGATGATCGGGCCCGCCGGGTCGGACCGGTCGGCGCGGACGGCGGGCACGGCGGTGCGCAGGCCGGTCAGGCGGTCGCGCACGTCGGACATGCGCTGGACCTCGGCCTGCTTCATGCGGACCTCTCCGAACAGCAGATAGGCCGCGATCCCCAAAAGCGGCACCGCCTCGACGACCATGATCCAGGCCAGCCGCACCGAGGGCTCGACCCTGGGACGCAGCAGCACGCGGGCGATGATCACCAGCGACAGGGTCGTGTGCGTGAAAAAGAACAGGGTCGTCCACATGCCCGGCATCATCAGCCGCCCCCCCGGCAATTGCAATTCCCCGCGTGGGGCCCTATCTGGGGGCCTGAAACAGCCAAGGCCATTCGCGATGAACTGGATCACGAACTACGTCCGCCCGCGCATCAACTCGCTGTTCTCGCGGCGCGAAGTCCCCGAGAACCTGTGGACGAAATGCCCCGAATGCGGGACGATGCTGTTCCACCGCGAATTGTCGGACAACCTGAACGTCTGCACGAACTGCGATCACCACATGGCGATCACGCCGCGCGACCGCTTCGGTGCGCTGTTCGACGGCGGCGCCTTCGTCGAGGTCAAGGTCCCCGAGCCCATCGCAGACCCGCTGCAGTTCCGCGATCAGAAGAAATACCCCGACCGCATGAAGGCCGCGCAGAAATCCACCGGCGAAAAAGAGGCCATGCTGGTCGCCGAGGGGGAGATCGGCCGCACCCCGGTCATCGCCGTGGGCCAGGACTTCAGCTTCATGGGCGGGTCCATGGGCATGTATGTGGGCAATGCGATCGTGGCGGCCGCCGAACGGGCGATCAAGGTTAGAAAGCCGATGATCCTCTTCTCCGCCGCGGGCGGCGCCCGCATGCAGGAGGGGATCCTGTCCCTGATGCAGATGCCCCGCACCACCGTCGCGGTCGAGATGCTGCGCGAGGCCGGCATCCCCTACATCGTCGTGCTGACCCACCCGACCACGGGCGGCGTCACCGCCAGCTATGCCATGCTGGGCGACATCCACATCGCCGAACCCAACGCGCTGATCTGCTTTGCCGGCCCGCGCGTGATTGAACAGACGATCCGCGAGAAGCTGCCCGAAGGGTTCCAGCGCGCCGAATACCTGCTGGAACACGGCATGCTGGACCGCGTGACCCATCGCGGCAAGCTGCGCGACGAACTGGTCTCGATCCTGCGGATGCTGGGCGGCCTGCCCGCCCCCACCCGCGCCGACCTGCCAGCGCCCGAACCGGTCAACGACCCGATCCCGGCGCCGGCTCCCACGCCTGCGCCGGCCCCGGCCGAGTAATTCTTCTTTGTCGAAATACCCCGGGGGTCCGGGGGCTGGCCCCCGGTGCATGACATGACCACATCCGATGCGATCCTGTCGCGCCTCATGGCGCTGCACCCCAAGGTGATCGACCTGTCGCTCGACCGAATGCACCGCCTTCTGGCGGCCTTGGGCAACCCCGAACGTGCCATCCCCCCGGTGATCCACATCGCGGGCACCAACGGCAAGGGCAGCACGCAGGCGATGATCCGCGCAGGCCTTGAGGCCGGGGGCGCGCGGGTCCATGCCTATACCTCGCCGCACCTGGCGCAGTTTCGCGAACGCATCCGCCTGGCGGGCACCCTGATCGAGGACGACGCCCTGGCCGACCTGCTGGCCCAGGTCGAGGCCGCGAATGACGGCCAGCCCATCACCTTCTTCGAGATCACCACCGCCGCAGCCTTCCTGGCCTTCGCCCGCACCCCCGCGGACTTCACCCTGCTGGAGGTCGGACTGGGCGGGCGCCTGGATGCGACCAACGTCATCGACGCGCCGCGCCTGACGGTCATCACGCCGGTCTCGATCGACCACACCCAGTACCTGGGAGAGACGCTGCCCCTGATCGCCGCCGAAAAGGCCGGCATCATCAAGCCCCGCGTCCCCGTCATCGTCGGCCCCCAGGACGATGATGCCCTGCGCGTGATCGAGGCGCGCGCCATGGGCCTGTCCGCGCCCATCGTCGCGCATGGCCAGCACTGGATGATCCAGCCCGAACGCGACGGCATGGTGTTCCAGGACGATCACGGGCTGTGGGACCTGCCCCGCCCGAAGCTGATCGGCCCGCACCAGGTCCAGAACGCGGGCACCGCGCTGGCCGCCCTGCGCGCGCTTGGCGCCACCGACGCGCAGGCCCGCGCCTCCGTAACGCAGGCCGAATGGCCGGCCCGGATGCAGCGCCTGCGCCATGGTCCGCTGGTCGATCTGGCCCAGGGGGCGGAGCTGTGGCTGGACGGCGGGCACAACCCGGCGGGGGGGCAGGCGCTGGCCGCGACCCTGGCCGCGATGCCCGCACGCCCGACGCATCTGGTCTGCGGCATGCTGAACACCAAGGATGTCGCGGGCTATCTGCGTCCGCTGGCCGACCACGCCGCCAGCCTGACCGCCATCGACATCCCCGGAGAGCCGAACACCCTGCCCGCCACCCAGACCGCCGACGCCGCGCGCCAGGTCGGCATGACCGCGCATGTGGCCCAGGATGCCGCGCAGGCGGTGGAACAGCTGGTGACCCGCCACCCCGGCGCGCGTATCCTGATCTGCGGATCCCTGTATCTGGCCGGGCGCATCCTGCGCGACAACGGCTAGGCCACGCCCGAACCCAAGGACAGCCCATGACCCAGATCCGAGACAGCCGCGCCGCCATCCTGCGGGGCGTCATGAACCGCTGCCCTTCCTGCGGAGAGGGGCAGCTGATGCAGGGCTATCTGAAGGTGAACCCGGTCTGCGCGCATTGCCAGGCGCCCCTGTCCCGCTATCCGGCGGCGGACGGGCCCGCGTTCTTCACCATGACGGTGATGCTGCTGGTGCTGATCCCGCTGTTCGGCATCATCTGGAACGTCTGGCGCCCCGAACCCGCGACGCTGCTGGCGGTCACCGGGCTGATCACCACGGTGATGACACTGGTGCTGCTGCGCCTGATCAAGGGCGCCTTCATCGGCTATCTGTGGGCCAAGGACGAACAGGACCGGGGCGCCTGACGGCCCCCGGTCCCCGCCCTCACGCCCAGTCCCAGGGCGTCGTGAACTGGCCCAGCCTCTCGCGGACCTGATCCTCGGCGACGTTGCCCTCGCGCGACAGGCGGGCGACCAACCCGCGCTTCTTGTCCTCGCGCACCTCGACCACGCGGGCGCCGGTGCCCTGCAGGGCGGCGTCATAGACGCGGCTGATGGCCAGGCGGCGCAGGTCCGGCTTGAAGATCTTGCCGACCGCGGTCTTGGGCAGTTCCGACAGGATCTCGATATGCTTGGGGACGGCGGCGCGTTCATGGATGTGGTCGCGGGCATGGGCCGCCAGTTCGTCCACGGTCACCGTGGCTCCGCCAACCAGTTCCACATAGACGCAGGGCAGTTCGCCCGCGAAGGCGTCGGGCTGGCCGATGGCGCCGGCGAACGCGACGGCGGGGTGCGACAGCATCCCCTCCTCGATCTCGGCGGGGTCGATGTTGTGGCCGCCGCGGATGATCAGGTCCTTGGCCCGCCCGGTGATCCACAGATAGCCGTCCGCGTCGATCCGGCCCAGATCGCCCGTGCGCAGGTACCGATCGTCGGCGAACAGCTTATGGTTCTTGTCGGCCTCGGTATAGGTCGAGCCGGGGAAGACGCCGGGATTGGCGACGCAGATCTCTCCGACGACATCGGTGGGGCATTCATGCACCCGGCCCGCATCGTCGTGGTTCAGGATGCGCACATGCGTGTGCGGCAGCGGGATGCCCACCGAGCCCACCTTCTTCAGCCCGTCCACCGGGTTGCAGCTGACCAGGCAGGTGGCCTCGGTCAGGCCGTAGCCTTCGGCGATCTCCACCCCGGTGGCCGCCTTGAAGCGGTTATACAGCTCGATCGGCAGCGGCGCCGAACCCGAGATGGCGGTCTTCAGGCTGCCCACATCGGCGTTGACCGGACGCTGCATCAGCGCGGCGATGGCCGTGGGCACGGTGATCAGGAACGTCGCCTGCCACCGCTCGATCAGCTTCCAGAAGTTGTCGAAGACCCCATCGCCCCGGTATCCGGCGGGCGTGGGCATCACCACATGCGCGCCTGACGCGATGCAGGACATCAGCACCGGATAGGCCGCAAAGACATGGAACATCGGCAGCGGGCACATCAGTACGTCGGTCTCGTCAAACAGCAGCGTCCCCCCAAGCCAGCCGTTATAGATCATGCCGCTGTACTTGTGCTGGGCCACCTTGGGCGTGCCGGTGGTGCCGCCGGTGTGGAAATAGGCCGCGACGCGGTCGGCCTTGGGGTCGTCGAATTCCAGGGCGGTGTGCTTGCGTGCGCTGGTGGCGGCCTCGAAATCCAGGACCTTGGCCTTGTGCCGGACCTTCACCTTGGGGCGGATCAGCGGCACGATAAAGCGTTTCAGGCCGCGCAGATGGCGGTTCAGGTCAACCTCGACCACATGGGTGACGTTCGGGGCCTGGGCCACCGCTTCGGCGGCCTTCTGCGCCACGTCGGTCTTGGGGAAGGCCTTCAGCGTGACCAGCACCTTGGCATTCGTCTCGCGCAGGATGCCGGCGATCTGGGTTGCATCCAGCAGCGGGTTGATCGGGTTCACGATCCCCGCCGTGGCCCCGGCCAGCAGGACCACCGGCGTCTCGATGCTGTTGGGCAGAAGGTACGCGACGGTGTCGGTTGGCCCCACGCCCAGGCTGCGGAACAGGTTGGCGGTTTCGGTCACGCGTTCCAGCAGGTCCTGCCAGAACAGGGTAACGGCGTGATCCTTGGGCCCCGACAGCAGCTGGAACGAGATCGCGGGCCGCTGCGGGAACCGCTCGGCCGTACGCGACAGGAATTCATAGATCGTGACCGGCAGGCCGCGCGCGTCGAAGCTGCCTTCCTGTTCGATCCTGTCGCGGTCCGCATAGCTGCCGAACTTGCCCATCTGGTCCCCCTGCTGTCGGGCCGCATCGGCTGCGGCCCCTCCCTGCGGGTCAGGATGGTCCGACAAGGCCGGGCGGGGCAAGTCCCGACCGGTCCGCCGCATGTGAAAACGCCGCGTCAACCGATGGCCGACGCGGCGTCATGGCGGTCCAACCGGGGTGGTCAGTCCGCAGCGGGAATGCGCAGGACCTGGCCCGGATAGATCTTGTCGGGATCGCTCAGCATCGGGCGGTTCGCCTCGAAGATCGCGGCGTACTTGTTCGCGTTGCCCAGGTGCTCCTTGGCGATGGCGGACAGGGTCTCTCCCTTCTTCACGGTGTGGAAGACGGGTTGGGGGGCATCGGCGGGCAGGTCGGCCTCGACCTTGGCGATGCCCTCGATGTTGCCGACGGCCAAAATCAGCTTCTCCAGCGTCTCGCGGTCGGCACCCTTGGATTCGACGACCACCGTGTCGCCGCGCAGGCGCAGGTGCACGTCGTCGCCGTCCAGGTTCAGCGCGCGCAGTTCCGCCTTTAGCGCCGCGACCTTGCGCTGCGTGTCGTCCTGGGCCGCGGGCTGCGCGGCGGCGGGGGCTGCGGCAGGGGCCGCGACGGCGGGCTTGAGCGTGGCGGCCTCGGCCTTGCCGAAGACCGACTTGCCCGCGTCTTTCACGAAATCCCAGATGGCCATGTGCAAAGGTCCTTGTGATGTTCCGCCACCGAACGACCGCCATGTCGGCACGGTTCCGCCAAACCAGGGCGCCATGGCCGCATCGGGGCGAAAGCGCTTGTTAACCCGGGGCGGCTATAAGAACCAAGGCGCGCTTGGAAACGGGGTCACCGCAGGGCATGACGAACTGGACAGGATACGGACGGGGATCGCTGATGATCCTGGGCGCGGCGCTGCTGGCGGGATGCGCGGCCACCCCGCAGGCGCCGGTGGGACACGACCCCCACGCGGTCCAGGTCGGCCCGCCCGGACCCGCGCAATGCGGCGCGACGGCGCCG